>JAVHWH010000204.1:0-3943 GCA_032159915.1 Mycobacterium sp.
GGTGAATTCACAATCAGAGAAAATCTGATCTAACAAAAAGACACCATGAACTGGCATCAAAATAAAAGCGACTACACCCACACACGGGGGGTGTGGAATGCAGTCAAAAAAACAACAACAAACAAAACACCAAACACACTATTGAGTTCTCAAACAACACCCGTTTTCGGGCAACCCTGCTACTGTACTCCATCGCAGAAGCGCCGTCAATCTGCACCCTCTGCTCGATTCAGCAGGCGTGCGCCGTACTTACCGACCTATTCTACTCTCTCGATCT
Organism: Mycobacterium sp.; assembly: GCA_032159915.1. GTDB lineage: Bacteria > Actinomycetota > Actinomycetes > Mycobacteriales > Mycobacteriaceae > Mycobacterium. Next base: position 278 of record JAVHWH010000204.1, read on the forward strand.
CAGCGCCGAGACTGGCCAGGTTCTCCACGAACAGCGGGTATCCCCGGTCGATGTGAAAGACGTCGTGCACCTCGGTGTCCCCATCGGCGACCAGGCCGGCAAGTACCAATCCGGCGCCGGCCCGGATGTCTGATGACCACACGGGGGCACTCGACAGTTGAGGGAGCCCTCGAACGACGGCGTGATGACCGTCGGTGCGGGCATCGGCACCCAGGCGGATCATCTCCTCGACAAACCGGAACCGCGCCTCGAAAACGTTCTCGGTGATCATCGAGGTGCCGTCGGCGATCGACGACAGCGCGATCGCCATCGGCTGCAGATCTGTCGGGAAACCGGGGAACGGCAACGTTGCGACGTTGACGGCCTTCGGACGCTCGTACTGGGTGATCCGGAAACTGTCGTTGGTCTGGGTGACCGTGGCTCCGGCGTCGTGCAGCTTGTGCAGCACCACCTGCAGGTGTGCCGGATCGACGCCGGTCACCGTCACGTCGCCGCGGGTCATCGCCGCGGCGATACCCCAGGTGGCGGCCACTATCCGATCGCCGATCACGCGATGCTCCGTCGGGTACATCCGCGGTACACCGGTGATCGTCATCGTCGGCGAGCCCGCGCCTTCGACGTGGGCGCCCATCTGGTTCAACATCGTGCACAGGTCGACCACGTCCGGCTCACGCGCCGCATTGTGAATCGTCGTGACGCCCTCGGCCAGCACCGCGGCCATCAGGATGTTCTCGGTCGCTCCGACCGAGGGGAACTCGAGCTGGATCTCCGCGCCGTGCAGGGAATCGGCATGCGCGACGACACAGCCGTGCTCGATGTTGCAGACGGCGCCGAGCTGGCGCAGGCCGGCCTGGTGCATGTCCAACGGCCGCGACCCGATGGCGTCACCCCCCGGCAGCGCGACTTTGGCGCGCTTGCATCGCCCCACCAACGGCCCGAGCACGCAGACCGAGGCCCGGAACTGGCGCACCGCCGCGAAGTCGGCGTCGTATTTCGGCTCGTCGGGCGAGGTGATGCGTACCGTCGCCCCGTCCAGTTCGACGTTGGCACCCAAGCCTCTCAACACCTCGGCCATCAACGGCACGTCGAGAATGTCGGGACAGTTGGTGATTGTGCTGGTGCCTTCGGCCAGCAGTGCGGCGGCCATCAGCTTGAGAACGCTGTTTTTGGCTCCTCCGACAGCGACTTCGCCCGACAACCGACTGCCGCCGGTCACCACGAAATGCTCGGCCACGCGGGTCAGTTTAGTGAAGCCGTACCGACCTGTCAGTCGGCTAGGTCAGTCGGACGGGTAGCTTTTCTTCATGGCAGTACATCTGACCCGCATCTATACCCGAACCGGCGACGACGGAACGACCGGGTTGAGTGACTTCTCCCGGGTATCGAAGAACGACACGCGATTGGTGGCATACGCCGACTGCGACGAGGCCAACGCGGCGATCGGCACTGCAATCGCCCTGGGCGCGCCGGAGCAACAGGTAGCAGACGTGCTGCGACAGATCCAGAACGACCTGTTCGACGCCGGCGCGGATCTCGCCACGCCGGTCGTGCAGAACCCGGAGCATCCTCCGCTGCGCATCACGCAGGACTACGTCGACCGACTCGAAACCTGGTGCGACGAGTTCAACGCAAGTCTGCCTCCACTGAAATCCTTTGTGCTGCCTGGCGGTTCGCCGCTCTCGGCCCTGCTGCACGTCGCCCGCACGGTGGCGCGACGGGCTGAGCGTTCGGCCTGGGCTGCGATCGAACAGCACCCGACCGACGTCAGCCCGCTGCCCGCGAAGTACCTGAACCGGCTGTCGGACCTGCTGTTCATCTTGTGCCGGGCGGTCAACGTCGGCGGCGACGTGCTCTGGCAACCTGGCGGCGGACGGCCGCACTAGCCGATAACCGTCACCTCAGGTGCTGCGACGCCGCGCACGTGGCGAGGGACGTGATTCCAGCCACGACTGGAAGGCGGTCAATGCGCCGCGGTCCAAAGCGATTTCGTAGTCAGCCCTGCGCTGGGTGGTATCGCGGAGTTCGAGCACGATGATCTCTTCGGTCATGATGTCGAACTCGTCGCCCCGCGGAGGACGCCGCGAGACGAGTTCGACTCCGCGTCTGTTGAGCTGCCGGTCCGGCCACAGTCGGACACTCGACAGGCGGTAGAACGCGGCATCGCCTCCGCGATAACGGATTACGCCGTGGCGCCAGCCCTGGCCACCGACCGCGGGAATGTCCCGCATGATCGCCGCTGTCCCACCCTGGCGCAGCTTCCACATCCGATAGCTCAGTGCGAGGACCGCGAGCCCCAACACAGCGACGAGCACGACCATGACAATCATGAGCGCGCTCATTGCCGCGATCCGTCAGTCGAGCGCGCCGACAGCGCGAAGTCTGCCGCGCCCCCGTGCAGCAATGCGAGGGTCGTCTGACTCCGAGTCTTCCCTGGCCGCAGACTCGTCGATCTCCGACTCGAACTTCGCGAACTCGGCCAGGATGCTGACGCTTTCCTCAGTGACCGACAAAAAGCCGCCTTCAATGGCGACCCGAAGGTCATCCTCGCCCTCGCGCTCGACACGAACCATGGCGTCGTCGACCAGTTGCGCAACCAGGGGGATGTGACTGGGCAGAATCCCGATCTCCCCCACCGTGGTGCGCGTGAAGAGGAACGTCGCCTCGCCGGACCAGATCTTGCGGTCGACGGCAACGATCTCGACGTTCAGCACGGCCATCTCACACCTGCCCTTCCACGCTCATCCGCCGCCGCCACCGACACATCACAGCTTGGCGCCGAAGCTTTCGGCCTTCTTGGCCAGGTCGTCCAGGCCACCGATGAGGAAGAAGGCCTGCTCGGGGATGTGGTCGAAGTCGCCCTTGGCCAGCTTGTCGAACGCCTCGATGGTTTCCTTGAGCGGGACGGTCGATCCCGGTTGGCCGGTGAACTGCTCGGCCGCCATCATGTTCTGTGAGAGGAACCGCTCGATGCGGCGCGCCCGGTTAACCTGCTGCTTGTCTTCCTCGGACAGCTCGTCGATACCCAGAATCGCGATGATGTCCTGAAGGTCCTTGTAGCGCTGCAGGATTCGGATCACTTCCTGCGCCACCCGGTAGTGCTCGTCGCCGACGATCGCGGGGTCAAGGATGGTCGAGCTGGACGCCAGGGGGTCCACCGCCGGGAAGATGCCCTTGGAGAACACGTTTCGCGACAGCTCGGTGGTAGCGTCCAAGTGTGCGAACGTCGTCGCCGGTGCCGGGTCGGTGTAGTCGTCTGCCGGCACGTAAATCGCTTGAACCGAGGTGATCGAGCCCTTCTTGGTCGAGGTGATGCGCTCCTGGAGACCGCCCATCTCGGTCGACAGCGTCGGCTGATAACCGACGGCGCTCGGGATGCGGCCGAGGAGAGCCGACACCTCGGAACCCGCCTGGGTGAACCGGAAGATGTTGTCGACGAACAGCAGGAGGTCCTGCTTCTCCTCGTCGCGGAAGTACTCGGCGACCGTGAGCGCCGACAGCGCGACGCGCTGGCGTGCACCGGGCGGCTCGTTCATCTGGCCGAACACGAGCGCGGTCTTCGAGAGCACCGAGGAGCCATCGAACAGCTTGGCTTCCTTGAGCTCGTGGAACAGGTCGTTGCCCTCGCGCGTGCGCTCACCGACGCCGGCGAACACCGAGTAGCTGCCC
>JAVHWH010000222.1:0-3173 GCA_032159915.1 Mycobacterium sp.
TCTATCCAGAAGGAACTCGCTCTCCGGACGGCCGGTTGTACAAAGGCAAGACAGGCGTCGCGCGGATGGCGTTGGAGGCCGGTGTCCCGGTGATCCCGGTGGTGATGGTCGGCACGGACAAAGTCAGCCCTATCGGCAAAAAAATGTGGCGACCGCATCCCGTACAAATACGCTTCGGTGCACCGCTGGATTTCTCTCGCTACGCGGGCCTGGCCGGTGACCGATTTGTCGAACGATCCATGGTCGACGAGATCATGTACTGCTTGATGGAGCTGTCCGGACAAGAATACGTCGACCGGTACGCGACGTCGATCAAAGACCGCGAGCCGCCTCCGCCGCAGCTGACACTGAAGGCGTCCTGACGGGCCAGCTGACACTTAGCCGATCTGGCGGTCGGCGGGACGCACAGGGCTGCGAAGGTCGCGGTTGAGGACGTCGCAATGTGTCAGTTGCTCGCCGCTAGTGATAGCCGCTATCGGAGTGAGAACGACAGCGCCAGCGATCAAGGCTAGCGCCAGGCCGCTCCAATCGCCGAATAGTTCGCCGACGCGTCGGTTGAGGAGAACATAGCCCGAGCGGGCCAAGCAGTTCCAGGCTTGAGCGACACCGATCGGGATTCTGGAAATCGCGCGGAAGTAGGTCAAGAAGAAGTCCTTCGCCACTGCAGATACCAACTGCAAGCTGTTGATTCGGATGAGGAGCAGCCCGGCCGCGCCAACCACGCTGTGCTGCGCGCACGCGGCATTGCCAATCCGGACCCCACTCCCCGACCAAGGGGCAGGCGGTTGCTCAGATGGGCCGCGCGCCTCGCCCTGTGCTTCGGTGCCGCCACGTCTACGAGCAGTGCCAGCTGGTGCACAAGCTGCTCGCCGTAGCGGCCAGCAAGCCCTCCATCGCTGTCCACGACGGTCACCGGCCGCACATGCATCACCGCTCCCTAGACGACCTGGTCTCTCGGGTGTAAGCCATCACCGCCGCAGGGCTTGCATACGTGACCTGCTTCGCCGCCAGCAACCGGCTCGGTCGCTGCGCCCGTGTTGGCTGCACCACCGCCTTTGTCGACACCTCGCGCAACGGCCGCCGTCGGTACTGCACGCTTCGCTACCCCAACACCGCCGCAGTGCAGCGTCACCGCAGCCGCTAACTCGGCTCGGCTGGCAGGGCGAGAGCGCCATGACATTTCCAGCTGGCGCCGTTCGACTCATCCGGATCGGGGGGTGTACCGAAGGACCATTACAATTGTGTTTTCCAATTCAGAGGGTGAGGGTCGGGGAACGTGCGGTTCTTCTACGACTGCATCATGGAGTTTTCCGGCCTGCGCTAACGTCGTCAGACCCGGTCTGATCTGCCTTTTTCCCGTTTGGCAGCGTTGGCCACCGTTAACCCTCTGCGGACGTCTTGCGGACAAGCTGCGGACAGACAGAGATCATCCGCATTGTCCCCTATGGAGGTGTCCATTCACGGTGAGTTCCCATGATGGAGTCATGCTGTGATCGCGGCGGGGAGCCAGGGGTTGCCGGTGAGGGCGTCACGGATGGCGTCGCTGGGGTGGATGCTATGGCCACGGGTGGTGGCGAGGTAGGAGCGCACGCGCAGGTCGTCGCGGAGGGTGTCGGTGCTGTGCCAGTACCCTGAGACGGCTTGATGCCGCTTGGGGCTCTTAAGTGCCTGTTCCGAGGCGTTGTTCGTCCATGGGATTTTGAAGTTCTTTGTGAACAGCCAGACTTGGTCGGCCTTGTCCTTGAGCCGCTGGGCGAGGGTGTATCCGGGGTGCTTGCCCTTGTGCCAGTCGCGGTGGCGGTTGGTAGTGATGCCCCAGTCGACGGCCTTGTCGTAGTTAGCCCGCAACTCGGCCAGCAGCTCGGGGTCGAGTTGGTCGGCGCCGCTGGCGCGGGCCGCCTCGACGGCCGTGGCCGCGTCCCGTAGCACGCCGATGATCGTGGTGGCCCATTTCTGCCAGTCCGGGTGTAGTTCGGCCACGCCCTTGCAGTGGCGGATGAGGTGAGCGGCGCATTGCTGCACCCCGGCCAGGTGCGGGTCGAACTGGTGCCAGCCGGCGTAGTCGTCACGCACCAGGTAGCCGTGCCAGTTGTCGAGGACGCCGAGGTCGGCGATGGAGGTCTTGGAGCGCGAGGGCATCGCGGCGTACCAGATCAGCCGGGCGTCGGGGGTGCGCAGCGTGACCGCGTGCGGCGCACCGGCCACCTCCTCGCCGGTGGCTTCATCGACGTCGTTGCCGAGCACGTTGACCGGGCTTTCATCGCCGCAGAGCACATCTTCCCCGCGCAGCGCGGCCTTCATTGCCTCGTCGAATCCCGCCGCGTAGAGCTTGTCGGCCAGGCGCTGGGCGGCGCGCGCGACGAATCCGGTGGAGACCTCGACGCCGAGCAGCGCGTGGATCAGCATCGCGGTGCGCTCCACCGGCACGTTGCCCACACTGCCCAGCAGAACCGCGGCGGCGTTGAGGTTCGGCCCGTAGGAAACGGTGCCGGCCCGCCCGAACGGCGGTTGCGCGGTCGTGGTGGTCCCGCAGCCGCCACAGCGGCGGCGCGGCAGCAGAAAATGCGTGCGCTCCAGCACCGCCGGTAGCACGTCCCACACCTGCGCCCACCCATCCGGCAACTCCACCGCGCCCGACAGGTCGGCACGACAGTCCCGGCACTCGGCCGGCGGGTCCACCCGCTGGGTACGGTCCGGGTCCGGTGTCGGTCCCAGTCCGCTGCCCTTACGTCCGGGCTGGCCACCCGGCTCGCGGTCCTTCGAGCGCACCCGCGACGAACGATCCGCTCGCCGCTTCGCCTTCGCCGCGATCGAATCCTTCGACGGCGGCGAAGACGAGTTCGTCGAGTCCCTCCCGAGGCACCGACGCAGCTCGGCGTTCTCCGCCTCCACCGCGTCCAGTCGCGCCATCAACCGTTCCAACAGCGCACGAAGCTCGACCACTTCAGCGGCAAGCTCCGCATAGGACGGACGTCGACCACCGGGCACCCCACCATGATCAACACCCCGGTGGAAAGATCAAGACGCCACGCCGTCACACGACAAACCCCAGCTCAGGCCCACCCGTGAATGGACACTCCCAAGCTATAGTAAAAGGTGCCTCCGGGGGGCCTCCGGCACAAACGCGACCGTCTGCATCTCCGGCTTAGGCAGGTGCCTCCACGGTCTGCAAC
>JAVHWH010000231.1:0-16923 GCA_032159915.1 Mycobacterium sp.
GCGGGTAGGGCGCTCCGGGCAATCCCACCGGGGGTGGCGGCGCGGGAACAGCTTTGGGGAACGGTATCGCCGGATTTTGCGGCGGGTATGGCGACGGCGGGATCCACGCCTGCCGGCCGTCCGTCCCTCCGGTGTTGGGTGGCGGCGCAGTCGGGAACGGCTGGTGCGGCGCCGGACCGGGACCTTCGATCGCGCCGGGCGGAAGCGGCCCGGCTACCGGTGTTCCCGGATCCGGGTCATTACCCGGCGGAATGAAGGGGTACTTGTTGGGCGGCAGGATGTTCAGCCCGTTGGTCATCGGTGTTCCGTATGGAATCGGTGGTCCGCGCCACGGGTTCGTCCCGATTGGCACATAGCCTTTGGGGTCGCGGCACAGTGCAACAGTCGGTGCCCGCTTGCCGGGGAACTCCTGGCACGGGTAGTTGCGCGCGCCGCGGACCGCTGCCGCATCGTTCTGAGCCGTCTTGCAGTACATGTCGGTCGGGAGCTCCCGCAGCGTCTCGTCAGCCGGGGTCCGAATCAGCGGTGGCGGAACGAATCCGGTGGTGCACGGCGGCGGGTCGACGTTGACCTTGAAGTCGAGCTTGGCGCCCTCGTCCTGCGGTTCGCCGTTGGCCGCGGTGATGATCGCAGCGAACAGGGCCGGCAACACCACCAGCAACTGCTCGATCGATTTGTGATAGATCACGCCGACTCTGCCCAGATTGGCCAGGTTAGCCGCCAGCATCGGAAACGACGGGCGGATACCGGAGAACGCCGTGTTGGCCTGATCGACCGCCGGCGGCACGACCGAGAGCAAGGTCCGCAACTGCGGATCAGCCTGGCGCACCTCAGAAGTGAACTTCGCCAGACCGTCGGACAACGACCTGATGTCGTTGCCGGAGCGGATCTGGGACTGCAGGAAGGGGCCCACCTGATCGATCAGATCCGAGGTATGCGGGAAGTCGGCATTGGCCTGCTCCACCAGCAGGCGGGACGATTCGAGCAGCCTGGCCAACTCGGGCCCGGACCCGTTGAACGCTTTGAAGGTTTCCCCCAACAGCTCGCGCAGCCTGGTGTCGGCGACGCTGTTGACCAGCGTCTCGGACTGATGCAGCAACGTCGCGATGTCCACACCGATCACGGTGTTTGCCCGGTCGATGCGGGATCCGTTGTGCAGCTTGCTTGTCGCGGCATGTTGGGGCGGTACCAGGTCGATGTACTGCTCCCCGATGGCCGAGACGCTCTTCACCGAGGCGGTGACGTTCGACGGGACGACGGTGCCGCTGTTCAGTCGCATCACCGCGTCGACACCGTCGGAGGAGAGTCCCACCGCCTCGACCCGGCCCACCGCGACTCCGCGGTAGGTGACGTTGGCGTTCTTGTAGAGCCCGCCGCCGGCGACGAAATTGGCCGTCACCCGGTAGGTGCCGATACCCAGCGCGGCAGGCAACCGTAGGTAGAAGACAGCCATGACGACAACGGTGATCACCGTGACCACCGCGAAGATGGCCAGTTGGACGCGAGTCAGCCGATCCAACATCAGTTGTTCCCTGCTGGCGTGCCCGGTGGGATCTTGAACGGATCCGCGGCCTGCCCCGAGAGATTGGCCATTTCACCCAGCAGGAAGTCCGGCGGATTGAGGATGTCCTTCATGTGCAACATGTTCGGGTCGAGCGGCCAGGACGTGGTGAAGAACGTCTCCCCCAGTCGGCGGACAGTGAGGTCGAAGGTGGTGAACACGTTGAGGTAGTCGCCGCGCACCGCCTGCTTGATTCCGAAGTTCGGGAACGGGAACGTCAGCAACAACTGCATCGATGTGACGAAGTTCTTCCGGTTGTCGGCCAGCGCTTTGACGTTGGCGTAGATGTCTTTGAGGTCCGCGGCGAAATCCACCTTCGTTTGCGAAAGTATATGCGCAGCAACGGTTGTCACCTTCCTCAGCGCACCGAACGCCTCGACGATCTTGTCCCGGTTCTTGTTGAGTACCCGTAGTGCCTCGGGAAGTGTTTCCAGCGTCCGACCGAGGCTGTCCTTGTTGTCGGCCAGGATTGTCGAGAACCGGTCCAGTCCGTCGATGGCGGCAACAATGTCGTTGACCTGGTTGGTCAAGCCGGCCGTGAGCTCGGCCAGCTGTGGCACCAAGTTCGTGAACTGGCCTTCGCGGCCGACGACCGCCTGATAGGTCTCGTCGGTGATCTCTTGCAGCGCGCCGAGATTGCCCTTGTTGACGACCACGCCGAGCGCGGAGAACACTTCCTCGGTGGTCGGGAAGCGGCTGGTCCGTGCTTCTTGAATGGCCGAACCGTCGACCAGCCTGCCCACCCCCGGCTGGTTGGGCGGAGCCGCCAACTCGACGTGTTGGGAACCCAGCAGCGAGGTCTGCGCCACCCGGGCGATCGAGTTGGCCGGCAACACCACATTGCGGTCGAGCGCCAGCTTGACCGCCGCGTAGAAAGTTCCGTCGCTGCGCTGCATCGCGTCGATACCCGAGACGCTGCCGACCGTGACGTCATCGACCATGACGGGCGAGTTCTGCGGCAGCGTCGCCACATCGGCCAGGTCGACGGTGATCGAGTACGAGCCCGGACCGTGACCGGCGGTGCCCGGCAGGGCTATCGAGTTCAACCCGCCGAACTGGCAACCCGCCAGCAGTGAACTTCCTGCCAGTAGAACGCTGCCACGCACCAAAATTCGCCTCATCGCCCGGCCCCCTGCTCGGCCGGCAACGGCAACGGTGGCGCCGGGGCAGGACCCGGCCGTGGTCCGAACGGGCTCGGTGCCGTGGCGGGCGCGCCCGGAGGCGGCGCCTGACCATTGGTCGATGTCTGCGGAACCATCAGCGCCTGCAGGTCCGTCGGGTTGGGCGGATGGGCGCCGGGCGCCGGTATCCAGTGCAGGTCCGGGATGGGTGTCTGCGACTTGGCCTGCGTTTCCGGAGTGTCGTAGATGATCTGGCCTTTGTAGGCGGTGATCATGTTGAGCGGGTGGAACATGATCGGCGGGTAGTTGAAGGTCAGCCGGCGCAACGGCGGCCCCAACCGCTCACGGCAGATCTCGGCGCGCTTGTAGTAGTCCGGACCGGACAGACCCGCCACCGTGTCGAACGAGCCACCACAAATGAATTGGACCGGGTTGGCGAACTCGGGAATCGAGATCAGACCGTTCAACGTTCCCTGGGCGGGGTCGTAGATGTTGTAGAAGTTCGCGATACCGGGGCCGGCCACATGCAGCACCTGCTCGATGTCCTCGCTCTGGTCGCTCAACACCTGGGTGAGGTCGGTCAGTTTGTTGACCGTGCCGATCAGGGTCGAGTTGTTCTGCTGCAGAAACCCTTTGACGTCGAAAAGCGCCTGGTTCAGCGCGCCCAGGGTGTTGTCAAGATGGGTGGAGCTCTTGGCGAGGACCTGCGACACCGAAGCCACATGTCCGGCGAACGACACGATCTGCTCGTTGCTCGCCGACAACGCGTCGATAAGGATCTGCAGATTTTTCACCGTGCCGAAGATGTCGGTACGCGAATCCCCCAGCCGGCCGGCGGCTTGGGACAGCTCACGCAGCGAGGATCGGAACGAATCGCCGTTGCCGCTGAACGTGTCGGCGGCCTGGTTGATCGCCTTTCCCAACGGGCCCTGCAGCTGACCGGCCGCCGGACTGAGCTGCTTGGCCAGATCCGTCAGCGATTCTTTGACCTCGTCCCACTCCACCGGTACCGCGGTCCGAGCCAGCGCGATGGCTGCCCCGTCGGGCAGCGCCGGCCCGCTGGTGTACGCCGGAGCGAGCTGGATGAACCGCGCTGCAACCAAGTTGGGTGACATGACGATGGCGCGAGCGTCCGCGGGCACCTTGACGCCACGATTCACCGACATGGTGATCTTGACGTCTTCGGCGCGCGGTTCGATGGAATCGATCGTCCCGACCGGCACGCCGACGATGCGGATCTGATCACCGGGATACAACCCGACCGCGGAGGTGAAGTAGCCGACGATCTTGTTGCCACCGCGAGTCGGCCAGACCAGGTAGGCGCCCACCGCGAGGGAAAACGCAAGCAGCACAGCCAAAGCCAGCCGCACGCCACGACGGCGGCCCCGGATAGCGGAGGAAAGGGTCATGGCGACTGCGGCCTCAATTTCCAGCGCTCCTGCACCATCCCGCGTAGGTAGTCCGCGAAAGTGTTCGGCAGTTTGCCAGGCTGGAATACAGTGTCGAACATCATCCCGACGATCGGTGCCGGAATCACGCCGTAGACGTTCACGTTGAATCCAGGTCCGGAGGCGACCACCTCACCGAGCGTTGTCGCGTATGCCGGCAACCGTTTTAGCGCTTCGCTGATGTAGTCGCGCCGTTCGTTCAAATCGTCCAGCACGGTGTTGAGCTTGCTCAGCGCCGGGCCGAACTCCTTGCGGTTATCGGCGACGAAGCCGGACAGTTGCGCCGAGACATCGTCGATCCCGGAGATCAGTTCCGCCAGCGCGGCGCGGCGCGCATCGAGTGCGGCGAACAGCTGGTTGCCGTCGACGATCAGCTTGTTGACCTGCCCCGCTCGCTCGGCGAGCACCCCGGTCACTGACTTGGCGTGCGCCAGAAGCTTTTCCAGGGCGTCGTCGCGGGTGTTCAGGGTGCGTGACAACGAGGTGATGCCGTCCAGCGCCCCACGCAGTTGCGGCGTGGCGTCGTGTAGGGCGTCGGTCAGTACCTTCAGCGACTTCTCGAACTGAACCTTGTCCAAGTCACCGGCGTTGTGGCCCAAGTCTTCCAGCGCCGATCCCAGAGCGTACGGCGTCGTCGTGCGGCTCAGCGGGATCGTGGTCGCGATCCCCGATCCAGCCGGCGTCACCCCGACCGCGCGTTGCCCCAGGATGGTCTCGGTCCGAATCGCCACCAGCGACCCGTTCCCGACATTGACGTGGCGGTCCACCGTGAAGTCAACCTTGGCGGTGTCGCCCGCGAGCGTAACCGCTTGCACCTTGCCGACTTTGATGCCCGACACGTAGACGTCGTTGCCGGGATTGAGGCCGCCGGCGTCGGCGAAGTAGGCGGTGTAGGGCCGGCCTTGCGGGAAAAAGGGCAACTTGGCGTAGCCGAACGCGACCAGGATGACGCACACGATGAGGACCACCCCAAAGATCCCAGTGCGCAACGGGTCACGGTCGTCGCGGTGGGTGCTATTTGTTGACAAATGCGCACCTGCCTTTGCTCGGATCCACCTGGCCACCCATCGGGATGATGATGTCGCTTCCGGCCGGGCCGTTGATCTTCAGCGATACCGTGCAGAAGTAGATGTTGAAGTACGCGCCGTAGGCGCCGAGCGCGGACAGCCGAAGGTAGTCCTCGCCGAGTTGCTCGATGTCGTTGTTCACCTCGGGTAGCCGGTCGTTGAGCTCGCCGGCCAGCGGGCGGGTGTTCTCCAGTACGCCTTGCAGTGGCCGGCGCGAATGCTGCAGCAGATCAGTCAGATCCGATGTGGTGGTGGCCAGTGGCTGGATCGCTCCCGCGATCGCGTCACGGCCGTCGGCCAGGCCGGTGATCAGTTTCTGCAATTGGTCGATGGTGTCGGAGAACTGGGCGCCCTTGGCATCGACCGTGGCCAGCACAGCGTTGAGATTGGTGATCACATCGCCGATCGCGTGGTCGCGCGCACCGAGCGTCGAGCCGAATGCGTTGGTGTTGGCCAGCAAGTTGGACAGCGCACCGCCCTGACCCTGGAGCAGGTCGATCACGTAGCTGCTGATGGTGTTGATCTTGTCCGCGTCCAGCCCCTTGAGCACGGGACGCAGCCCGCCCAGTAGTGCGTCGAGGTCCAGCGCAGGCTGAGTGTGGCGCTGGTCGATCGTCCCGCCCGGCCCCAATTTGCGTAGTTCCCCCGGGCCCGAGGTGATTTCGAGGAATCGATCACCGACCAGGTTCTCGTACCGGATCAGCGCGCGCGTCGAGGAATACAGCGTGTAGCGCTTGTCGACGCTGAACGCCACGTCCACGGTGTTGTTCGGGTTGAGCTTGACTTCCTTGACCGCGCCGACCGCCACCCCGGCGATGCGGACCTTCTGGCCGCCCTTCAGCCGTGTCGCGTCGATGAAGTTGGCGTGGTAGCTGCTCGACGGTCCGAAGCGGAATTCCCCGAACGTCACCACCAGTCCGACCGCCACCAGCAGCATGGTGACGGTGAAGATGCCGACCTTTACCATGATCGAGCGCTGTGATTCGAAGCCGTCCATCAGAAGTCGTCCCGCTCGGCAAACGCGCCGTGGAACAACCACTGCAGCGTCGACGGGGCGTCGACCTGTAGCTCGGTAAACGGCTCATAGGGGATGTTCGCGTTGTCGGTCACCAAAAATGGTGCCCGGTACCAGGATCCGCCGGTCTGCTTGGTCGGCAGGTCCGGCAGCCCACGGCAGTTGGGGCCACCGGAGGCGTTGACTCTGGGCAGGCTCTCCGGATAGGTGTAGCTCGGCGCACCGAGGATGAAGCTCGACGACGTGAACAGCCCGGCCTTACGGACACCCAGAATCGGCGCGAATTCCTGGATACCGCGGTTAATGGCGCCGAAGAGGCAACCGAATTCCGGCGAGTAGTCCGCGGCGACCTTCAGTGGGGCGCGTAGTCGCTTTATCCCGTCGATCAGATTCTGCTCGGCGGGTGCCAGCGTGTCATAAGCGTTGTTAGACAACCCGATCGCCGATAACAAGCTCGTGTTCAGGTTGGTCTGCTGATCCACCACTGTCTTGGCGATGGTGGGCGTGTTGTTGAAGACGGTGACCAAGTCGGGTGCCGCGTCCGCGTAGATGTTGGCGACGCTCGCCGTCCTGCGGAAGTCCTGTTGAAGAGCGGGCAACTTCGGATTGAGCTGCCGCGTGAGGGTATTCAGGCCTGCGAGCACGCCACCCAAGTCGTTGCCGTGTCCGCGCAGCCCCTCGGCCAACGCGCCGAGCGTGCCGTTCAGCTCGACCGGATCGATCTTCTGCAGCAATCCGATCAGTGACTGGAACAGCGTGTTGACTTCCAGCGAGACCGCCGAGACTGCCAGGTGTGCACCGGGTCGCAGCGCGGCGGGCGACGGCGCCTTGGGCGGGATGAATTCCACCGACTTGGCACCGAACACGGTGCTGCTGGCGATGTGGACAGCGGCGTTGGAAGGAATGTAGTGCAGCGCGCCGCCGTCGATGGCCAGTCTCAGCTGAGCCTGCTCGCCCTGATAGGTGACGTCGTCGACTTTGCCGATCTGGACGCCGCGGTACTTGACCTTGTTGCCGCGGTCCATCTCCAGCCCGGCGCGCGGCGTGGTGAGGGTGACGGTGTCGATCGGGGAGAAAGCCGACGTGTAGGAAAGGTAAACCAGCAAAACGCAGGCCGCCAAAAGGAAGGCCAGCAGCGCCGCTGCCAGCCTGACGTGAGTGCGTTGTGCACCGGTGCTTGCCACTGTTCCCCCCTTCTCCTAGTTGCCCAGTTCTTCAGTCACCGCGCGCTCTGGGCGCTGCATCGTCGGCCGGCTCATCCGGAGAGGTTGAAATTACCGGAAGCGCCGTAGACCGCCAGCGAGATGAACAAAGTAATGACGACGACCACGATCAGCGAGGTGCGCACCGCCTGGCCGACCGCCAGACCGACACCCACGGGACCGCCAGATGCGTTGTAGCCGTAGTAGGTATGGATCAGCATCACTCCGATCGACATCACGATGGCCTGCAGAAATGACCAGAGCAGATCGGTGGGAATCAGGAAGGTGTTGAAGTAGTGGTCGTACAGACCGGCCGACTGCCCATTGATGAACACCGTGGTGAAGCGTGCGGCGAAGAACGACGCCAGCACCGCAAGGGAATACAACGGCACGATCGCGATCAAACCCGCGATCAGCCGGGTCGACACCAGGTAGGACACCGAGTGCACGGCCATCGCCTCGACGGCGTCTATCTCTTCGGCAACCCGCATCGCGCCCAGTTGGGCCGTAGTGCCTGCGCCGATGGTTGCGGCCAGCGCGATTCCGGCGACGACCGGTGCAACGATGCGCACATTCAGGAACGCCGACAGGAATCCGGTCAACGCTTCGATTCCGATGTTGCCCAACGACTCATAGCCCTGCACCGCGATCACGCCGCCTGACGCCAACGTCAGAAATGCTGCGACACCGACGGTTCCACCGATGAGCACCAACGCTCCTGTGCCCATTGTCATTTCAGCGATCAAGCGGATGGTTTCTTTGCGGTACCGGGTCAGCGCGTTCGGGATGTAGCGCATCGACTCGCCGTAGAACAGCGCCTGTTCGCCGAAACTGTCGACCGGGCCGGCGAACCGATGGAAGAAACGGCGGATGCGCAGGGTTGCGTCGTAACTCATCGGTCAGTTCACCGCCGATTCACCGCGCCAGCACTCGGACGCCGATCGCCGTCATGATCACGTTGATCACGAACAGGCAGATGAACGCATAAACCACCGTCTCGTTGACCGCCACCCCGACGCCCTTGGGACCCCCCTTGACCGTCAGCCCCCGGTAGCAGCCCACCAGACCGGCGACGACGCCGAAGAGCAATGCCTTGACCTCGGAGAGAATCAGCTCACCGAGGTGGGTCAAGACGGTAAGGCCGCTGACGAATGCCCCCGGGTTGACGCCTTGCAGTAGCACCGAGAAGACGTAGCCACCGGCGATACCGATGGCCGACACCAAGCCGTTGAGAAGCAGGGCGACGAAAGTCGACGCCAGCACCCGCGGCACCACCAGCCGCTGAATCGGATCGATGCCCAGCACCCGCATCGCATCGATTTCCTCGCGTATGGTGCGTGCACCCAGATCCGCACAGATTGCCGTGGCGCCGGCTCCGGCTACCACGAGCACCGTCACGACGGGTCCGAGCTGGGTGATGGTTCCGAATGCGGTGCCCGCACCGGACAGGTCGGCGGCGCCGATCTCACGAAGAAGGATGTTCAGTGTGAAAGCCACCAGAACCGTGAACGGGATCGCCACCAACAGCGTCGGGACCAGCGAGACCCGGGCAATCATCCAGGTCTGGTCGAGGAATTCACGAAACTGAAAGGGCCGGTGGAACGCCTTGCGAAAAGTCTCGAGCGCCATCTCGACGAAACCGCCCACGGCCCGCGCCGGAACCGCGAGCACTTCGATCAACCTGGTTCCCTTCTCGCGCGGGTGTCTCCACCTTCGACAACGAAGCCCTTGTGTCCCCGGTGACGCCGCCTTAGCTTGAGTCTGAACAGCAGCGGTTCGCGTGAGCCGGCCCATCGTAACTAGAACAAGTTCGCAGTGTCAAAGAAGAACTAAATTAGACAAATGTTAGTAATTGCGCAGGTCAGCGCTTTTGTGACGCAGGTCATCTGAAACGTGTTCTAGTTGGATTCGAATCGATAATCAGGGGCCGCACGGGCCGCCGGATCACTCCATCAGCGCGGTGGCGGCGAAGTTGCGTTCCGGGTCGCGTCCGGCGAAGTAGCCCTGGAGTTCGTCACTGAGCTCGACCGGATCCCACGCTTGTGCGTCGGTGGCAAAGCGGCGCTCCACCGTGGGCGCCGCCACCAGCGTGACCTGCGGGCCGTACACGATGAAGACCTGGCCGTTGACGTCCTTGGACGCCGGCGACGCCAGGAATTGGACCAAAGTCACCACGTGCTCCGGTGAGAGCGGGTCGATCTCGCCGTCGGCCGGCGCATCGCCGAACACGTCGGCCGTCATCGCGGTGCGAGCGCGCGGAGCGATTGCGTTGGCACACACCCCATACCGGCCCAGCGCGCGTGCCGCGGTCAAGGTGAGCGCGGAGATACCGGCCTTCGCGGCGCCGTAGTTGGCCTGCCCGACCGGGCCGACCAGCCCGGCCTCTGACGAGGTGTTGATGATGCGTCCGTAGATCGAGCCGCCGGCATCTTTGGCCTTGGACCGCCAGTACGTCGCAGCGTTGCGGGTCAATAGGAAGTGGCCGCGCAAGTGCACGGCGATCACCGCATCCCACTCCTCGTCGGACATGTTGAACAACATCCGGTCGCGAGTGATCCCGGCGTTGTTGACCACGATGCTGAGTCCGCCCAATCCGTCGGCGGTGCTGACCAGTTCGTCAGCAGTCTCGCGCTGGCTGATGTCGCCGGTGACCGCCACGGCTTTAGACCCGGCCGTGGCGATTTCGTCGATCACATCGGAGGCGTCCAGCGCGCCGGCGATGTCGTTGACGACGACGGTCGCCCCCGCGCGGGCCAGTCCGATTGCCTCGGCGCGGCCCAGCCCTGCGGCCGCGCCGGTGACCACCGCGACCTTCCCGGATAAATCGGTCGCGTGCGTGCTGCTACTCAATTTATGAATACCTCTAGTCTTCGCGTATCAGGGCGGCTCGCGGGCATTCCGCGATCGCCTGCTCCGTCAGTGCCTCTTGGTCGGCCGGCACCGGGTCGGCCTTGACCACCGCGTAATCGTCGTCGTCGAGGTCGAAGATATCCGGCGCGATTCCCAAGCACACCGCGTTGCCTTCACACCGGTCGTGGTCGACTTTCACCCGCACGGCTTTCCTCCTTCGACGCAAGCCTGGACTGTGGCCTTGAAACGGTATGCCCACCATACGACCAGTCCCGGTCGCGTCCGAAGGAACGGTCGCTGGACCCTCAGACTAGAACGTGTTACAACCAGGGAAGCGAAAGGGTAGCCGTTGATGCAGGCTGCCGCAGAACTCACCGACAACTGGAGGGCGGCCGCAATGCGCATCAGTTACACCCCGGAGCAGGAGGAACTGCGTCGCGAGCTGCGGTCGTACTTCACCAAGCTGATCACCCCGGAACGTCGCGAGGCGCTGAGCTCGACCTCCGGTGAGGTCGGCGAGGGCAACGTCTACCGCGAGACCGTCGCGCAGATGGGCAAGGACGGGTGGCTGACCCTGAACTGGCCCAAGGAGTACGGCGGACAAGATCGCTCCCCGATGGACTCGTTGATCTTCACCGACGAGGCGGCGATCGCCGGCGCGCCGGTGCCGTTTCTGACCATCAACAGCGTCGCGCCGACCATCATGGCGTTCGGTACCGAGGAGCAGAAGAACTTCTACCTGCCCAAGATTGCCGCGGGCGAACTGCACTTCTCGATCGGTTATTCCGAGCCCGAGGCCGGTACCGACCTGGCGAACCTGCGGACCACCGCGGTCCGTGACGGCGACGACTACGTGGTCAACGGCCAGAAAATGTGGACGAGCCTGATCGCATACGCCGACTACGTCTGGCTGGCGGTCCGCACCAACACCGAAGCCAAGAAGCACCGCGGAATTTCGATGCTGATCATGCCGACCAGCGCCGAAGGATTCTCCTGGACGCCGGTGCACACCATGTCCGGCGTGGATACCAGTGCCACCTACTACCAGGATGTTCGGGTCCCGGTGGCGAACCGCGTCGGCGAGGAGAACGCCGGTTGGAAATTGGTCACCAACCAGCTCAACCACGAGCGTGTCGCGCTGGTATCGCCGATGCCGATTGTGATGGCGCTCAACCAGGTTCGTGACTGGGCGCAGAACACCAAGGATGCCGCCGGCGCCCGGCTGATCGACTCCGAATGGGTTCAACTCAACCTGGCCCGGGTGCACGCCAAGGTCGAAGTCCTCAAGCTGATCAACTGGGAGCTGGCTTCGGCGGAATCGGCGTCACCGTCACCGGCGGATGCCTCGGCGGCCAAGGTGTTCGGCACCGAGCTGGCCACCGAGGCCTACCGGTTGCTGATGGAGGTGCTGGGCACCGCGGCGACCCTCCGGCAGGATTCGCCCGGCGCGCTGCTGCGCGGACGGGTCGAGCGGATGCACCGGGCCTGCCTGATCCTCACCTTCGGCGGCGGCACCAACGAGGTGCAACGCGACATCATCGGCATGGTGGCCCTCGGCCTTCCCCGCGCCAACCGCTAACGAATACTGGAGAACCCATGGACTTCTCGACGACCGAAGCTGCGCAGGACCTCGGCGGGCTGGTCACCACCATCGTCGACGCGGTGTGCACACCCGAGCACCAGCGCAAACTCGACGGCCTCGATCAACGGTTCGACCGCGAGTTGTGGAGCAAGTTGGCCGATGCCGACATCCTTTCCACCGCAGCCCCGGAGTCGTTGGGCGGCGGAGGGTTCGGTGTACTCGAAGAGGTCGCCGTACTGGTCGGCCTCGGCCGTCAGCTGGCGGCGGTGCCCTATTTGGAGTCGGTGGTGCTGGCCGCCGGCGCGTTAGCCCGATTCGGTTCGGCCGAGCTGCAACAGCAGTGGGGCGCACCAGCGGTGACCGGCGAGAAGATCCTCACCGGTGCGCTGGACGGTGAAATGGGCGACGGGCCGGTTCAGGCGATCTCGGCCGCTAGCGGCTACAAGCTGACCGGAACGCGCACCCAGATCGCCTATGGACCAGTCGCAGACGGCTTCCTGGTCCCAGCCGAAACCGATTCGGGCACTGCTGTTTTCCTGGTCGCCGCCAATGATCCCGGGGTGACGGTGACCGCGCTGGACACTACAGGTCTGGGTAGTATCGGGCATCTGCGGCTCGGCGGCGTCGAGGTAGACGGCGTCCGCGTGGTCGGCGGCGCAGATGTGGTCAGCTGGTTCAAGACGTTGGAATTGCTGGGCCGCAGTGCGTTCCAGCTCGGGGTGCTCGAGCGCGGGCTGCAGATGACCGCCGAATACGCCCGGGAGCGGGAGCAGTTCGACCGGCCTATCGGCAGCTTCCAGGCGGTCGGCCAACGGCTGGCCGACGGCTACATCGACGTCAAGGGCCTACGCCTGACCCTGACCCAGGCGGCGTGGCGGCTCAGCGAGGACCTGCCGGCCGACACCGAAGTCGCTACCGCCGCGTTCTGGGCAGCCGATGCCGGGCACCGGGTGGCGCACACCATCGTTCATATCCACGGCGGTGTCGGCATCGACACCGATCACCCGGTACACCGATACTTTCTGGCCGCCAAGCAGACCGAGTTCGCGCTGGGCGGAGCCACCGGCCAACTGCTGAAGATCGGCCGCGAACTGGCGGATACTCCCGCCTAGCTGTGGACACGCTTCCCACTGTCGCCGATCTACTGGCACCGCTGGTCGAAATCGACGACCGGGGCGTCTATTTCGAGGACTCGTTCGTCAGCTGGCGCGACCATCTCCGCCACGGTGCGGCGGTGGCCGCGGCACTACGGGCGCGACTCGACCCTCGCCGGCCGCCGCACGTCGGGGTGCTGCTGGAAAATACGCCGTTTTTCTCTTCGGTATTGGTCGCCGCGGGGATGACGGGGGTCATCCCGGTCGGCCTGAACCCGGTTCGCCGGGGACCCGCGCTGGCCCGCGACATCGCGCACGCGGATTGCCAACTGGTGCTGGCCGATTCGAATTCCTCGGCGACACTCGGCGATATCGACCACATCAACGTTGACTCCGCCGGGTGGGCTGGCGAGGTGGCCGCACATCGTGACGCCGCGATCAGCTTCCGGTCGGCGTCACCTGAGGACCTGTTCATGCTGATCTTCACCTCCGGCACCAGCGGTGATCCGAAGGCGGTGATGTGCAGTCACGGCAAGGTGGCGATCGCCGGAGTGACGATGTCCGACCGGTTCTCCCTCGGCCCGGCCGACGTCTGTTACGCGTCGATGCCACTGTTCCACTCGAACGCGGTTTTGGTCGGCTGGGCGGTGGCCCTGGCCTGCCGAGGCTCACTGGTGTTGCGGCGCAAGTTCTCCGCCTCGGGCTTCCTGCCGGACATCCGTCGCTACGGCGCCACCTACGCGAACTACGTGGGCAAGCCGCTGTCCTATGTCCTTGCCACACCCGAGAGTCCGGACGACGCGGAGAATACGTTGCGCGCTGTCTACGGCAATGAAGGCGCACCCGCTGACATCGACCGGTTCGCGGCCAGATTCGGTTGCCGGGTTGTCGACGGCTTCGGATCCACCGAGGGCGGGATCGCCATCGGCCGGACGCCGGACACCCCGCCGGGGGCGCTGGGTCCGCTGCCCGACGAGGTCCAGATCGTCGACGTCGACACCGGGCAGCCATGCCCGATCGGGGTGGTCGGGGAGCTGGTGAACGTCAGCGGCGCAGGCCGTTTCGAGGGTTACTACAACGACCCCGAAGCCAACGCGCAACGGATGGCCGGTGGCGTCTATCACAGCGGCGACCTCGCCTATCGTGACGAAGCCGGCTACGCCTACTTCGCCGGCCGACTCGGCGACTGGTTGCGGGTCGACGGTGAAAACCTGGGAACCGCACCGATCGAACGGGTGTTGTCCCGTCACCCAGACCTGACCGAGGTGGCGGTGTACGCGGTGCCCGATCCGGCCGTCGGCGACCAGGTGATGGCGGCAGTGGTGCTCGCTTCCGGTGCCGAGTTCGATCCGGACAAGTTCCGCGTGTTTCTCTCCGAGCAGCCCGACCTCGGCCCGAAGCAGTGGCCGTCCTACATCCGGATCAGCTCGAACCTACCGCGAACGGCGACGTTCAAAGTGCTCAAGAGGCAACTCTCGGCCGAGGGTTTGGAATGCGGCGATCCCGTGTTGCCCATTCGTCGGTAGCTGTCATGCAAAGCCCGCTGGCGAACAGCTTTCAGGAGTTGTCGAATGGTCTTGCGGCAACGGTCGGAGTCGCGGTCGCGTCGCTCACCGATGCACCGATTTCGTTGGGCCCATGGTCTACCGGCGTCGCCTGGTCGACGATCAAGGTGCCGCTGGCGCTCGCGGCCTTGCGGGCCGACGCGGGGAGCCCGGACCAGTTAGAGGCAGTGATCACCCGGTCCGACAATGCCGCTGCCGAAGAACTCTGGTCGCAGCTCGGGGGCGCCGCGGCGCAGCTGGTGCAATCGGTGATGCGCGAAGCCGGCGATAGCGCCAGCATGGTCGAATCACGCCGGGTGCGGGCCGAATACACGCCGTTCGGTCAAACGCAATGGTCGCTGGCCGACCAGGCCAGGTTCGCCGCCGGACTGTCGCAGATACCTGAGTCGTCTCGCGTCATCGACTTGATGAAGAACTTGACTGTCGACCATCGATGGGGGTTGGCCGCGAAAGGCTTTGCCGCAAAGGGTGGTTGGGGCCCAGGCCGGACCGGTGGCTACCTGGTGCGTCAGTTCGCGATCGTATCCGGCAACGTCGGTGTTGCGCTGGCAGCCGATGTCATCGACGGTGGATACCAGGCAGGCGTGCAGGTCATCAACTCGATGGCCGACTGGGTGGTCGGTGAGGCCCTAACCGAGCATTGACGGCACGATGGCATCGATCAGATGTGGGCCCGGTTCGGCGAACGCCGCAGCCAGCGCATCGGCGAATTCCTCCACGGTAGTCGCCCGACGCGCCGGCACTCCCATACCTTGGGCTATCTTGACGAAATCCATTGTCGGCCGGGATAGGTCGAGAAGGTCAAGCGCCTTCGGCCCGGGCGTCGACCCGACTCCGACCCGCGCAAGCTCGAGTCTCAGAATGTCGTAGGCGGCATTGTTGTAGATGACGGTGGTGACGTCGAGCTGCTCGCGCGCCTGGGTCCACAGTCCCGAAATCGTATACATCGCAGAGCCGTCGGACTCCAGCGTCAGCACCGGGCGTTCGGGCGCGGCGACCGCGGCCCCGATCGCCGCCGGGATTCCGTAGCCGATCGCGCCACCGGTCAGGGTCAGCCAGTCGTGTGCGGGCGCACCCGCTGTCGCCGCGGTCAGCGGAATACTGGACGTGTTGGATTCGTCGACCACGATCGCGTTCTCCGGCATCAGCGCGCCGACCACGTCGGCCACCGACACGGCGGTCAGCGCGCCCGCCGGCAGCTGCGGGCGCGAGAGCTCTGCGACGGGCGCAGTGCTACCCGGCGCCAGCTCGTCGGCCAGCGCGATCAATGCGTCTGCCGCACCGGTGTGTTCGGCGAGCAGATGCACCTCACAGCCGGCAGGCACCAGATCGCTGGGCTTGTCGGGGTAGCCGAAGAACGACACCGGCGACTTGGCGCCGGCCAGTATCAGATGCTTGGCGCCGTCGAGTTGAGCCAGCGCGGCCTCGCCGAAGTAGGCGAGCCGCTCGACGGCAGGGACACCTGCACCGCGCTCCAATCGCGTCGGGAATGTCTCGCATAGCAGGCGTGCACCGGTGACGTCGGCGATCCGGGTCGCGGCGGCCAGGCCCGCCCGCCGGGTAGCGTCACCGCCGACCATGATCACCGTGGGCTCACCCGAGCGCAGTACCTCGGCGACCTCGGGCGTCAGCATCGGATTCGCGGGCGACGGCTGTGCCGGCAACTCGGACGCGGCTTGGGCTCCGTCGGACCACGACACATCGGCAGGCAAGATCAGGGTTGCGATGTGCGCTCCGGCCCGGCTGACCGCAACCGCCTGTGCCGCGTCGACGGCGACCTCGGCGGTGCTGGTCGATCGGTGCACCCATCCCGAGACGCTGCCGGCAAGCGCGTCGATGTCGGATTCCAGTGGCGCGTCGTATTTCTTGTGATACGTGGCGTGGTCTCCGACGACGACCACCATCGGGACGTGCGCGCGACGGGCGTTGTGCAGGTTGGCCAGACCGTTACCCAAGCCGGGACCCAGGTGCAGCAGTACGGCGGCCGGTCGGTCGGCGATGCGGGCGTAGCCATCGGCTGCTCCGGTGGCCACGCCTTCGAAAAGCGCTAGCACACCGCGCATTTGTGGAACCGAGTCCAATGCCGCGACGAAGTGCATCTCCGACGTGCCGGGGTTGGCGAAGCACACATCCACCCCAGATTCGACCAGCGTGTTGATCAGAGCCTGCGCACCGTTCACGCTTCGACTCTAGAGCTGGTCAGATTGCCAGCGCGGCCTGGGCGCAGATGTGGGTCCGTTGGGCATGACCGCCGCCGAACAGCACCACGTGCGCCAGCAGCGCGAAAAGCTGATGCAGCCCGATCCGTGCCCGCCAGCCCGTCCGCAGCGGGTGCACGCGCTGGTAGCCGGTGATGATGTCGTCGTAGTGCGGGCAGCCGAACAGCGCGAGCATGGCCAGGTCGTTCTCGCGGTGGCC
>JAVHWH010000282.1:0-17873 GCA_032159915.1 Mycobacterium sp.
GCGAAAGTGTAGGGAAATCCCCTATTTATCCGACCCCCTCAGCGGCCATATGCTCCGGTCAGCTTGAGGGATGTCGTTCATAGATCCGTCCGGCGACGGAAATGCTCCGTACATATGCTTGGAGGATTTGGCATGAAGAAACGAGTGCCGAAATGTTTCGCGATTTTGGCCGGCGCGGCCTGCCTGTTCGGGGTCGTCATCGCAACGCCATCGATGGCGCCGAGGGCCGGCGCCGACGTCTTGCCGAATGGGTACGACGTAACCTGCACGCCCAACGGCAGCAACGTGATATGCAACATCTCGGGATGCCCGCGCGTGCGGGGTGACGAGGCCGGAGACGTGGTACACACCATACCCAATGGTCAGTCACAAACCGAGCTCAGTAAGGCCTGTGGCAACACCGCGACTGAGACGCTCTTCCTTAAGAAACCTTCTCAACCGTTCACCTACTCGGTCCAGGGCTGCCGCAAGCACTTCCCGGGTACGGACGATTGCGGCGCCTGGTCGGACTACAAATACAACCCGCCGGCATCTGCGCCAGCGCAGGTGCAATGCCCGGCGGGGTCACCGGTTGCGTCCGTTCCACAAGGGCAGCAATGCCCGGCGGCGCCACAGGTGGACTGCCCGAAGGGCTCACCGACGCCCAAAGCGGTCAGCGTCGACAAGTGTGCGGCGGTTGCGCCGACGAAATGCCCGGCCGGTTCGGCAGCTGACACCGTTGCGGCCGGCCAGCAATGCGCCGCACCGGCGAATGCCGTCGCGGTGAACATCACGCGAAATGGCCTGAACGCGAACGTAGGGATCACCAACAAGTCCAGCCTGCCCGCGAAATGCAGCTACACCGCCACGAAAAACGGTGGATTGGGGCCGCAAGAAATAGATAGAAGCATCGACGTCGGTGCGAACAGCACCGGCACGATCACCGACATGCTGTGGCCCCCTTTGGGCACCAGCTACAGCGCAACGGTGAAGTGCACGGTCACCTACGACGGCAAGCAGACCTCCATCGGTCAGGCCGGCCAGAATGTGAGCGGCTGACGGCCGGTCCGTAACAGACGCGTCCACCCCGGTTGTCTCGGCAAGCGGGGTGGAGTCGTGCAGTGACTCCGAAGACGCCGCCGGTTGTGTAACAGCAAAAGCCCGGCTATCGACGCGGTATCCGAGCCTACCCAGCGCAATGGAGATGTCCGCTGGATTGGCAACCCGATCTACCCCTTACGCCGGCGCTATTCGTTGATCAGCTGCCGCGCGGTCAAAGCGCCTACCGGCTAGCAAGGCGGCTTCTTCGGGTGGCACAGCGTGTCGTTGGGTGACTCCTGCTTCTGAGGGGCTCCCGGCTGCTGTTGCTGGTTATTTTGCTGTTGCTGCTGATTATTGGGTTGCTGCTGGTTGTTTTGCTGCTGATTGTTGGGTTGCTGTTGATTGTTGGGCTGCTGATTGTTGGGTTGTTGCTGGTTGTTTTGCTGCTGATTGTTGGGTTGCTGCTGATTGTTGGGTTGCTGCTGATTGTTGGGCTGTTGCTGGTTGTTCTGCTGTTGTTGATTATTGGGCTGCTGATTATTGGGCTGCTGATTATTGGGCTGTTGATTGTTGGGCTGTTGTTGATTGTTAGGCGGCTGTTGGTTGAGCGGCGGTTGTTGATTTGGATCCGGTTGCTGCGGTGCAGCGGGCTGCGGCAGCGGTGCAGGAGCCTGCGGAACAACTACTGGCGCAGCGACATCCGGCGCGGACCCGGAATTGTCGGCGGGCGCCGAGATCGGCGCATCAGGCGGGGGCGCCGCGGGTTCAACCGGCCCCGGGGAAGCTACCTGTGGCGCGGGCGGCACGCCGTTGTTCTGCTGCGGAACCGGCGGCGCCACCGGACCATGAGCCGGCGCCGGGTTGTGGCTGGAGCCAGTCAACGTGTACGCCAGCCCGCCCCCCGCCACGAGAACGGCGACTGCCGCGACGGCCAAAAGGTAGGTCGGCGCTGACCGGAACCATGACTCGCGCGGAGGCGCTTCGGCGTTCGAATCCTGGGCCGGGTACGGCTGATAATCGCCGGCGTAGTAGTCAGTGGGCTCCCGTTGATACCCGGGATCGGGCGAATCCTGCCGGTCGTCTTGAGACCAGGCCAGGGGGCTGGCCTGGGTCGGCACGTACGAACCGTCATCGCGGACTCGCGACGTCGGCGGCCCGGATAAACCTTGCTGGGGCGCAAGCTGCGTGCGGGCGTCGTCACGGTCGCCGCGCCTGGCGGGCGGCCGGTTGAAGCGGTTCGTCGGGCCATCGGTCATGTCATTTTCCTTCGTTATCAAGGCGTTGCCGACCCGGCGAAACCTCATCAACGCTGTCGGGCCAAGGCGCCAGCTGTATTAGCTACCTTTGGCGAGGTCGTTTGACACTACGGCGAAACGCCGGGTAGCGAATCAGGGGTTTCCCTATCCCCGGTGGTCCGCCCTCTCAGCGTCTTGCCCGGATCGGTAACTGGTCGAGGCGGCGGCCGAGTTCGGCCCGGGAGTGGATGTCGAGCTTGCGGTAAATCCGGGTCAGGTTGACCTCGACAGTTTTGACGCTGATGAACAGCGCAGTGGCGACGTCGCGGTTGGTCATTCCGGTGGCTGCGAGTTCGGCGACGCGCTGTTCTGAGGCGGTCAGCTCGGTGGTCTGAGACGAAGTCGCGTCGTCGCGCGTCAGCGAGGCTTTAGCCCGTTTGGCCCAGAGCGGTGTGTCGAGTCGCTCGAAGGTGGCCAGCGCCTCGCGCAGCGTTGTTGCTGCGGCCTCGCGGTGACGTTGTCGGCGCTCGAGTTGGCCGAGCAGCAATTGAGTGCGGGCACGCTCGAACGGCATCGGCAGCTTGTCATGCCACACCATGGCGTCCCGGGCAGATTTGATTGCGGTGTCGACATCACCGTCAGCGGCGAGCAGCATGCTGCGGCAACGCGAGCCGACCGCCAAAATCCAGGGACGATCAAGCCGAACACCGTTGCGCTCCAGCATCTCGACGAGAGACGCAGCCTCATCGAGGCGCCCCAGCTGGACCAAAGCTTCGACTGCGTCGGGCAGGCACGCGGCCGGGATGATTTCCGTCGCCCGCGGTTGCGCGGTCAGTATGGCTAGCAGCGGCTCCAGCGTGGCGATTGCCGCCGAATAGTTTTCTAACGACACCTCGAGGAAACCCAGCATGCTCACGGTCCACCCCAGCAGCGTGTAGGCGCTACTGCGCTGCCCCGCCGCCAGCGCTTCTACGATGTCGCGCCGCGCATCGTCCTCTCGGCCGCCGTAAGCTGCGACAGTCGCTTGCAACGTCAGGCCGATGAATATGGGGAAATCGCCGCCGAGCTGCTGGGCTCGCGCCATGGTGTCTTCGGCCACTAGGGCCGCTTCGGTCATGTCACCGTGCCACACTGCTTGCAGCACGGTGTGAAAGCCGACGAACATGAGCTCGCTCTCTCCGCCGCGCTCCAGGCACGTCCGGCGAATCGAGAGCATGTCCCGCCGGGCGTCCGCGAGTGCGCCGATCAAACCGAGCAGCATGGCGTTCTGCACGTGGGGACGAAAAGCCAACGGAACGTTGAGGGTACGGTCTTCGCCCGCGATCGCTTGCTTCATTGATGTCTCGTCGTATCCGTCGCCGCGTATGAATTGCTGCACTGCGCGCATGCCACACGCCATGCTGACCAGATGTGGATTGCCAAGCGCCATAGCTTCGGCTGCCGCGTCTTCGATGACGCGGGCCGCGGCAGGCACGTCGCCCGCGTTGAATAACGCGTAGGAGAGGGTGTTCAGCATCCGCACGCGTAGCTCGGGGTTCCCGGCCGAATCATCGAGTCCCTGCTGAAGTATCTGTGCTGCATCGGAGAAACTGTCGTCGTCGAGCCGCACGAGGGCGAGCGCGTTCAATGCCTCAGCACGAGCAGCGCCACCCGGCATCTCTGCAACAGAGTCCTCGAGCAGCGACCGAGCCCGTCCGGTGTCGCCGGCGGCGAAATGGTGGGAAGCCGTTTTAACGCGGCGTTCTGGCGTGTCCCCGTCGAGTCGCATCGCCAGTTCAAGCAGCTCGGCGGCGGCGACGGGAGCCCCGCGAGTTCTCGCCGACTCGGCGGCGTCGTCTAACGCTTGCAGTGTTGTTGTGTCCCGGCGCGTCGCGCCGAGAGCCAAGTGTCGGGCCCGCATTTCAGGCTCGACGACGATCTGGGCGAGCTGGCGGTGCATGCTGCGGCGTCGTGCCGGCACCGCGTCGTCGTACAAGCCTCGAGCCAGTAGGGGATGGGTGAATTTTACTCGGCTGCCGCGGATCTCGATGATTCCCGCGGCCTCGGCCTGCTCGAGTAACTCGATGACACGTTCCGCGCCAACATCGGTAGCGAGGGTAACCTGGTCGACCGTGGCTGTTGTCAGGCAGGCCACCGCGAGCAACGCGTCGCAGAGATCGCTATCCAGACCGCTGAGCCGCGACTGTACGATCTCGGAAAGGGTACGGGGAAGAGTCATTTCGCCAACTGGTGAGCTGGCTTCGATCACGCGCGCGAATTCAATGGCGTAGAAAGGGTTTCCGCGAGAGACCTCAAAAATTCGCACCATGGTTGGGCGAGGGAACGACCGCCCGATTCTGTCAAAAATGACTGCTTGCAAAGCACCAAGGCTCAACGGCTTCAATTGGATTAGCTGGACGGCGTCTGGTTTGGCAAAGTGCAACCACGACGACCATGACGTGTCGCTTGCCGTTCCGGTGCGGACAGTGCCGAGTATCCCGGCACCCGCTGTCAGTCGTCGCGCGGCGAACTCAATCACCTGCCTACTGGAGGTATCCAGCCACTGAAGATCATCGACCGCGATCAAGACCGGGGACGACTCACGCAGCATTTCGATAACCGTGAGGAATGCTGCCGAGACTGCGTGTTGGTCCGTGCCCGCATCTTCACTGCTGCTGCGCAGCATAATTCGGTCGATCGCCACTTTCTGCGGTCCCGGTAGCGCGTCGAGTGTAGCGGCCCCGATACCGCGTAGCAGATCGGCCAGAGACGCGTAGGCCAAGCCTGATTCCACCGCGGCCGTTCGCGTTGACAAAATTCGGAATCCCAGCGCACGGGCCTGATCCAGGGCTGCGAGCCACAGCGTGGTCTTGCCAATGCCGGGCTCACCCTCCACCACTAACGACGACGGTCGGCGCGGCGTCGAATCAAGAAAAAGCGTGACCGCGCTGGTCTCCGAGGGACGGCCCACGAGACCCGCTGAGAGACGATGACTGTCATCCATGAACGCGCTACCGCCACACACAGGCGTCGGGCCGCCGACATCGCCACATATGCGTACTCCACAACCGGTATCCGAGCAAACTTGTACGAGTTAGCTAAACCTATGCGATGGGCCTCGCGAGCGCGCGGAATCAGCTGTTATGAGCGCCGTCCGCGACGGCCGCCGTAAGCCGCAAGGCCGGTATGCCGGCCCGTTGGCACACCAGCGCGACCACGTCGGCGGAGCCGGCCTCGAATACTCCGAAGACAACTTCGTCGGCCGGCACCGCCAGTATGTACAAGTAACGTACCGACGCGCCCTGGGCGCGTACCGAGATCAACGAGCGGTCGATTTCTGCGACGATCTCGGGTAGATGGATTTCGTCGACTTCGGGGCAGTACCACTCAACGAGGTAACACGTCAGCGACTCGGTCACGATGCCCATCGCTCGACGCTAGAGGTTCGTCGTTGTAAGCGAATCAGAGGTTTCCCTACAACTAGTCGACCCGGCGGCCCAGTTTCGGCGTGTGAAATCCACCGAGATCTCACGGGGCGGCCGAACCGACGTCACTCAAGTCGGTGAGTTCAGAACGGCGTCGCGCTTCGATCGTTGATCGACATGCCATGGCCGCTGCGGTCGTTCACAATTTTCGTACTATCGCGACCGGCGATGATCGTCCATCCCTGTGCGCTGTACGTCCGATAGTCAAGCGGGACGCGACCTTGCAGTTCGCCGAGATCCGCGTCGACCACCTGGAACTGACCGTCTGCGCTGACGCTGACCGTGCGGTGACGTTGCCCGCTCGTGGTGCTCCAGTTGCCCAAAAACCTTTGACAGGCAACCAATTCCGTTGTTATCGAACATCCGGTCGATCTCGAATTCGTCTCGATGCGTACGTATCCGCGGTAGTTGGGCGTCAGGGGGATAGGCGATGCTGGCGGACCGGTCGTCGAAATCAGGCCGTCCTTCGGCGGCGTCGGAACTTGTGCGCATCCGGCCGGCATTGCCGCCGCGGCAGCTATTGCGACAGCCAGCGTCGATAAACGCCGCCCGACACCGTCCTGGCGACGAAGGGCGGCGACGACGTAGGTGCTTTCGTAGCTGAGTCTGTCCCGCGCCAGTGCTACCACGTGGCGCGCCCGGTGACCGGCGGGAGGTCGGCCAGCGTGACGATTCCCGGTCTGGCCGCCACGACCGCGGGCACCGCGTTGGTCACCGGCATCGCGGTGTAGATCATGCCCAGGCCCATGAATCCTGGCTCGGTCCAGCCCTTCGGCGGCAGGCAGTGCACCACGGTGCGCATGTTCGGCACGCCGAACACCTGAATCACGTGGCCGTGCTCGAGTGGCTTCGGCGGCCTGACGTGGTTGCCCATCGTCCAGTTGAATCCCACGCTGACCACGTTGCGATCACCGGCCCAGCCGCGGTGGTAGCCGAACACGCTGCCGACGGTGTCGGCTGGGATCTTCATGAAACCCAGATCGGAGTCTTCGGTGGCCGCGGTGAACGTGACGTCGAAGGTCATCTTGTCCAGCTTCGCCCCGATCGCGTCGGCCATCATCGCCGCCGACTCGGCGAATACTTCGCTCTCACGCCGCACATTCTCGGCGAGTCCGGGCGTCTGGGGGTCTTGGGAAAAGCCCATTGCGGTCTGGGTCGCCGCCGATTCGTAGGTAGAGCAGTCCACCGATTCGGTGATGCGGATCTCGTCGACTCGTTCACACGACCCGCTGAGCGCCATCGCGACCAGGTTGGTCATCCCGGGATGCGCACCACTGCCGAAGATGGTCGACTTGCCCTGTTCGCAGGCGTCGAGGATCCGCTGACGATCCTGCGGCGTCTGCTTGCCGCCGGTGATCCACGCCGCGCTGGAGCACACGTTGACGCCTGACTCGAGCAATCGGACCAGCTCGTCGATGTTGGGCCACAGCGGGTTGTAGCAACACGCGTCAGGCTTGAGTGCCAGCAGCGCATCGATGTCGTTGGTTGCCGTAACCCCGGTCGGCTCGACGAGGCCGGACAACTCAGCGGCGTCCACCCCGACCTTGTCCGGACCGTGCGCGTAGACACCGACCAGTTCCATGTCGGGCCTGCCGATGATGGCGTGCAGCGAGCGCCGCCCGATGTTGCCGGTGGTCCACTGGATTACGCGAAGCGGGCGGCCTGCTGTTGTCGCGCTCATCGGGGACTCCTTGTGCCGGTGTGATTGACCTCATTATGTTCAACCGGCCGACGCGCGCCGGAGCCGGGCGCGCTGCTCAGAGTCCCGACACGCC
The DNA here is from genome assembly GCA_032159915.1 of Mycobacterium sp. Classification (GTDB taxonomy): domain Bacteria; phylum Actinomycetota; class Actinomycetes; order Mycobacteriales; family Mycobacteriaceae; genus Mycobacterium. The sequence goes on from JAVHWH010000282.1 coordinate 7,495, forward strand.
GGCGACGATGAAGGCGCAGCCGATCACGGCCAGCGCGATAGCGACATCCCGGCGTCGACGCGATCGGATCCACTCGTGCAACGCCGTCACCGCCCGGGCGGTTGGCGTGGGCGCCAACAGATAGGCCAGCAGCGGAATCTCGACGAGCGCAAAGGCCACCACGTTGAACGCCACCAGCACGGCTACTTGGGTCAGCGCTGCCGCCCCCGAGGCCAGGATCACGGCCAGTGCCGCCAGATAGTCGACCGACGGCAAGGCGATGCTGAGGCCGGCGATGCCGGCGACCGACAGCGAATCGCCCTTCAGCAGCCCGGTGGCCGGCCTTGCCCATTTCGCGGGCCGGGGGCCGAGTCGCCCGAAGAGGTCGACCGCGACGACGGCGGCGATCAGGACAACCAGCAGGCCGATCAGGAGCTGAATTCGCGGGACGGTGACGACCGACGTCCCGAGCAGCATGCGTCGAAAGGCGAACAGGACAATCAGGCCGACCGTCGTTCCCATGGCGAAACCACCGCACAGAAACGCGGATAGCTGGAGCGCGGGCCGTGGCCTGTTCAGCATCAGCGCCGTCATACCGATGCGATATGGCTCAATGCTGACGGCAAGCGCCATTATCAGGACCGTCGCCAGCATGAGCTATTTCTGGTGGTGCGGCACCGGCCGGGCTACGCGTCCAGACGCGCGAATTGGTCGTGGCGGTACTGCTCGACGCAGGCCGCACGCCGGATCTTGCCGCTCGTCGTGGTCGGAATCGACCCGGCCGGCACCAGAACGACGTCCCCGACGTTCAGCCCGTGCGCATTGGAGACCGCCGACGTGACATCGCTTCTGACCCCGCTGAGCCGGTGCCGCAGGTCCCCGCTGGCTTCGCCGCGCTTCTTCTTCACCTCGATGACCGTCACCAGTTGCTCGGTGCTGTCCACCGGTACCGATATCGCCGCGACCCGCCCCTGGGCGACCTGCTGAACCGTCGCCTCGATGTCCTCCGGGTAATGGTTGCGCCCCCGGATGATCAGCAGATCCTTGATCCGGCCGACGATGAAAAGCTCACCGTCGTAGAGGAAACCGAGGTCGCCGGTGCGTAGCCAGGGGCCATCTGGAGTGCCGGGCGAGGGGTCGACCAGCGTGGCGCCGAAGCACTCTTGATCTTCCGGCGGTTTCTGCCAGTAGCCGTCGGCGACGTTCTCGCCGTGCACCCAGATCTCGCCGACCAGGTCCCGCGGGCACTCGCGAAGGGTCTCGGTGTCGACGATCCGCAGCATGGGCGATTGCGGCACCTGGTAGCCGACCAGCGCGGAGCCGGCACCGCGAGCACACCGCTGCACGCGGCCGACGCCCAGCTCGCCGACATCGAAGTGCGGTACCGGCTCGGATTCATTCCACGTGCCCGCCGTCACGAAGACGGTCGCCTCCGCCAAGCCGTACGACGGACGCATCATGTGGTCTTTGAAATTGACATGCGAGAACCGGTCGACGAAACGTTCCAGAGTGGCCGGCTCGACGCGCTCGGCACCGCTGATGATGCCCACGACTCCGCCGAGGTCGAGCCCGTCCAGGTCCGCCTCGGTCGTTTTGCGGGCGGCCAGATCGAACGCGAAGTTGGGCGCCGACGACCACGCGGGAGCGTTCTGGGCGAGCGCTTGAATCCAGCGGGCCGGGCGTTCCAGGAACCCGACCGGGCTCATCAACTGAGCGCGGTAGCCACCCAGGATCGGGGCGCACACCCCGAGCACCAAACCCATGTCGTGATAGAAGGGCAGCCACGACACGATCGTCATGTCAGCGGGAGCCTTCGAGCTGGCGAAGAAGCTGTGCATGAGCTGCTCGAAGTTCACCGTCAGGTTGCGGTGCGACATGACGACGCCCGTCGGCAGCCGCGTCGAACCCGAGCTGTACTGCAGATACGCGATGCTCGGTACCTCGGCGTGCGGAAGGCTCGGCCCGCCCTGGGCATCCATACTCAGCGAATCGATCTCGACGATCTTCGGCGCGGTGTCCATCCGGGACTGGTCCACGTAGTCGCCGACGTCTTCCGCCGTCGAGGACGTCGTGAGAACAACCGAAGGTGCGGTATCGGTAAAGACTCCGCCGACCCGGTCGTAACTCGCGCCGCGGTGCGGCAGTGGGAGGGGAACTGCGATGAGTCCGGCCTGCATGGCTCCCAGGAACGCCCGGATGTAATCCAGGCCCTGGGGAGCCAGGATGACCGCCCGGTCTCCGACCGACCCGTGCGCGCGGATTTCTCGCGCCACGTTCAGCGTCTGCCGGGACAGCTGCGACCAGGTCAGAGTCTCCGAAACGCCCGCATAGTTTTTTTCGTAGTCGGTGAAAGTGAAAGCGATGTCATCGGGCCTCAGGCTGGCACGCCCGTGGAGCATCGAGAGAATCGTCGATTGAGACATATTTCGTCCGTACTACTAGTCGGATTTGCCCGCTTTTCGTGGTCAGTTGCCCGTTTCGCTGGCACCGTGCTCGAGCACGGACATGGCGCCGCTGAGGATCTGCGAGAACGGGTCGGCACCGCCGCCGAACGTCGCCTGGTTGGCCGGAGCAGTGACTTCCGCCGGATCGAAGCCGCGCACCGGGTCCACCTGAACCGGCGCCGTCGCCGGGTCATCGTTTCGAATGTAACCCGCGTTCACCCTCGGGATGAGGATGGCGTCGAGTTTGTTCAGCGTGTCTTCCGGGATTCCGATGTATTTCAGCGGCATCACGAGTGGAAGGTGCTTCTCCGGGACCATGATCGTGGTGTCTTTGGCGCCGCGGGAGTTGATTGTCGTCCTGATGTTCTGCGCCGGCACCATGCTCGCGTTGGTGAACGCGACCGCGGTGTGACCGGTGGCCAGGCCCAGCAGCGTGTTGGCGAGAGCGAACATGTTGTCCGGCCGGTCGGGGAAGTCCGCGATCGAGTCGTAGGCGGCCACGAACCTGTTGGTGTCGTACTGGCTCTCGTACGGCGGCGGCATGCGGTAGTCCAGTGCGGGAACCACGCTGCCGACCGGGAAGGTGGCGGTCAGAAAGCTCTGGCCGAAGGCGTGATGCCCGATCGGATCACCGAATGTGGCGAAGTTCAACGTGTTGGCCGGGGGAGCATTCGGGTCGGTCGCCAGGCGCGCCTGCTCGCCGTCGACGACGAAGCCACCCTCGGACAAGCCGATCGCCGTACCGGGCCGCGCGGTGGTGCGGATTGCCGCATCGAGGTTGTCGACTCCGACGTCAACCGACTCGCCGACGCTGGGGCCGTCCAGACCCACGCCCGGGAAGTTCTCGCCGAGCTTTCCGATGCCCGGGAAGAGTCGTTCGAGCACGTGGCCCTGCACCTGCCCGGCCGGGTAGCGAACGATCTGGCGCTGCTGACCGGGGAACCACTCGGCGCCCTCCATGCGGATGTATTGGTCGTAGGGGATGCCCAACACGTGGGCGCCGCCGAGTGCGTAGGCGGTCTGGTCGCCCGGCGCGCCGGGACTCGGCGGCCCGCCGATGGGTGTGTCGTCGGCCGATGCGGTCGCGACTCCGAAATACCCTGTCGCGCCGAGGGTTAACAGCGCTGATACTCCTGCGAGTACTTTCTTCATCCCTATTCCTGACCGCTCGGGGTTAGTTTCACATACATCACGGGGGCGCGCTAACTGGCCGATGCCCGGGTACGGCCGGTTGCCCGCGCCGCCGCGCCCAGGCGTGACGGCCACCAGTTGGCCTGCCCCATCAACGCGGCGATGGCGGGAACCGTGATGGTGCGGACCAGGAACGTGTCCAGCAGGATCCCGACGCCGATCACGAAACCGCCTTGAACGACGGTGCCGATGCTGGAGAACAGCAGGCCGGCCATCGAGGCGGCGAAGATCAGCCCGGCCGCGGTAATCACGCCGCCGGTCGAACTCAGCGTGCGGATGATCCCGTAGCGCATGCTGTGCGGTGATTCGTCACGCATTCGCGACACCAGCAGCATGTTGTAGTCGGCTCCCACGGCGACCAGCACCACGAATGCCAGCGGCGGCACACTCCAGTGCAGCTGCTGGCCGAGGATGAAACCGAACACCACCGCGCCGATCCCCACCGCGGACAAGTACGAGACGACGACGGACGCCACCAGGTACAGCGGAGCGACAATCGCCCGTAGTAGCACGATCAGCGTCAAAAGGACCACCAGCAGCGTCACCGCGATGATGAACCGGATGTCGTGCCGGTAGTAGTCGCGGGTGTCTTTGAGACCGACGGTGTATCCGGCCATCGATATCTTGGCGTCCGACAGCGCGGTGTTGGGTTGGGCTCCCTTGGCGGTCGCCAGGATCGAGTTGACCTGATCCATAGCTTCGGTGCTGAACGGGTTGAGCTTGGTTTGCACGAGGTAGCGCACCGAGTGGCCGTCAGCGGAGATGAACACTTTGGCGGCGTCCTGGAACTCATGCAGGTGAAGCAGTTGCGCCGGGATGTTGAACCCGGCCATCGCCGGTTGCGCGGCGTCTTTCTTCAGCGACAACAAGAACGTCGCCGACTCGCTCAGCCCGGTGCCCAGTTCCTTGACCTGGTCGACCAGCACATTCACCGCCTCAGCGATCTGCCGGCTGCCACCGGCGAACTGGTTTGCCCCACTTTGCAGCTGGTCCAGGTTGCCCTGCAGGCCACCGGGCTGGTCCATTCCGAGCGAATGCAGCACGCCGGTGAGCTTCGTGAGCGCCGCACGCATCCGCTCGGAGGATTCCTTGAGCTGCTTCTTGTCCGGGTAGTCCTGCATCTGATGAGCCAGATCGCTGATCGCGTCGAGATCCTCCTGGTCGCGGGAGCCGACCAGCTGCTCGAATGCCCCGCGGGTGTTGCTGCACGACTCGTCGAGGTCGCAGACCGGGTTGCCCTGCAGCGCGGTCAGCACCGGGCCGATCCAGGAGAACATGTTCTTGGCCGCGGTGTAGTTCCAGCCCATGGTGTTGCTGAGCGAGTTCACGTGGTCGACCAGCTGGGCCGCCAGGTCGACCTCGTGAACCAAGGTCTCGCCGCTGTACTGATCCTTCGTCGAGGTGAAGGTGCTCTGCAGCTCTTGGACGCTGGCGGCGAGTTCGCCGACCTGGCCGCGTACCTCGTCGAGTTTGTCCGCCAACGACACCGATCCCTCGGAAAGCTGGTTGAGGTCGTTGGTGTGGTCGCTGATCAAGGTCGATCCGCCGGCCAGGAAGGTGCCGATGGCGCCCGCCTGATAAGTGGCCCGGAACTGTTCGGGCACGTTTCCGGTGGGACGGGTGATGCCGCTGATCGCGGCGATGTTGGGCAGCTGACTGATCCGGTCCGCCATCTGCTCCAGGTCCGCAAGGGCCTGAGGGTTGCGCAGGTCACGCGGTGACTGGACGAAGATGTACTCCGGGATCGACTGGTTGACCGGGAAGTGGCGATCCAGCGCGGTGTACCCGAGCGAGCTGGGGGCCGATGCGGTCAACGCTTTGCGGTCGTCGTAGTTGTAGCGCACCAGGCCGGCGCAGCTGGCCAGGACGGCCAGCACGAGCAGGCTGGCCACCAGGTGCACCCGCGGCCGGCGCACGATGCGGATGCCCGAACGCCGCCAGAACCGGGCGGTCAGTTCACGCCGCGGCTTGACCCAACCGCGCGGACCGGCGAGCGCGACGATCGCCGGCAGCAGAGTTACCGCGGCAAGGAATGCGACGCCGACACCGATCGCCGACGCGATGCCGACCGTCTGGAAGACACCCATCCGGGCGAAGCTGATGGCCAGGAATGTGATGCCCACCGTGCTGGCGGATGCGGTGATCACCTTTCCGATCGAGATCAGCGCCCGCTTGAGCGCCTCGTCGTAGCCCGCGCCTGACCGCAGATAGTCGTGATAGCGGCTGATCAGGAAGACGGCGTAGTCGGTCCCCGCACCGGCCATGATCGCGCTCAGAAAGACGATCGACTGGTTCGAGACGCCGGAGCCCGTCAGCGCGGAGTAGGCGGCCACCACCGATTGGGCGATCACCAACGACAATCCGATCGTGATCAGCGGCAGCAGCATGGTGATCGCGCTGCGATAGACGATCAGCAAAACGAACAACACAAGCACGCCGATGGCCAGTTCGATCGGCAACCGGTCGCGTTGGCCTGCGAGGGTGAGGTCGGCGACAGTTCCCGCGGGACCGGTGAGGTTCGCCGTCAACGAGCTTCCGGCGACGGTGTGTGCGACGACGCCGGTGATCTGCTTGAACGCCTCATAGGACCGCGGCGTGCCCAATTCGCCCGCCACGCCGACGGGCAGCACCCAGGCCTTGCCGTCCTTGCTGGTCACAATCGACTTCAGCGGAGGGGTGCTGACGAAGTCCTGCAGCATCACGACGTTGGCGGTGTCTTTGCGCAACGTGTCGACCAGTGCGCGATAAGTAGTCTCGTCGGCGGGGCTGAGTCCCTTGTCGTCGGTCAGGACGACCAGGAGGAGATCTTCGGAACCCGACTCGTGGAACGCCTCGGTCATCGTTCGCGCGGTGACGTTCGACGGCGCATCGCTGGGCAGGATTGCCAGCGGGTGCTTTTCGGCCATCTCGTTGAGCGACGGGAACGACAACGGTAGGGCCACCGCGATCGCGAGCCATACCCCGATCACCACCCAGGGCCACCGCACCACGAAATCAGCTAGCCGTCGCATGTAGCTTCCCCCAGTCGGCGCGGCGATCCGCGATCGAACGGCCCACGTCAGGCGACGCGTCCCCAGTGCCCGCTGTCGGCGACCCGCACGCACACGGACCTCATCGCCTCCATGTAGCGGGTCGCCGACTTCTGGGCGATCGGGTTCTCGGGATGCATGATCGCCATCACCGTGCCCTCTTTGTATCGGAAGATGTAGATAGTCAGCTGGTAGGAGAATCGCCCGTCGGGGTAGATCCCGATGTTGTCTGCCAGACCCATGTCACCTGCGGCGAGAATAGCGTTGAGCGGAGCGGCCCCACCGTGCAGGAAATTCGACACCGGGAAGTTCGGTTGTGGCCAGTTCAACCACGGCGCCAACTCCAGCACTCGGTAGTACGGCACCCGTGCCATGTCCAGGCCTGAGTCGAACGACGTCTGGGCGGCGTAGGCCGCCTCGTTGAAGGAGGTCGCGGCGATGGGCACGGTGATCGGGATCAGACCGGTGAACCAGCCCTGCGTCATGAAATTGTCGGCCCCGGTGCGCGAATCTCGCGGCGTCAGCCCGTAATAGGTGAGAGCGCCGGTGAATTCGTGCTCCACCAAGGCCAGACATGCATAAATGCCACCGACGAAGCGGGCACCGGCCGTCCCACACGCCGCGTCGAATCGCTCTGCTTGGGCTGGGTCCATCAGCAGTTCGGAGGACATTTCGCTGCTGAGGGTTTTTTCCGGATCGCCCAGCGGGAGGGGGAATTCGGGGAATCCGCCGTCGTTGTTCTCGGCGAAGTCGACCCACGCTTGTACGCCCGGCGAATCGAGTGTCAATGCCGACGTGGACTCGCGCTCGCGGACGCAGAAGTCATCAAAACTGCCGGCGTCGGGGAGCACCAGCGCGTCGCCGCCGCTGCTCAACGCGGCATACATGCCGTTGGCTTCAATCATCGTGGTGCCGATCAGCGTCGCGTCGCCGTGCACATGGTCCATCGCGATAAAGAAGGTGAACTGGCTTTCCCGTTGCACAACGCCGAAGGTGAAGCAGCCCCATTCCAGAGGACTGGGAATTGCGGTGGTGTGCTCGCGGATCTCGTCGACGGTCATGTGACCTTGGTTGACCGCCTCGAATTCGATCTCGGCCGGATCGGCGATGGTGTGTCTGATGAACTCGCCGTCACCGGTGCGTTCGAACCAGCTCCGGAATGTGTCGTGGCGACGGAGGTAGGCGTTGAGCGCGGCGTTCATGGCGGCGATATCGCATTCGCCCTTCGCATCGCAGCTGGCGATGATCTGCCGGGAGAAGTTCAGTCCGGCCGTTTCCCGTTCGTAGTAGTTACGTAGGTGCTGGCCCTGCATATAGCTGACCGGTACCGAACTCACCGGCGCGTGACGCGCCTTTTCTGCAGCCGCAGCGGTCGGGTGCCACGAAGTGACAGTGCCCGGAGTCAGCGTCCACTCATTGAGTGAGCCGACAGTGATTTGCCCGATGCGCAAAAGGTTGTCCTCCTCGGTCGAACGGCTCCGGGCCGGCCGCTGCTGCCGGCGGCGAGACCAAGATAGCCCGCTCGACTGTGAGTGGCGTTCAGTGTAGGCGGCCTGTACGGGCACGCCGGCAGGGTCAATGATGTCAACTTGTACGCCTATTGACAGGTAACCGCTCGGCGCGCCGACGGGTGAGCTTAGCCATAGCCTGGGGTACGGTGCGCGAGTCCGGCACCGCCGCCGGAGCGGCACTTGCAATGCGCGGGTGCGCCAGCAATTCTGTTGCGCATCCGGGCCGTACGCGGCGACCGCGTCTTAATTCTCCAAGTCCCCAAGCCGAGAGGGCAACGCATGGCATCCGTCGAAGGCCAGCAGTCACCACCCAGTTTTGCGATCGTCGGTTATGCGGCGCGTTTTCCCGGGGCCGCGAACGCCGATGAGTTCTGGGACGTGCTGCGGGAGGGCCGGGACGCGATCTCGGACGTGCCGGCCGACCGCTGGGACGTCGACGAGTTCTTCGACCCCGACCCGGACGCGCCGGGCAAGGTCGCGACGCGCCGGGCAGGGTTCGTCGACGATGTGAGCGGTTTCGACGCGCCGTTCTTCGGAATGTCGACCCGCGAAGCCCGGATGCTGGACCCGCAGCACCGGCTGCTGTTGGAGACGGCATGGCGGGCGGTTGAGCATTCCGGCACTGCCCCAACATCTTTGGCGAATACGAACACCGGTGTGTTCGTCGGTCTGGCCACCCATGACTACCTGGGGATGGCCTCCGGAGAACTGACGTTCCCCGAAATCGAGGCCTACATGGCGATCGGGACGTCGAACGCCGCAGCGGCAGGCCGGATCAGTTTCCGGTTGGGGCTGCAGGGCCCCGCGGTCGCCGTCGACACGGCATGCAGTTCGTCGTTGGTGGCCATCCACCAGGCCTGCCAGGCGCTGCGTCTCGGGGAGTGCGACCTGGCTTTGGCCGGCGGCGCGAACGCCCTGCTCACGCCGGCGACGATGATCACCTTCTCCAGCGCGCACATGCTGGCGCCCGATGGTCGATGCAAGACGTTCGACGCGGCAGCCGACGGGTACGTGCGTGGCGAGGGTTGCGGCGTCATCGTGATCAAACGACTGGAAGACGCGATCGAGGACGGCGACCACATCCGGGCCGTCATCCGGGGCAGCGCGATTAACCAGGACGGCGCGTCGGGTGGTTTGACCGTACCGAACGGTGTTGCGCAGCAACGGGTTATCGCCGAGGCGCTGAAGCGCTCAGGCCTGACCGCTGCCGACGTCGACTACCTGGAGGCGCATGGCACCGGGACGTCGCTGGGTGACCCCATCGAAGCGCAGGCCGCCGGCGCGGTCCTCGGCGAGGGGCGAAAAAGCGGCGACCCGCTGCTGATCGGTTCAGCGAAGACCAATATCGGGCACCTGGAGGCCGCCGCGGGCATCGCCGGCGTCATCAAGGTGATCCTGTCGCTGGAGAACGAGTTGCTGCCGGCGCACCTGCACTTCGAGAACCCGTCGCCGCATATTCCGTGGGACCGGCTTGCGCTGAAGGTGGTCCAGGAGGCCACCCCGTGGCAGCGCAACGGTGAGCCGCGTATCGCCGGCATCAGCTCGTTCGGGTTCGCGGGTACCAACGCGCACGTCATTCTCGAAGAAGCACCTGTCGCGGCCCAGGCGGCGGCGCCGGCCGACCCGGCTGCGGACAACCGGTTCGCCATTCTGCCGGTCTCGGCGCGTACACCCGAGGCGTTGGTTCAGTTGGCCGAGCAGTACCGCGGCTGGCTGAGCGCACATCCGGAGGCCACGCTGGCCGACGTCTGCCTGACCACCGGGGTGGGCCGGGCGCACTTCGAGCACCGCGCCGCATTGGTAGTCAATTCCAAGGAATCTGCCAGCGACTTGCTCGGTGCACTCGCCGACGACCGCCCGGCGCCCGGGTTGGTGCGTGGGGTCTCCGATGCCACGCCGAAGACGGCATGGTTGTTCACCGGTCAGGGCAGCCAGTATCCCGGCATGGCACGCGAGCTCTACGACACCGAGCCGGTGTTCGCCCAGACGTTGGACCGGTGTGCCGCCGCGGTCGCCGATGTTCTGAAAAAGCCTTTGCTAGACGTCATTTTCGATGGTGACGGCCCGGCAGCTGAAGAGACGCTGCGCCAGACCGCTTACGCCCAGCCCGCTTTGTTCGCCGTGGAGCTGGGCCTGGCCCGGCTCTGGCAGTCGTGGGGCTTCGAGCCGGCTGTGGTGCTGGGTCACAGCGTGGGTCAGTATTCGGCTGCCTGCGTTGCCGGGGT
>JAVHWH010000311.1:0-2742 GCA_032159915.1 Mycobacterium sp.
CGGCGGCACTCTGGCCATCGCCGGAATCCATCTCAGCGACATCCCCGCACTGAACTACCAGCGCCACCTGTTCCAGGAGCGTCAGGTGCGCTCGGTGACGTCCAACACCCGCGCCGACGCGCGTGAATTCTTGGCGTTCGCCGGTGACCATCACATCGAGGTCACCAGTCCCCAGTACCCGCTGGACCGGGCCGACGTCGCGCTCAGCGATCTGAGTGCGGGCCGGATAGCGGGTGCGGCGGTGCTGCTTCCCTAGGAGCCTGCTGAATTAATCCCGCGTGGCGGGCGTGCTTGTGCTGGGATTTTCGGGATCATTAGATGGTGCAGGGTCGATCTGATGATCAGCGAGAGTTGTTGGATGCCGAGTCGGTGGCCGGGCATCTTCTGAAGTCCGACAGTGTGTTTGCGTTCCTGTCCGCGCATCGGAGTGCGTTGTTTCCTGAGGAGATGTTCGCCGATCTGTTTCCCTCGCGGCGGGGTCGGCCCAGTGTTCCGGCTGAGGTGATGGCCAGCGTGATCACCCTGCAGGCGCTGCACGGCCTGTCGGATAACGAGACCGTCGACGCGGTCACCTTTGACCTGCGGTGGAAGGCGGCCTGCGGATTGCCGATCACCGCACCGGCGTTTCACTCCACGACGTTGACTTACTGGCGGCGCCGACTGGCGGCCTCAGATCGGCCGAACCGTATCTTTGAGGCGGTCAAAGCCGTCGTCACCGAGACCGGCGTGTTGGCCAAGAAGACGCGGCGGGCGTTGGATTCCACCGTCCTCGATGATGCGGTGGCTACTCAGGACACCGTGACTCAGTTGATCGCCGCGATCCGGCGGGTCCGCCGCGAGGTTCCCGCCGCCGCGGCGGTGATCGAACAGCACTGCACCGCTCACGATTACGACGACCCGGGCAAGCCCGCGATTGCCTGGAACGACGAGGCCGCCCGTGACGCGTTGGTAGATGGCCTGGTCAATGATGCTCATCGAGTGCTCGGGCATCTACCCGAGCACGAACTCGATCCTCGGGCTGCTGAGGCGGTGGCGTTGTTGGCGCTGATCGCCGGCCAGGACGTCGAACCGGTCGAGGGCTCCGATGGCACTGACGGGCACTGGCGTATCGCGCAGAAGGTCGCCCCGGATCGGGTGATCTCCACGGTGGATCCCGAGAGCCGCCACGCCCATAAGACGGTGCACCGCCGTCAGGACGGGTTCAAAGCGCACCTCGCGATCGAACCCGATACCGGGATCATCACCGACTGCGTGCTGACCAAAGCCAGCGGATCTGACAACCACGAAGCCGTCATCGGGTTGGCCCTGCTGCAGGACGAGCCGAGCCCGGTGCGAGTGCTCGGCGATTCGGCATACGGCACCGGTGCGACTCGCGCTGCGCTCGCCGAGGCCATGCACACCACGATCATCAAACCGATACCCCTGCGCTCCCCGGTACCCGGAGGATTCACCACCGACGACTTCACCATCGATGTCGACGCCCGCACCGTCACCTGCCCGGCCAACCACACGCTGCCCATTCCGCCCAGCGGCGGAGTCGGTTTCAAAACACGTTGCCGCTCATGCCCTTTAGCGTCTCAATGCACTACCGCGGTCAACGGACGCAAACTCACCCTTAGTGAGTACGAACCGCTGCAGCGCGCAGCCCGCAGCCGAGCACGCGACCCCGAGTGGCAAGCCGAGTACCGCCAGCATCGGCCCATGGTCGAACGGTCCATCGCCTGGCTCACTCGCAACAACCGCAGAGTCCGCTACCGCGGCGTCACCCGCAACGACCACTGGCTGCACCACCGCAGCGCCGCACTCAACCTGCGTCGCCTCATCTCACTGGGCCTGACTCACACCGGAACCACCTGGGCTATCGCCTAACATCGGTTGGATTCCGGCCTTACCGACCGCGAGAACCAGTGTCACGCTCGATATCGCCGGGGCGACCCCTTCTGTCGACCCACGGGTCTGACTTCACACCGCCGCACGACAGCTCCAGGCGCCCCGCCCCAACGCCACTAATTCAGCAGGCTCCTAGCGCCAGTGCTCGCGCTAGAGCCAGTGGTTGCGGCGGAACGTCAGGTACAGCACCGAGCAGACGGTCGCCATCACGAACAGCACCATGGGATAGCCCCACGTCCACGCCAACTCCGGCATGTGTTCGAAGTTCATGCCGTAGATGCCCGCGAGTGCCGTCGGGACGGCGGCGATCGCCACCCACGCCGAGATCTTGCGCATGTCCATGTTCTGCTGCATGGACACCTTGCCGACGGCGGCCTGTACCAGCGAGCTGAGGACCTCGTCGTAGCTGGCGATCCGATCGGACGCCTGCGTGTTGTGGTCGACGACGTCGCGGATGTAGCGCCTAACCTCCTTAGAGATCAGGTCGTGGTGGTCCGACCCGAGGCGCTGCAGGGCGAGGTTAAGGGGGCCCACCGCTCTGCGCATCTCGACGACCTCCCGCTTGAGCAGGTAGATGTGCTCGATGTCGGTCTCACTGGTCGGGGAGAAGACGTTCTCCTCCATCGCGTCGATGTCGGTTTCGACGAGGTCGGTCACCTCGAGGTAGTGGTCGACGACGTGGTCGGCGATCGCGTGGAGCACGGCGTACGGGCCAAGCGCGCAGGTGGTGGGACTGCTGTCCATCCGCTTGCGCACGCCGGCGAGCCCGCCATGATCGCCGTGTCGGACCGTCACCACGAAGTCAGGCCCGACGAAGATCATGATCTCGCCGGTCTCGACGATCTCGCGAGC
>JAVHWH010000346.1:0-5792 GCA_032159915.1 Mycobacterium sp.
TTCCGTTCGACTTGCATGTGTTAAGCACGCCGCCAGCGTTCGTCCTGAGCCAGGATCAAACTCTCCAAACAAAAACATCCCGCACCCCAAAAGGGCACAAGAGAATTCGAATCAGAACAATCCGATCACAGCAAAAAGACACCAAAAACTGGCATCAAAAAAACAAAACCACACCCCCACACGGGAAGTGAAAGCATGGCCAAAAACAACAACAAAACAAAACCACCAAACACACTATTGAGTTCTCAAACAACACCCCACCGGCCGCGCAACAAGACCCGCGGCTAAAAGCCGCTCACTCGTTCCTGCGGACGACGAAGGAAGACCACCGAAATGGTACTTCCCTCTGGGACATCGCCGCGCTCGACGGGCTGACCGTGTCGCGGCGACTCAGTTAAGTTACGCGACAGGAAACTCGGAGTCAAACAGCCTGCTAGACGGCATATTTCGGTCGCGCCAAGATCAACCGACGCGTTCGACGCCGGCGACGTTGCGCTTGCCGCGGCGCAGGACAAGCCACCGCCCGTGCAGGAAGTCGCCGGGTCGCGGCGCCCAGTCCTCGTCCTCGATCTTCGTGTTGTTGACATAGGCCCCGCCCTCGGCGACCGTGCGTCGTGCAGCACCTTTGCTTTGCGCCAAGCCGCTCGCAACGAGCAGGTCGACGATCCCCTCCGGTGATCCCGGCTTCAGCTCGGCTATCGACGTCTCCTGCAACGCCGCACGCAGCGTGGTCTCGTCCAGACGGGCCAGTTCGCCCCGGCCGAACAGCGCCGCGCTCGCGTGCTCGACGGCCTCGGTGGCCTGTTCGCCGTGCACGAGTGTGGTGAGTTCGCGCGCCAATCGCCGTTGCGCCGCACGTTGCTGCGGGCGTTCCTCGGTGACCGCCTCCAGCTCGGCCAGATCATCGGCCGAGAGAAAGGTGAACCAGCGCAAGTACCGAATGACGTCGGCGTCGGCGGTGTTGAAGAAGTATTGGTACCAGGCGTACGGGCTGGTCATCTCCGGATCGAGCCAGAGGCTGCCGCCGCCGGTGGATTTCCCGAACTTGGTCCCGTCGGCGGCGGTCACCAGCGGGACCGTCAGGGCGTGCACCGAGGCGGACCGCTTCTGGCGCACCAATCGGACGCCGGCGATGATGTTGCCCCACTGGTCGGACCCGCCGACCTGCAGCACGCACTGATGACGGCGATGCAGCTCAACGAAGTCGTTGGCCTGCAACAACATATAGCTGAACTCGGTGTACGAGATGCCCTCACCCTCAAGGCGCCGCTTGATGGTGTCCCGGTCCAGCATGACGTTGACCGAGAAGTACTTACCGACGTCGCGCAGCAACTCGATCGCCGACATCGCGCCGGTCCACTCGAGGTTGTTCTCGACGATGGCGCCGGTCGGTGAGTTGTCGAAGTCGACGAAACGCTCGAGTTGGCCGCCGATCCGGCCGGTCCACTCCTGGACGGTCTCAGCGGTGTTGAGCACGCGCTCGCCGGTTTCGCGCGGATCGCCGATCAACCCGGTCGCGCCGCCGGCGAGAACGATGGGGCGGTGGCCGGCCCGCTGGAAGCGGCGCAGGGCCAGCAGTGGCACCAGGTGGCCGGCATGCAGGCTCGGCGCAGTCGGGTCGAAACCGGCATACAGGGTGATCGGCCCTTTGGCGGTCTCCGTCGTCAGCGCGTCAAGGTCGGTGGACTGTGCGATCAGCCCACGCCAGCTCAGCTCTTCGATGATTTCGGCGCCCACAGTCATAGATCTTCCCGCATGCCTACGGCACCTCCCCCGTGGGCGCGCCCGACTCAGTCGCTGGCGCCGGGCGCGGGCGCTCGAGGACTGCGTCGGTAGGCAGAAACCTCCGGCCGTCCCAAAAGCCACAATCGCCACGGCCGGTCGGCGGCCTGGCTGACACCGACGCGCGGTCCGGATGCTGCCTCGATGGCGTCGTTGAGTTGCAGGCGCACCGGGCTGTTCGCATCGAACAAGTCGATCCCGTTGTCGGCCAGAGTGATTCCCAGGGCCGCGCAGAGATTCCCCGGTCCACGCGCCAGGCCCGGATACCGGATTGACGCCCCGCGTCGGGCTTGCGCGACGTCGCGCCCGCTCTCGACCGCGGCGGCGCGAAGCAGGACGGCTGCCGCAAGCCCGTCGGTTGCGCACACCACGTTCGCGCAGACATGGATGCCGTGGCTGAGATACGCGTAAAGCCGGCCGGGCGGACCGAACATCACCGCGTTGCGCACCGTGACGCCGCGATAGGAGTGAGCCGCGGCGTCCGGCCAAGGCCCGTCGGGCACCCCGCCATAGGCCTCTACCTCAACGATCATGGCGCTGACGCCGCGTCCAGTGAGGGTTGCGCCCAGGAGTCGATGCGCCGCTTTGACTGGCTCGACCGCAAGTTGGTCCGCGCCCATCGGACAGATTCTGCCTGCGCCTCTTGACACAGGTCGCGGCGGGGCGGATATTCATCGCATGATGACTTCATCATCTGATGAATTATTTCCGCACCGTCACGAGGCGGCAGTCGACATCAACCACTTGCGGGTGATTCGCGGGAAACGGCCGGCACTGCACGATTTCTCGGTGCGGTTGGCGCGCGGCACCATCACCGGTCTCCTCGGGCCGTCGGGCTGCGGAAAGACCACTTTGATCCGCAGCATCGTCGGCACGCAGCGCATCGAGTCGGGCAGCGTGCAGGTGTTCGGCCTGCCTGCGGGATCGCCGTCGCTGCGCCAACGGATCGGCTACGTGCCCCAGAACCCGACGATCTATGACGACCTGCGGGTCGTCGACAACGTGCGGTACTTCGCAGCGCTATACGGCTTCGACCGCCAAGCCGCGGGATCCGCGGTCGCCCGGGTCGGTCTCACCGACCACGGTGCCGCCTACTGCGGCAACCTCTCCGGCGGTCAGCGCACCAGAGTGTCGCTGGCGTGTGCGCTGGTCTGCCAGCCGGAACTGCTGGTCCTCGACGAGCCGACCGTGGGCCTGGATCCGGTGCTGCGAGCAGATCTCTGGGAGCAGTTCGCCGATCTCGCTCGCGGCGGCACCACGCTGCTGGTGTCGAGCCATGTGATGGACGAAGCCGACCACTGCGGCGACCTGTTGCTCATGCGCGAGGGCCATCTGGTCGCGCACACCACTGGAGCCCAACTACGAGAGGACACCCGATGCAGCTCGCTGGAGGACGCGTTTCTGTCCATCATCAAGCGCCAAGTCGGGTAGGACTGCGTGCGCAGCTGACGCCGTTCGGCGCCACCACTTTCCGGATCTTGCGGCAGCTGACGGCCGACCGCCGCAGCGTCGCCATGATCTTGTTCGTGCCGATTCTGGTGATCACGCTGATGTACTTCATGTTCGAGAACATCCCGCATCGGCCGGGTGGGCCCACGCCGTTCAACAACGCGTGTCTGATTCTGCTGGGGCTGTTTCCGCTGTTCCTGATGTTCATCATCACCTCGATTACCATGCAGCGCGAACGGGCATCGGGAACGCTGGAGCGCATCCTGACAACGCCGCTGCGCCGGCTCGACCTGCTGATCGCTTACGGCACTGCGTTTTCGATCGCTGCGGCCGCCCAGGCGACACTCGCGTGCGGGATCTCCTTCTGGTTGCTGGGCTTCAGCACCGCCGGTAGTCCGGTGTGGGTGTTCGTCATCGCGATCGTGAATGCGGTGCTCGGTGTCGGCCTCGGGTTGTTGTGTAGCGCTTTCGCGCGGACCGAATTCCAGGCCGTGCAGTTCATTCCGTTGGTGATGGTGCCGCAGCTACTGCTGGCGGGCATCATCGCCCCACGAGCGCTGATGCCGTCCTGGCTGGAATGGGTCAGCAATGTCCTGCCGGCCAGCTATGCGCTCGAGGCGCTGCAGCAAGTGGGTGCACACACCGAGTTGACCGGCGTCGCTATTCGTGACGTTGCGATCGTTTTGGGCTTTGCGGTCGCGGCACTGTGCCTGGCCGCCGCGACCCTGCGCCGGCAAACGCCGTGACGGCGGCCGACTCCGGGCGTAAAAAGCCCGGCCGGCCCGCCGGCAGCTCCAACACCCGCTTGCGCATTCTCGACTGCGCTCGCGACCTGTTCGCGCGCAACGGGATCAACAACACCTCGATTCGCGCAGTCGCCGCCGCCGCCGGTGTCGATTCAGCGTTGGTGCATCACTACTTCGGCACAAAGGAAAAGCTGTTCGGCGCGGCCGTCCACATTCCCATCGATCCGATGGATGTCATCGGTCCGCTACGCGAAGTCCCCATCGAAGAACTCGGTTACCGAATTCCGTCAATATTGTTGTCGCTGTGGGACTCCGAGATCGGCGCAGGATTCATCGCGACCTTCCGGTCGATCCTGGCGGGTTCCGAGGTCAACCTGTTCCGGACGTTCATCCAAGACGTGATCGCCGTCGAAGTCGGCTCACGCGTTGATGATCCGCCGGGCAGCGGAATCCTCCGGATCCAGTTCGTGGCCTCGCAATTGGTGGGCGTCTTGATGGCGCGTTACATCCTGGAGTTGGAGCCCTTCGCGTCCCTGCCCGGGCAGCAGATCGCCGACACCATCGCGCCGAACCTGCAGCGCTACCTCACTGGGGAGGTGCCGGAGTTGCCTGTGCAATGAGCCGGGCATGCTCCTCGTCGTCCACGTCGACCGCTTCGTCGACCAGCAGAACCGGGATGCCGTCCTCGACGCGGTACGCCCGCCGCAGCCGCGGGTTGTACAGCAGCGTCTCGTTGCCCTTGTCCACCAACGACAGCGGGCCTCGATCGGACGGGCAGACCAGGATGCCCAGTAGCGTCTCGTCAATCACATTGGCTCCTAAACCTTATTGCTCACCGGACAACTCCGCCCGAGCCGGGCCGGTCAACCGTCGGAACTGGTTCGCGTCGGCGTCGTACACCCAGGCATGCCGGCCGGCTTTCGGTATCCCGGCGGCCCGCAACGCGCTGACCGTCGGACGATAAGTCGCACTGAGCGACAGTTGCGGGACGACGTGCACGATGTCGGGCCCCAACCCGAACGGCATGGCGGCGACGGCTTCGGTGAGATCCGCGGCGGTGATCGTCGCACCCGGCCGCGTCGTCAATGCGGTGACCGCGAGCTGGTGGCCGTCGACCGACACCCCGTAGGTGACGCCGAGGTCGACCGCCGGAATGAGTCCGAACGCATCGGTGACCGGCTCGCAGAACACGGTCCCCCGCGCGGTGTGCACGGTCGTGCCGCGCCGGCCGACCAGCCAGAAGTCGCCCTCGGCGTCGCGGCGGAACAAGTACTCGGTGGAGATCCAGGTATCGGCCGGAGCGAAGACGCCGCGTTTGATCGAGGCGCTCGGATCGATCGGCCCCCGCGGCTCCGCGAGCAACACCCCGACTTCGTTGGTGTCGGGAACCCGGACCAGACCGGTCTCGTCCTCCAGGATCAGATCGTGATCGGTGTCGTAGGCGCCCAGTTCGACTCGGCCGGCGCCGGGCAACGGCCGCCCCTTGCTGCCGATCTTGGCGCCAGAGACGTTGGCCAGCACGGCATGACCGTCAGTGGTCGCGAAGAACTCGACCACGTGAGCGGGCGCGAACACGTCGACGACGCGTTGCCACAATCCGGTCGGCATTCCCGAGCCGATGAAGACCCGCACCGGGTGATTGCCACCTAGGTTGAAACCCGGGTCGTCGATGACGTCGAGCAGCATGGCCCACGTGTAGGAGACCACGGTGACCCCGTATTGGTGCAGCTCGGCCACAAACCGGTCCGGCTTCAGGCCCCGCGACAAAGCGATCCGGGTACCACCGACCACGGCCCCGCCGAGGCTGACCAGCAG
>JAVHWH010000278.1:0-3044 GCA_032159915.1 Mycobacterium sp.
GATGGGTATGTCCCGTAGATGCGCAGCGCTCGGCTCGGCATCCAGCCGGACAGCTGGATCGGACACGGCGGGGCGCACATGGCGCACCAGCACCCAGTTGGCGTGCTCGCCCTCATCGGGTAGGCGCAGCAGGCGGTCGGCGACAGCCAGCCGCGGGGCCAGGTCGCGGCTTCGATACCAGTCGACGATTGCCGGTATTGCCTGCTGACTGGCAAACTTGTCCAGTGGTGCAGCACAATTCGCGTCATAGACGCCGCCGCGTCCGGCACGCAGCAGCCAGCCGTCCAGCCAGTGCTGTTCGACGCCTGGCCACGCCAATGCGTCGGCGTGCTCGAGTGCGCGAATCTCGGACGCGCGGACCGGAGTATCGCTGAGCATGCGCAGGGCGACCGCATCGTCGGGAGCAAAATGCACCACCTCGCCGGATTTCGTCTGCACCCGCACCAGCGGTGCAACCTCCAGCAGATGGCCGATCACATCGGTCAGCGGTGGTACCGACCCGGCGGGCCGGCGGTAACGAACCGTCACCCTGGTTCCGAGCTCCGGCCATGAAACCATCAGTGCCCGAAGGGGTCCGGCCCCTCGCCCGGTGTCCAGGACAACCCGGGAACGCCCCAGCCATGGGCTTTGACCGCACGCTTGGCCGAGCGGGCGTGGCGTCCGATCAAGCGGTCCAGATAGAGCAGGCCGTCCAGGTGGCCGGTCTCATGCTGCAGCATGCGCGCGAATAAGCCTGTGCCCTCGAGGGTTAACGGGTTGCCGTCGGCGTCCAGCCCGGTGACTTTGGCGTAATCGGCTCGCCCGGTGGGAAACGATTCGCCCGGCACCGATAGGCAACCCTCATCATCGTCATCGGGGTCGGGCATGGTCTCGGGGACTTCGGAGGTCTCCAATACCGGGTTGACGATCACGCCGCGCCGCCGTGGTGTCTGCCCGCGTTCGTCGGGACAGTCATAGGCGAAGACCCGCAGGTTCACGCCGATCTGATTGGCGGCCAGGCCCACCCCGTAGGCGGCGTCCATGGTGTCGTAGAGGTCGGTGATCAGTTCGGCCAGCTCGGCCGGCAGGGAACCGTCTGCCGCGACCCGCACCGGTGTCGTGGGAGTGTGCAGGACGGGATCTCCCACGATGCGGATCGGTACGACTGCCATGACGGGAAATCTTAAGCCCGCGTCTACCTCCCCCGGTTGCGGAGTGGGCCTGCAGCAGGCAATCTCACGTAGTCAGCCGACTCGCGGGTCTGGCTTCCAGGTCAACAGTTGTGGACGTGGTTGAATAATCGCCGGAGCAGCGAGCATTCGAGGTTTGGCCGAAAGGGTCGAGGAAGCGATATGGACAGCGCTATAGCGCGGGCTAATCGATCGGGAGACGACTCTGAACTCGCCGATGGGTTGACTCGCCGCCAACACGACATTTTGGCCTTCGAGCGACAATGGTGGAAATACGCCGGCGCCAAAGAAGAAGCCATCAAAGATTTGTTCGGAATGTCTGCCACTGCTTATTACCGAGTGCTCAATGCGTTGGTCGACCGACCCGAGGCATTAGCCGCCGATCCGATGCTGGTGAAACGACTCCGTCGGCTGCGTGCCAGCCGGCAGAAGGCGCGGGCGGCTCGACGGCTGGGCTTCGAGCTCACCTGAGAATTTGCCTGCTCACTGGTCGCCGGTGTGGGTTTTCCCGCACTCCTGGATACAGTGACGTCAATGAATGAGCGTGTTCCCGACTCGACTGGGCTCCCTCTGCGGGCCATGGTGATGGTGCTGCTGTTCCTCGGTGTCATCTTTTTGCTGGTCGGGTTCCAGGCCATGGGGTCGGGTAGCAACACCGACGATGACTCGTCAGGTCCGAGCGTGACCGCCAGCTCGGCGGCGCCGAAGACGTCGGCGAAAGTCGCGGCCAAGGCCGACGTGCGCGTGTACAACATCTCCACCCAGGCGGGCATCGCCGGTAAGACCGCCGATCAGATCAAGCAGGGCGGCTACAACGTCATCGACGTCGGCAACTTGACGCTGCCCAAGGTGTCTGCCACCACGGTGTATTTCGGAAGCGCCGCCGGTGAACAAGAAACCGCGGAAGCGATCGGCAAGCTACTCAAAGCACCAGTCGCGCCGCGGACTCCGGAGGTTTTGGATCAGCCGCCCGGCGTGATCGTGGTCGTCGCCGGCTGACGCGCTACCCGGCTTGATGACGTCAGTCTGATATAACGGCGAGTCGAAAACGGTTGTGCCGGTGAGCAACTGCTGGCTACGATCTATTTTCCGATCCTCGGGCAACCAGTTCTTCCGCCACTGCGACGAGTCGGGTGTTGGAGCTCTGCGAAAGTTTCTTCAGTAGCTCGAATGCGCGAACCGCATCCACGTTGAATCGTTCCATGATCATGCCCTTGGCTTGGCCGATGACATCTCTGCTTGCCAACGCGGATTTGAACTGAAGTCGTTCATCGTCGGCAATCAGCGCGATCGCCGCGTGAGTGGCGAGCATTGCGGCGACTGCTTCATTCTCGGGGTTGAACACGCCAGGCGCGCGTCCAAAGAGGTTTAAGGCTCCCCTACGGGAGTGGTTGGTGTACAGCTGCAGAGACATCATGCTGTGGATGCCGGCTCCGACTGCTGCTTCCGCAAAGCTTGGCCACCGGGCTTCGTCGCGCAAGTCGTTACACACCACCACTGGGTTGCCGGTTGCGGCGTCCAGACACGGTCCCTCACCGAACCGCTTCTGAAGATCGTCGATATCCACCGCGATCTGCGAAGTGACCGCGACGGACTTCAATCGATCAGACCCGCGACCAGCAGTACATCCGCGCTTTCTACGCCGTCGATCAGTTCAACCGAACTCGCCGTGACACTTCGCAGAATGGCGTCGACGTCAGCCGGGTGTTCGAATTGCTCGGTCAGCGTATGCATAGCGCCCCGAAGGACGTCGAAGTATTCGTGGTCGTCCATGTTGGGTCCTCTGCCGTCGGGTGAAGTGGAGCGGACCCGAGAAGAGTGACCAGAAGGTTCGTCGGGAACCTTGAGCAACTGAATGAACCGCACGCGCGACGG
>JAVHWH010000368.1:0-17469 GCA_032159915.1 Mycobacterium sp.
CTGTGGACGTCGGTGATCAGGCGCCAGATCTCGTCCGCCGGTGCCGTCATGTGAACTGTCGCAGATCCCTGCATGGGCTGATCCAAGCACGCCCGCGGGTGACGGGTCGGCGAAAACGGCGATGTTCGGCGCGTCGCCGCCACCCGGCGAGAGTGCCTTTGAACGCAGAACTGCGCTTGGCGGATTTACCGCCAAGCGCAGTTCGTGGTGTTCGTGGTTGGAGATCTAGCCGGCGTGAGCGCCGAGCGCACCCTGCAGATCGCCCTTCATCGCGTTGAGCTGCGCTCCCCAGTATTCCCAGCTGTGGGTACCGGAGGCTGGGAAGTTGAACACGGCGTTGTGGCCGCCCGCGGCGTTGTAGGCATCCTCGAATTTCCGGTTGCCGCCGATCATGAAGTTGCTCTCCAAGAACTTGGCCGGCAGGTTGTCGCCGCCCAGTTCGCTCGGATTGCCGTTCCCGCAGTACACCCAGAGCCGAGTGTTGTGGGCGACGAGCTGGCCGACGTTGACCGTGGGGTCGTTGCGCTGCCAGGCCGGATCACTGTCGGGCCCCCACATGTCTTCCTTCTTGTAGCCGCCGGCATCACCCATCGCCAGGCCGATCGCGCCCTGACCGGTGGACGGGCTGAGGTAGCCGGACAGCGAACCGGCATAGATGAACTGTCCGGGGTGGTAGATCGCCAGATTCATGGCGGATGAGCCGGCCATCGAGATTCCGACCGCGGCGCTGCCGTTGGTCTTGATGCTCTTCTGCGAACCGAGGTACCCGGGCAGCTCGCTGGTCAGGAAAGTCTCCCACTTGTACGTTGAGCAGCCGGCCTTGCCGCAGGCCGGGTTGTACCAGTCGGTGTAAAAGCTGGACTGGCCGCCGACCGGCATGACGATCGAGAGACCCGAGTTGTAGTACCACTCGAAGGCCGGAGTGTTGATGTCCCAGCCGTTGTAGTCGTCCTGTGCCCGCAGCCCGTCCAGGAGATACACCGCGGGGGAGCCGCTGCCGCCGCTCTGGAACTGGACTTTGATGCTGCGCCCCATCGACGCCGACGGCACCTGCAGGTACTCGACGGGCAGACCCGGACGGGAGAATGCGTTCGCTGTCGCGGCCCCACCGATGAGGCCGATCAGGCCTGGTAGAGCGGCGGCAGTTACCGCGGCGACCACTAGTCTCCGTGCCCACCCACGCAGCTGGTCACTTACATATGCCATATTCCGGGCCCCTTGTCGACGGCGTCACGCACTATCGCGGAACTTACCGTGTGGTCGTTCATATGTCGATTAGGACGCAAAGGTGTCGCCGATTCCCGGCAACCGCTTCCACCTGCGAGGAGCCGGTTTCAGCGGCGTCAATCGGCTGGTCCTGGCAACATTGGACGCCCCTGCGCGGTCGCCCAGCCGCAGATCCCCGGGTCGCATTTTCTCGCGCCGCACGCGTAGGGTGACCCGGGGTAGACCGACGAGACCACGCTGTCCCGGTCCTTCCGCCGCCCGCGAGCCAGTCCGTCAACACTCATGGTCGCCAGGTGTGGCGTCGGGCATTGGGCCGCGATTGAGGTGCAGATTTTGGACACGGTAGTTGGACTGTCGCTGACATCGACGTCAGTTGGCTGGGTTCTGGTGGAAGGCCGCGGCGCCGACGGCGCCATCCTTGATCACGACGACTTTGACGTTGACCCGACCGCCGGGATGCAGGCGGTTTATACCTCGGAGCAAGCAAGTGCAGCCGTGCTGGACGCGCAGGCTGCGGCATCCGGGTTGGACCAGCGACTGCACGTTGTCGGCGTCACCTGGAGCGACGAATCGGCCGCTGAAGCGGCGCTGCTGGTGGAATCGCTGACCGATGCCGGATTCGACAACATCGTCCCGGTCCGGCTGCATGATGCCTGCGACATGCTGGGCCGCGCCATCGTCCCGGTCGTCGGTTATGACCAGGCTGCCGTGTGCGTGCTCGACGGCGACTCGACGGTGGTCGTCATGGTCGACGCCGAGGACGGCGAACCGCAGACGGCCATCAAGCAGTTGTCCGGCGGCCCAGCACACTTAGTCCACTGGCTCACTGCGCTGTTCGCCCGCAGCACCTGGCAACCCGACGGTGTGGTGATTGTGGGCGGGCAGGACGACGTGGACGCGGTATCCCCGCGTCTGACGGCGCTTCCGGTCCCCGTCATCAGCCAAGTGGGCGTCGAGTTGGCCTTGGCACGGGGAGCTGCGCTCGTCTCAGCCCAAAGCACTGAATTCACCGACGACGCGATGCTCGAGACCGTCGACAATTGGCGCCGGGATCACGAACCGGCGAGACAGCGCTCCTTTGCCGGAGCGGCGACGATGCTGGCCGCCGGAGCGGTGACATTCGTGGCGTCGCTGTCGCTGGCGCTGGGCCCGCATTTGCTGCCCGACCACGCACCCGCCCCGGCCAGGCCGGTGGCCCACCGTGCCGTCGGCGTACCGATCGCGCAGGCTCCGGCTCCGCCGCCGGCCGCGGTCAGGACGCCGGCCGCCCGTCCGGCGCCCCCGTCCGCGCCGGTGGTCCAGCAGCCGGTTGTCCAACAGCCGGTCGTCGCGCAGGCGCCGGTCGAGGTCCCCGCGGCCGCGCCGGTTGCTCCGGTGCCGCCACCTCCGGTGGCGCCTCCGCCGCCGCCCGAGCAGCCCAACCCGCACCCGTTGCTCACCAAGCTGCTCGAACGCCTGCACGGCCAGGCTCCTGACCAGCAGCCGCCGCCTCCGCCGCCCGGAGCGCCGGCGCCCTAGTCGTCAGGCTTGCCCACGGTTAACCGATTGTCTCCTTGGCGATTTCGGCTGCGGTGGTCAACACGCTGAGATGCTGTTCGACTGAGTCCAGCCCGGCGTTCATGGTGTTCACCGCTACATGCGAGGCGCCCGCATCCGCCCAGATCCGGAGACCTTGGGCGAGGTCTTCGGTGTTCCCGTTCCAGGAAACCTGGCCCTGCAGACCGAGGAGAGCCGGATCCCGGCCCGCCTCGGTCGCCGCCTGCGCCACCTGCTGACGCGCCTGCTCGAGTTTGGGTCCGGGGCCGACCATCGGAAACCAGCCGTCACCGAGCCGGCCGGCCCGCCGGAACGCACGCGGTGATGAGGCCCCGAACCACACCGGGATCGGCCGCTGGACCGGCAGCGGCGCCAGCCCCGCGCCCGTCACCCGGTGATAGCTGCCGCTGTAGGTGACGCTCGGCTCGGTCCAGAGCTTGCGCATCAAGGTGACCTGCTCGTCGCAGCGCTTACCGCGCGTCGAGAAGTCTTCCCCGAGCGCCTCGTACTCGACCGCGTTCCAGCCGAGGCCAACACCCAGGCGCAACCGGCCTCCGCTGAGCAGGTCGACCTCGGCCGCCTGCTTGGCGACCAGCACGGTCTGCCGTTGCGGCAGGATAACGACGCCGGTGACCAACTCCAGAGTGGTCGTGACGGCGGCGAGGTAGCCGAAGGTCACCAGCGGCTCGTGGAACGTGGTGTGCACGTCATACGGACCGTTCCAGGGGGCATGAACCGTCGGGTCGGCACCGACGACATGGTCGTAGGCGACCAGGTGGGTGAACCCCAGCCCTTCGGCATGCTCGGCGTAGGCCCGCACCGCGCCCGCGTCGGCCCCGATTTCGGTCTGCGGAAACACCACTCCGATTTTCATCGCGCTTTCCTCCTCGGGTCTACTTGCCCCGCTTGGCGGTGAACGACACCACGACATCGTCAGCGACTTTCAGTGCGCCCAGCATCTGCGAGTACGGCTTGATGCCGAAGTCGGATTGCCGAACCGTGGTGTCGCTGGACAGCCACCAGTTCGTTCCCTGGTCGTCGGTACGCACATCGACAACCTGCTCCCGGGAGGTGGCCAGGATCGTCAACGTCCCGGTCAGCCGATAGCCGTCATCGGTCTGGTCAATACCATTGGCTTCAAAGGTGATTCGTGGATAGCGCTTGGCGTCCAGCGAACGCAACGCGTTTCTGCGCACCAGGATCTTTTCCGGTCCCGACAGTGGTGTGACGCCGCCTTCGCCGCGGACGACGTCCAGCGAGCCGACCTCGACGGTCAACGTCGCGCCCACCAACCTCGCGGCGTTCCACTGGGTGGTCGCTTGCCAATTCCGCATCGCGAGGGTCAGCCGATGTCCCACCGCGGCGGCCGGGCCGTCGACACCGGTACGGATCAGCAGGTCACCGTCGGAGCCGTCGAGGCTCCACTTGGCAGTGTCGTCCCCGGTCACACCGTCAACACAGTGCGGTAGTGCGCCCGGCCTTGCTCTAGCGCGGCATAGCCTTCGGCGGCCTTCGAGAGCGGCAGCTCTTCGATCCAGGCCCGCACCCCGGTCTGCACCGCGAACCGCATGGTGTCCTCGACCTCGCTGGCAGTCCCCGACGGATGCCCAATGATGCTGAGCCCCGGCGTGATCAACTGCAGCGGGCTGATCGGCAGCGGCTCGGGTGTGACACCGATGGTGATCAGCTCGCCCAAGGGTTGCAACCCGCCGACGGTCGCGGCCATCGCGTTCGAGGCGCCGGCAGTACCCAGGACCACCGCTACCCCGCCCAAATCGTTCAACGAGTCGGCGACGTCGCCGTCGGTGGCATCGATGTAGTGATGCGCGCCCAGTTCCAGTGCATCCGCTTTCTTGGCGGTGCCGCGGTTGATCGCGACGGTCTCGAAACCCATTGCCCGGGCGAACTGGATCCCGAGGTGACCGAGGCCGCCAACCCCCAGAACGGCAACCCGGTCGCCGGGAAGCGCCTTGGTATGCCGCAGCGCGTTGTAGGTCGTCACGCCCGCACAGCCCATCGGTGCGGCTTCGGCGTCCGACAGCTCGGAGGGGATACGAGCCAGCGCGGTGACCGGAACGGTCGCCGACTCGGCGTAGCCGCCGGGATAGTGCCAGCTCGGAACTTTCCCGTTCAGGCAGTGGATGAACTGACCCTTGCGGCACTGCGCGCAGTGGTTGCAGTTGCCACCGAACCAGCCGACGGCCACCCGATCACCGACCTCGAATCCTTCTACGCCCGGGCCGGTTTCGGCAATAGTGCCCGCGATCTCGTGTCCGGGGGTCAGTGGCCACGACAGGCCCGGGAAGTCTCCTGCGACGAAGCGGGCGTCGGTGCCGCAGATACCGCAGGCCTTGACGCTGATGCGCACCTCACCGCGGTCCGGTGAGGTCGTCTCCACGTCGGCGAGCTCCAGTGACGCGCCCGCGGACTTGACCTGAACTGCTCTATGTGACGGCATAGCCGTAGCCTAATGCGCGACAGGGCATTTCGCCGAGGCATCACTGTGGTAGTCGACCTGCCAGTGTTTGATGCCGTTGAGCCAGCCGGAACGCAGGCGCTCGGGTGTGCCGACCGACTCCAGGTCGGGCAGTGCGTCGGCGATCGCGTTGAACATCAGGTCGATCGTCATCCGCGCCAGGTTCGCACCGATGCAGTAGTGGGCACCGGTGCCGCCGAAGCCGACGTGCGGGTTGGGGTCACGCAAGATGTTGAATGCGAACGGGTCGTCGAACACGTCTTCGTCGAAATTAGCTGAGCGATAGACCATTACGACGCGCTGGCCCTTTTTGATCTGCACGCCGGACAGCTCGTAGTCCTCGAGCGCGGTCCGCTGGAAGGACGTCACCGGGGTGGCCCATCGAACGATTTCGTCAGCGGTGGTGGGGGGACGTTCCTTCTTGTAGAGCTCCCACTGATCGGGAAAGTCGGTGAACGCCATCATGCCCTGGGTGATCGAGTTGCGGGTCGTCTCGTTGCCCGCGACCGCAAGCAGGATGACGAAGAAGCCGAACTCGTCGTCGGAGAGCTTGTGGCCGTCGACGTCGGCCTCGATCAGCTTGGTGACGATGTCAGGGCCGGGGTTGGCGGCCCGGTCGGCGGCCATCTGCATGGCGTACATGATCAGGTCGACCGATGCGGTGATCGCGTCGTTGTTCGCGAACTCCGGATCCTGGTCGCCCACCATCTGGTTGGACCAGTGGAACAACTTCATCCGGTCTTCCTGCGGCACACCCAGCAGGCCGGCGATGGCCTGCAGCGGAAGTTCGCACGACACCTGCTCGACGAAGTCGCCCGACCCTTTCGCCGCTGCGGTTTCCACGATCTGGCGGGCGCGCTCCCGAAGGTCGTCGCGCAGCCGCTCGACGGCCCGGGGAGTGAAGCCGCGGGAGATGATCTTGCGCAGATGGGTGTGCTGCGGGGCGTCCATGTTGAGCAGGACGAACTTGCCGCGTTCGATCTGCTCGCCGACCGTGCCGTCTCGATAGCGCGGCAGCGCGGTCTTCTCCAGGCTGGAAAAGACATCGCTGCGCAGCGAAATCTCCTTGACGTCCTTGTGCTTGGACACCACCCAGTAGCCGCCGTCGTCGAATCCGCCCGCACCCACTGGCTGCTCGTTCCACCAGATCGGTGCCGTTCGCCGTAGCTCGGCCAGTTCCTCGACCGGTAGGCGTTCGGCGTGGATGTCGGGATCGGTGAAATCGAATCCGGCGGGAAGATTCGGAGTCGGCATCGGTGGCACTCCTAGGGGTGAGAACGACTCGGCTATGACGCGTTCTGGCCCAGTAAAGCACCGGGACAGCCGAGATGGAACGGCTTCTCGACGGATTGCCGGATGACGATTGGAACGTGTTCTCGCGGCCGGCGCGACGAGTTTCGAGCCGCGCGAAAGGGCCGTGTGGCACCACTGGCACTGACTATGCTTGCCTCCAGGTCATCGGCCTGACACCGGAGGTGGATCATGATTCGCGAACTGTTTGTCACCGCTGCGGTCACCGGCGCGCTCATCGGGCTGGCCCCGGCAGCCGTCGCCGACCCCGGGCATTACGACGGCGACGTGCCGGGCATGAATTACGACGCGTCGCTCGGTGCGCCGTGCGACAACTACGAGCGGTTCATTTTCGGCCGGGGCCCCGGCGGTCAGGCCGAGGCGTGCCACTTCATCATCAACCAGTTCCCGGCCGCCGAGTCGGGCTTCTGGGTCATCACCTACCCTCTTCACGGAGTGCAGGAGGTCGGCGCCAAGTGTGATAATCCACGTGGATCATCGGCGCAGTCACCCGACGGGCAGCCGATGCTCTGCACCGATCACGGTTGGCAGATCGGTCAGCGAACCGGCGGAGGTGCCCCGAACGGCGCCGGCGGCGGCTTCCCGTCCGACACGAGCGTGACTCACTAACCGCTTCATCGACCAGAGGGAGACTGCCATGGGCTTCAACCCGAAAGACGCCATCGACGCCGCCCGCGACATCGTCACGAACGCCGTGGAACGGTCCTCCGACATCGTCGAGGACGCCGGTCACATCATCAAGGGCGACATCGCCGGCGGCGCCGGCGACATCGTGCAGAACTCCCTGGACATCGCGACCTACGCAGTCGAGCGGACCAAGGAAGTCTTCACCGGCGACGACGCCGATGCCGAGTAACTAGACGGCAGCGGCTTCGTTCAGCTCGTCGAGCCGGCTGGTTGCCTCCAGGTACTCCTGGACCCAGCGTTCGATGACCGTCGACGTCTTTTCGACCTTGGCAAACTGCCCGACAACCTGACCGACCGGGTTGAACGCCACGTCGACCGATTCGTTGGGGTACCGGTTGGTCGCGCGCACCGCCATGCCGGACACCATGTACTGCAACGGCATACCGAGCGGCTTGGGGTTGTCCGGCGCCTCCCAGGCCTCGGTCCAGTCGTTGCGCAGCATCCGTGCCGGCTTGCCGGTGAACGAACGACTGCGCACAGTGTCGCGACTACCGGCCTTGACGTACGCGGCCTGCTGAACCGGGGTGTTGGAAGATTCTTCGACCATCAACCATTGCGAGCCCGACCACGCACCCTGGCAGCCCAGCGCCAGGGCCGCGGCGATTTGCTGACCGCTGCCGATACCACCCGCGCCGAGAACAGGGACCGGCGCAACCTCCTTGACGACCTGCGGCCACAACACGATCGAGCCCACCTCGCCACAGTGCCCGCCGGCCTCGCCGCCCTGGGCGATGATGATGTCGACGCCGGCGTCGGCATGCTTACGGGCCTGCGATGGGGAACCGCACAGCGCCGCGACCTTGAGGCCGGCGTCGTGGATGTGCTTGATCATCTCCGCCGGCGGAGTGCCCAGCGCGTTGGCGATCATCTTCACCTTGGGGTGCTTGAGCGCCACCTCGACCTGGGGGGTGGCCGTGGCCTCGGTCCAGCCCAGCAACTGCAGGCTGTCGCCGTCGCTGTCCTCGACCGGCACGCCATGGTCGGCCAGGATCTTTTTGCCGAAGTCGAGGTGATCCTGCGGCACCATCTTGCGCAGCGACTCAGCCAGCTCTTCGGCGGACAGGTGTGAGTCCATGCCCTCGTATTTGTTCGGGATGACGATGTCCACGCCGTACGGGTGATCTCCGATGTTCTCGTCAATCCACGTCAGCTCGATCTCGAGCTGCTCCGGAGTGAAGCCGACCGCTCCCAACACGCCGAAACCACCGGCCTTGCTGACCGCGACCACGACATCGCGGCAGTGCGTGAACGCGAAGATCGGAAACTCGATGCCGAGTTCGTCGCAGATGGGAGTGTGCATGGGGAGATCCTTACGTGGTTACCGCGGCGTAGGCGAATTGGAACGTGTTCTAGTTTAGTACGGAACCGGCCGGGTGTGACCACAAGGGTGAAAGCAAACCGGATTCGCTGCGGCGGTGGAACAAGTTCTACTCGCTTAAGGGGCTGCGGTAGCCTGACGCGTCATGGGACGCGTGGATGGAAAAGTTGCACTGATCAGCGGTGGCGCACGGGGGATGGGAGCTGCTCACGCCCGGGCCTTGGTCGCCGAGGGCGCCAAGGTCGTCATCGGCGACATTCTCGACGATGACGGCAAAAAACTTGCGGACGAAATCGGCGAATCGGCACGCTACGTCCACCTCGACGTCACCCAGCCTGAGGAATGGGAAGCCGCGGTGTCCACCGCGGTCAACGACTTCGGCAGGCTTAACGTCCTGGTGAACAACGCCGGCATCGTCGCGCTGGGCATGTTGGGCCAGTTCAACGTGGAGAAGTGGAACAAAGTCATCGACGTCAACCTCAACGGCACCTTCCACGGCATCCAGGCCGTGGTCGAGCCGATGAAGGCCGCGGGCGGCGGCTCGATCATCAACGTCTCCTCGATCGAGGGCCTGCGTGGCGCCGTCATGGTGCATCCGTACGTCGCCTCCAAGTGGGCGGTGCGCGGACTGACCAAATCGGCCGCGCTGGAATTGGCGTCGCACAACATCCGGGTGAACTCCATCCATCCCGGTTTCATCCGCACCCCGATGACCAAGCACTTCCCCGACGACATGGTCACCGTTCCGCTCGGCCGCCCCGGTGTGTCCGAGGAGGTGGCCAGCTTTGTGCTGTTCCTCGCCAGCGACGAATCGTCGTACTCGACGGGTGCCGAGTTCGTCATGGACGGCGGACTGGTCAACGACGTCCCGCACAAGTTCTGACCACCAGCGGCGCTCAGGCCTAGCGACACCGTGCGATCACGGTCTCGGCGAACCGCTCGATCGCGGCGCGGCAGCCCGCCCGGTCGTTCGGCTCGACGTTGTCGGCCATCCATGGTGCGCACATCACTGCGGTGATGCCGAGGTCTTCGGCGCGTCGGTAGAGATCGGCTGACGGCATCTCCAGCAACGCCAGCATGATTTCGAAAGGTTCGCTGTCCCGCCCGTATTCGCGCCGCAACGCGGTCAGCTTCTGCACATACCGGACCGCGTCGTCCCACCCGTAGGCGGTGCCGACCCAGCCATCGCACAGCCGCGCCGCCCGCCGCAGCGCCACCTCGGATTCGCCGCCGCACAAGATCGGCACCGGCGTCGGCGGGTGCGGCTCGAGCATCAACTCGGGCACGTCGTAGTAACGCCCGCTCCAGGACACCCAGCCGCCGCTCCACAACGCGCGCAACGCCGGGATCATCTCGTCGAGCCGCCTGCCACGGGTACTGAAATCTTGTCCCAGTAGCTCGAATTCCTCGCGCATCCAGCCGGCGCCGACAGCCAGCGACACGCGACCGCCGGAGATCACCGATGCGGTCGCCACCTGCTTCGCCACTTCGACGAGCGGACGGGAGGCGGCGACGTAGATGGCGTTGGAGAACCGCAGTCGTCGAGTGGTCGACGCCATGGCGCCGATCATGATCCACGAGTCGGGCCAGGCCGTCTCGGGTGGCCACGGCGGCACTCCAGCCGCTGACGGGTACGGCGACCTCAGATCACGCGGATAAACCAGGTGATCGGCGCAGATGACGCCGTCATAGCCGCATACGTCCAGCATGCCGGCGATTGCCAGCGCGTCGGCTGTCTGCATAAACGGTGTGCCAGACCAGAATTGCATCAGGCGCCGCTCCGCACGTGGACATCCGGATCGTCGAAGGGCATGTCTTAAGACTTTAAGTTCCTTTCCGAATTCGCGGGCGCAAGCGACCGGAACCGGCTAGGAACAGGATGGTGGATTTCCAACTCGACGCGGCCCAGACGGCATGGCTGGCTGAGGTGCGTGCGTTCCTCACCGAGAACGTCACGCCGGCGCTGCGTTCGGAGCTGAGCGAGCACGGTCAGGAAATTGCGGGCGGGCACGTCGCGGCTTTTCGGCGGAAGATCGGCGAACGGGGCTGGTTCGGGCTGAACTGGCCGCCGGAATACGGCGGGCTGGGATTGGGCGCAATACATCAGCACCTGTTGATGCGGGAGTTCGAATACTGGGGCGTCCCGGGCCCCGACCTCACCGTGACGTCGGTGGCGCCGATGATCATGCGGCACGGCACCGAGCAGAACAAAATGGAGTTCCTGCCGGCGATCGCTCGCGGCGAGCTGATCTGCGCGGTGGGTTACTCAGAACCCGAGGCGGGCACCGACCTGGCCAGTCTGCGGACTCGGGCGGTCCGCGACGGCGACGAGTGGGTGATCACCGGATCCAAGATCTGGAACAGCGTCGCAAACCGGGCGACCCATGAATGGCTCTGTGTCCGAACGGATCCCAGTGCGCCCCGGCACCGGGGTATTTCGGTGATCATGGTTCCCACCGATCTGCCCGGCATCCAAATTCGTCCGTTGTACGCCTGGTCGGGATATCGCACCAACGAGACATTTTTCGACGAGGTGCGGGTGCCGGTCGGCAACTTGATCGGCGAACTCAATCGGGGTTGGACTTACATCACCGGCGCCCTGGATCTCGAGCGCGGCGCGCTGACCAACGCCGGAGACCTACGGCGCGCACTCGACGACCTGACCGACCTGGCCGCGCGGGACAACTCAGTGCTGTTGCAGGCGCCCGGCTTACGCCGCCGACTCGCCCAGGCCGAAGCCGATGTGGAAGCGGCGGAGTTGATGGGATTTCAGGCGGCGTCGCTGTTGGAGAGCGGCCTTATTCCCACCATCGAAGTCAGCGTCGAGAAAATCTTCACCAGCGAGCTACGGCAACGAATAGCGGATCTGGCTCTCGACATACTCGGGCCCGACGGTCTGCTGGCCTATCGCAGCGCTGGTGCGCCCGAGGGCGGCAAATTTGAACGGCTGTACCGGGTTTCGCCGCTGATGCGGTTCGGCGGCGGCACCAACGAAGTGCTGCGCGACGTCATTGCCCAACGTGGCCACGGCATGCCGTCCTACGGACGCTGATTACCATGAGACTGCTACCCAGCGACGACGAACGAGATCTGGCGTCCATGCTGTCTGCACTGCTTGCGGCCGAGTGCCCGACGAGCCTGGTTCGTGAACTGCGCGACGCCGGCACCCGGGCCAGGCCCGAACGATTGTGGAAGGCGCTAGCCGACGCCGGCGTTTTCGGATTGTCGACGCCGACCGAGTACGGCGGCGCGGGCGGCACACTCGGTGATGCGGGTGTCTTCTGCATCGAAGCCGGCCGCGCGCTGTGCCCGACGATCGTGCACGGCACCGTGCAGGCGGCGTTCGCCATCCACCTGCTCGGTGGGCCAGATCAGCGGGCAGCCTGGCTTCCATCGCTGGCCGCCGGAAGCCTTTGGGCCACAACGGCATTGTGGGATCCGCGCGATTCCGCCGGGATCGCCCCGACACTGCAGGCCCACACCGACGCGTCCGGCGGCTGGCGGCTTGGGGGTGTCGTCGATTTTGTCGCAGACGCCGACCTCGCCGATGTTGTTGTGGTGTCCGCCGTTGACGGCGAGCGGCCACTGGGCTTCGTCGTGCCATTGAACGCAGCAAGTGTGCAGATCGAGGCACAACCCCTGATGGGTGGCCACCGCGCCTTCCGCATCACGTTCGGCGACGTCGAGGTGGCCGATCCCCACGCCGTGTTGCCCGGATCGGGCGAAGCGGGCCTGGCCCCCGCGGACCTGCGCCGGGCCGCCAACGCCGCGGTAGCCCTGCAGTCGCTGGACCTGGTCGGCGTCGGTGAGGCGGTGCTGCAGCGCACGGTCGAGTACACGACGGCGCGCAAGCAGTTCGGCCGGGCGATCGCGTCGTTTCAGGCAGCGCAGCACCTGGTGGCGAACATGCATATCGCGCTGGCGGCGGCCCGGCTTGCCGCACAGTCGGCAGTGTTCTGGATTGGGCAGGGCCACACAGGCACTCGACAGACCGCGATTGCCCGGATGCACGCGGCGGCCGCGGCGAAACTCGTCACGCTCGACGCGCATCAGTTGCACGGTGGTATGGGCTATGTCGTCGAAACAGACCTGCACCTGTTCTCGGAGCGGGCCCGGGTGCTCTCGACGCTCGGCGGTGGTGCGGACATCGCGTCGGCGTGGCTCCAGGAGGACAAGTGAGCGAGCAGAGCCTGATCGACGCGGAGTCAGCGGCGCGGGTGGGAACGGTGGCTGCCACCGCGACAGGCGAAGTCAACCGGCGCGACTGGCAGCGGTGGGCCGCCGCCGTCGGTGACCACAATCCACTCTGGTTCGATCCGGAATATGCTCGTGCGCAAGGCTATCGGGACATCATCTGCCCCCCGCTGTTCCTGCAATACGCCATCTTGGGCGTCACAGCGCTAAACGAGGTCCGCCCGGACGGGTCCTCCGGTGCGGTTTCCGGCAGCCTGGCCTTCCCGCGGGCACCGAGGCGGATGGCCGGTGGCGAGAGCACGACGTTTCACCGGCCGGCCTATCACCACGACAAGATAGACATGGTCCGGACAATCGAGTCGATCGTCGAGAAGCACGGCCGCTCCGGCACCTTCGTGCTGGTTACCTGGCGAACGGTGTATCGCAATCAGCAGCGCCAACTGCTCGCGGAGGCAACGACATCGATGATCGCCCGACCCTAGGGAGCGCCGTGAACCGCAAGCAGATCTTCTACGAGGACGTCCACCCCGGCGACCCGTTGCCGGCACTGACCGTCACTACCGACGAGCGCCAACTGTTCTTCTTCAGCGCTGCAACCTACAACGGTCACCGCATCCACTACGACAAAGACTGGGCCCGGTCGGCCGAGGGTTACGACGACGTCATCGTGCAGGGCCCGCTGCAGGCCGCGTTGCTGGCCCGGGCAGTCACCGACTGGATCGGCGGACGTGGACGGCTTGTCGAATACTCCGTGCAAAACCGGGCGATCGCCCTGGTCGGTGAGCAGCTCATCTTCGGGGGGTCGGTCACCGGAAAACGGTTGGTAGACAACGTCGGTCTGATCGACCTGGAGATCGCCGGGCGCCGCGACGATACGGTGTTGATGCCAGGTACCGCGACAGTCGCCCTGCCGCTGCGCGGTGACCAGCCGTGACGGGCCTGCGCGGCGAGGCGGCCATCATCGGCATCGCGGAGTTGCCCGCCGAGCGCAAGCAGACCCGGCCACCGTCGTTCACCCTCGACCAGTACGCGCTGCTGGCCAAGATGGTCGTCGAGGACGCCGGGGTGGATGCCACGGTGGTCAACGGTCTGGTGTGCCACGGCCTGGCGGAATCCGACATGTTCGTCCCGGCGACGCTGTCCGAATATCTTGGCCTACCGGTCAATTTCGGGGAGCGCGTCGACCTTGGCGGTGCGACGTCGGCGGCAATGGTCTGGCGGGCCGCGGTCGCCGTCGAGCTCGGGCTGTGTGACGCGGTGTTCGCGGTCGTACCCGGATCCACGGTGCTGCCGACCTCCACCCGTCACCCACCGCCGCCGGCCAAATGGCACGGCGCATCGAGCAACAACTACGGGTCGCCGCAGGCCGAATTCGAAATCCCCTACGGCAACGTCGGCCAGAACGGGCCCTACGCGCAGATCGCTCAGCGCTACGCCGCGCTTTTCGGCTATGACGCAACAGCTCTGGCGAAGATCGCGGTGGACCAGCGGGCCAATGCGTGCGCGCATCCCGGGGCGGTGTTCCACGGCAAGCCGATCACCGTCGACGACGTGCTGGCCAGCCCGATGATCGCCGATCCCATCCACATGTTGGAGACGGTGATGCGCGTGCAGGGCGGCACCGGCGTGCTGATCGCCAATGCCGACATCGCTCGCCGGGCGCGACACCGGCCGGTGTGGGTCACGGGGTTCGGTGAGCACGTCGCTTTCAAGACGGCGACCTACGCCCACGACATGATGACCACGCCGGTATCACGCGCCGCCGAGCGTGCCTTTGCGATGGCAGGTTTGGCCCCGTCTGACATGGACATGGCCTCGCTGTACGACTGCTACACGATCACGGTCCTGATGACGCTCGAAGATGCCGGCTTCTGCGGCAAAGGAGAAGGCATGGCTTGGGTCAACCAGCGTGATCTCACCTTTGCGGGCGACTTCCCGCTCAATACTGCGGGCGGACAGTTGTCCTTCGGTCAGGCGGGTATGGCGGGCGGCATGCATCACGTGGTCGACGCCGCGCGCCAGGTCATGGGTCGCGCCGCCGCCGCGCAGGTTGCCGATTGTCACCGGGCGTTCGTCAGTGGAACGGGTGGCATCATGAGTGAGCAAGTCGCACTGGTACTGGCGGGTGACTGACATGACCGAGGCGCTACCACTTCCCGAACCCACACCCGTGTCGGCGCCGTTCTGGCAGGCGCTCAACGAGCATCGGATTCTGGTGCAGTTCTCGCCGTCGCTGGCACGATACGTGTTCTATCCACGTACCTTTGCGCCGGGTACGTTGGCCGACGATCTGCAGTGGCGCGAAATCGACGGTGCGGCAACGGTTTATACGTTCACCGTGGCGCGCCGACCCACCGGCCCGCCGTGGGCCGATGCGGTGCCGCAGATCCTCGCCGTGGTCGAGTGGGACGCCGGCCCCCGCTTCAGCACCGAACTTCTCGACGTTGATCCCGCCGACGTCCGGATCGGTATGCGGGTGAGCCCGGTGTTCTGCGATATCGCCGACGCCCGCGTCACCCTGCTGAAGTATCGGCCGACCGATGTTTGAGACGGTGCAACAACTGCTGCGGTCCCGCGCGCACGACGACACTGCGGCGGTGGTGCACGGCGACCGGACCTGGACCTGGCGTGAGCATCTCGCCGAGGCCGCCGCCGAAGCCTCCGCGCTGATCGGGTTGGCCGACACCAGTCGTGCCCTGCACGTCGGTGCCCTGCTGGGCAATACGCCGGCCATGTTGCGCTCGATGGCGGCGGCCGGGCTGGGTGGCTATGTGTTGTGCGGGATCAACACCACCCGGCGCGGCGCCGGGCTGCTGTCCGATATTCGACGATCGGATTGCCAACTGCTGCTTGTCGATTCCTCGCATCAGCCGCTGCTGGACGGGCTGGACCTTGCCGGGATCACCGTCTTGAATGTGGAATCCGAGCGCTACCGCGATGCGGTGGCGGCGGCGGCGCCGTTGCAGCCGTGGCGCGAGGTCGAGCCGGCCGACACCGTCATGATGATCTTCACGTCGGGAACCAGCGGCGATCCGAAGGCCGTGCGGTTCTCCCACGTGATGGCCATCCTGTGTGGCGCAAGCCTGATCGGGCAGTACCAAATCACCGCCGATGACGTGTGCTACCTGTCGATGCCCCTGTTTCACTCCAACGGCGTGGCCGCGGGCTGGGCGGTCGCCATCGGCAGCGGGGCCACGATGGTGCCCGCACGATTCTCCACGTCGAGGTTTCTCGACGACATCCGCCGCCACCACGTCACCTACCTGAACTACGTCGGCAAGCCGCTGGCCCTCATGCTGGCCACCCCGGAACGAGACGACGACCCAGACAACACGTTGCGCATCGCCTTCGGCAACGAGGCATCCGATCGCGATATCGACGAGTTCGCCCGGCGGTTCGGCTGCCGAGTCGTCGACAGCTTCGGCTCCAGCGAGTTCGCGGTGATCGTCACCCGCGAAGACGGTACGCCCGCCGGGTCGATCGGCCGGGGATACCCCGGCGTCGCCGTCTACCACTCCGACACCGTCACCGAATGCGCGACAGCGGTTTTCGACGAACACGGCGCGCTGGCGAACTTCGACGATGCGGTCGGAGAACTGGTGAACACCCAGGGCGCCGGTCCGTTCGCCGGGTACTACAACGATCCCGCGGCGACCAACGAGCGCATCCGCCACGGCATGTACTGGTCCGGGGATCTGGCCTATCGCGACGTCGATGGCTGGATTTATTTAGCCGGTCGCACCTCGGACTGGCTGCGGGTCGACGGTGAGAACCTTGCGTCCGCGCCCATCGAACGCATCCTGCAACGACTCGCCCCGGTCAATCAGGTTGCGGTCTACGGGGTTGCGGATGACGCGGTGGGCGACCAGGTGATGGCCGCAATCGTCCTGAACGACGGCGAATCGCTGACTCCGGACGAATTCGAGAAATTCCTTGCCACGCAACCGGACTTGTCACCGAAAGCCTGGCCGCGGTTCGTCCGGATCAACGATGCGCTTCCGCATACGGCGACCACCAAGATCCTCAAGCGTGAGCTGATCCGCGCGGGGCCCAGCGCCGAGGGCGGGGTGCTGTGGCAGCGCGCGGGCCGGGGGACTGCCTACGTCGCAATGTCCGGTGAGCCGGGTTCGCCGACTGTGTAGGTCCTGGCTTGAACTAGGCCGAATCGCCTTGATAAGCGACACAGTCGGCGTTCAGCACCAGCTCAGCGCGATGCCGTGACATATTCGGAGTGCATGATGTCGTCGATGTCCAAGTCGACCTGTGGTGCGGTCCGACCGTAGTGGCGCTGCAATTCGGGGTTGGTGCGGACGGATTCGACCGTCCAACCATGTGCAGCGAGCCAACGCGCGGGTTCGGTTTTCGTCGAGTCGTCGTAGGTCAACGTGGAGAAGTTCACGTCACCGGAGAGGTTGAGGCCCGGGTAGTTGTCTTCCAGGGCCGCGAGCCGGTCCTGGTCGAGGCGCGAGCCCAACGCGCCGATCGCGAGCAAGCTGCCCGGTGCCGAGAGTTCGGTGATCCGGTCGAACAGCGTGTCCTGGGCGGGGCTGGTCAGATACGGCAGGATGCCTTCGACCGACCAGGCACTAGCAACCGTTGCGTCAAAACCGGCTGCCTGCAACGGCGTCGACCAGTTGTCGCGTAGATCCGCCGCAACATCAATGCGTCGGGCGGTGGGCGCGGCGGCACGATCGGCGAGGACCCGCACCTTGAACTCCAG
>JAVHWH010000035.1:0-19467 GCA_032159915.1 Mycobacterium sp.
GACATGACCAGTGATGTCGCGATCATCGGCGTCGGCCTGCATCCGTTCGGCAGGTTCGACAAGACCGCTATGCAGATGGGCGCCGAAGCCATCCAATCCGCGCTGGCCGATGCCCGGGTGGACTGGAAAGACATCCAATTCGGTTTCGGCGGCAGCCACGAGGTGTCCAACCCGGACGCCGTGACGCGGCTGGTCGGTCTCACCGGCATCACCTTCACCAACGTGTTCAACGCGTGCGCCACCGCGGCCAGCGCCATTCAGCAGACCGCCAACACGATCCGGCTGGGCAAGTACGACATCGGCATCGCGATCGGCCTGGACAAGCACCCGCGCGGCGCGTTCACCGACGACCCGGCCAAGCTGGCACTGCCGCAGTGGTATGCGGAGAACGGGCAATTCGTCACCACGAAGTTCTTCGGAATGAAGGCCAACAAGTACCTTCACGATCACAACATCTCCCAGGCCACCCTGGCCAAGGTGGCCGCAAAGAATTTCCGCAACGGCGCGATCAACCCGAACGCGTTCCGTCGCAAGCCGATGTCGGAGGAGCAGATCCTCAACTCGGCGGTGCTGAACTACCCGCTGACGCAGTACATGTTCTGCGCGCCCGACGAAGGCGCCGCGGCAGTGATCATGTGTCGCGCGGACATCGCGCACAAGTTCACCGACAAGCCGGTTTACGTGCGCGCCACCGAGATCCGCACCCGCACCTATGGTGCCTACGAAGTGCACGCCACGTTCGCGCCGCTGGACGAGGACGTCTCGCCCACCGTCTACGCCGCCAAGGCCGCTTATGAGGCCGCCGGCATCGGGCCCGAGGACGTCGACGTCGCGCAACTCCAAGACACCGACGCCGGCAACGAAGTGATCCACATGGCCGAGACCGGTCTGTGCGCCGACGGCGAGCAGGAGAAGCTGGTCGCCGACGGTGCCACCGAGATTCACGGTTCGATTCCGGTCAATACCGACGGCGGGCTGATCGCCAACGGTGAGCCGATCGGCGCGTCACGCCTGCGGCAGGTGCATGAGCTGGTCCGTCAGCTGCGCGGTGAAGCCGGCGAGCGGCAGGTTCCGGGCAGCCCGCGCGTCGGATTGGCGCAGGTGTACGGGGCTCCCGGCACCGCGTCGGCGACCATCCTGTCGCTCTGAGTTGGATAAAGGCGACCTGCTGCGCGCGGGAAAGCGCCGCGCTTGCAATCGCTTTGAAACCCTGCGTCAGATCGCCGGCCCCAGCAGGTCGTCGGCGTCGCGGATGACGTAGCCGTAGCCCTGCTCGGCGAGAAACCGCTGTCGATGCGCGGCGTACTCGGCGTCCAAGCTGTCCCGCGACACCACCGAATAGAAGATCGCGCCGCCACCGTCGGCCTTGGGCCGTAGCAGCCGGCCGAGCCGTTGCGCCTCTTCTTGCCGCGAACCGAATGTTCCCGAAACCTGCACCGCCACAGATGCTTCCGGTAGATCGATGGAGAAGTTCGCCACCTTCGACACCACGAGGGTGCTCACCTCGCCGCGGCGGAAGGAGTCATACAGCGCCTCGCGTTCGGCGTTCTTGGTCGATCCTTGGATTACCGGCGCACCCAACACTTCGCCGAGTTCCTCGAGCTGATCGAGGTAGGCGCCGATCACCAACGTCGGCTCGCCTGCGTGTCGGCTCAAAATCGATTTCACCACCGCGATTTTCGAGTGCGCCGTCGAGCACAGCTTGTATCGCTCTTCAGGCTCGGCGGTGGCGTAGACCATCCGCTCGTTGTCGGTCATCGTGACCCGCACTTCGATGCACTCGGCCGGCGCGATCCAACCCTGCGCCTCGATGTCTTTCCACGGCGCGTCATAGCGCTTCGGCCCGATCAGCGAGAACACATCGCCCTCGCGGCCGTCCTCGCGGATCAGTGTCGCCGTCAGCCCCAGCCGTCGCCGCGACTGCAGATCGGCGGTCATCCGGAAAACCGGCGCAGGCAGCAGGTGGACTTCGTCGTAGATGATCAATCCCCAGTCGCGGCTGTCGAATAATTCCAGGTGGCGGTATTCGCCTTTGGTGCGACGGGTGATCACCTGGTACGTCGCGATGGTGACCGGCCGGATTTCCTTGCGTTCTCCGGAGTATTCGCCGATCTCCTCTTCGGTCAACGACGTCCGGGCGATCAGTTCGCGTTTCCACTGCCGGCCCGCGACGGTGTTGGTGACCAGAATCAGCGTCGTGGCCCTGGCCTTGGCCATCGCAGCAGCGCCGACGAGGGTCTTACCCGCGCCGCAGGGAAGCACAACGACGCCTGATCCGCCCGACCAGAATGAGTCGGCCGCCATCTCCTGGTAGTCGCGCAGGTGCCAGTCGTCCTGCCGCAAGTCGATCGCGTGTGCCTCGCCGTTCACATAGCCGGCGAGATCCTCGGCGGGCCAGCCGATCTTCAGCAGCATCTGTTTGACCCGGCCGCGCTCACTGGGATGCACGATCACCGTGTCGTCGTCGATGCGGGCACCCAGCATTGGCGCAATCTTCTTGTGCCGCAACACTTCTGCCAGCACAGCCCGGTCGAAGCTGACCAGCGTCAGGCCGTGCACCGGGCTCTTCACCAGCTGCAGCCGGCCATAGCGGGCCATCGTGTCGACGATGTCGACCAGCAGCGGCTGAGGCACCGCATACCGCGAAAAACTGACCAAGGCGTCCACGACCTGCTCGGCGTCGTGGCCCGCGGCGCGCGCATTCCACAGCGCCAGCGGAGTGATGCGGTAGGTGTGCACGTGTTCGGGTGCGCGCTCTAACTCCGCGAACGGCGCGATCGCCGCACGCGCCGCACCGGCCAGCTCGTGGTCGACCTCCAGCAGCACCGTCTTGTCAGACTGCACAATCAACGGTCCGTCAGTCATAGAAAAACCCCATACGCTCCATTATCGTTCTTTCGCCGACAACACCTATTCGCGGTCGGCGGGCATCACCGACGTAATGCGGTGAATCGCAAAATCACGGGCGC
Source organism: Mycobacterium sp. (assembly GCA_032159915.1). Taxonomy (GTDB): domain Bacteria; phylum Actinomycetota; class Actinomycetes; order Mycobacteriales; family Mycobacteriaceae; genus Mycobacterium. The sequence goes on from JAVHWH010000035.1 coordinate 2,970, forward strand.
GGCTGGAAGCCGAGTCGAAGCCGATCAGCTGGCCGCCGGTCACCGCAATCGGTGACACCACCCGTTGGGTGGCCACTCCGGCGGCGTCCACATAACCGATCAGCACCGTGTCTTGTTCCCGGGCGGCCTGCTGAAGCAGTGACATCGCCACCGCCGGATCGATCCGCACGCGGTCGAACGGCGCCGTGGTCACTTTCCGCAACACAGCGACCACCGCGCTGAGCGTTTCGCTGCTGGGCCGCGACACCGGCCGATGCGGGCGATGGCGCTGCGGGGTGGGAACCCGCGCACCTCGGGTCCGGATGTCGACGATGGTGCCGGTCGAGTCCTCGGCGGCCGGGGCGAAGCCGGCGTGCTGGAGGACATCGAGCACTTCGCTGATCGGTGCCTGCGAAATCGCCACGGTCGGTGCCAGGACGCGCAGGCCGAGGTGCTGAGCGGCGGCGGCTGCTTGGGCGAGCAGTGTCGGATCTTCGCATCGCACGAATGACGCGGCCATGCCGATCCGCAGCTGCCCGTGCCGGCGTGCGACGTCGTCGATCAGATACGTCAGACCTTGCGGTACAGGTGTTTTGGAGTGCTTACGAAATAGGGAATGCAGCTCCTCAGCGGTCTTGCCGACGTCGAGGGCATGCCGGATCGACGATTCGCTGACCCGGTAGACCATCGCGGTTCCCGCGGACTCGACGCTGGCCACCGTCGACAGTTCCTCAGCCAGCTGGCGTTCCAGCGGGCCGGGCACCACCACCGTCAGGTCGGCCTGCACCAGGAAGTGGTCGATCGGCGTGGGCAGGACACGCGCCATGGCGGCAATCGCCGCGGCGTCGTCCGAGCCGTCGATGAACACCCGGCCGGGCGTGCTGATCGCGCCGCGGCCCACCAGGCCCAGATGCTGCGCTTCTTCCAGGAGGTCGGCGATCGGCGCGGGTTGCAGGCGGTTGGCCCAGCGGGGCCGCCGCCAGATCAGTGCCGCCGACGCGGTGTTCGTGTCGACTCCCGCACCGGGTGGCAGAGCGGCGAGCATGCTCAGCAGCAGACGGCGATCCAAGGGCGCGGCCGTTGAGTACAGCGAATCAGACAGCGCGGCATAGGGTTTACCGTCCGGTCCGCGGCTACCGATCAGCGCCGGCCTGGCCGCCAAGTCGAGCCAGGTGGTGGCCAGCAGATGCCAACGTTCGGCGGTCGACGTCTCGCTGAACCGGTCGGCGGCCACTGTCGGCGCCCAGTATGGCGGGTCGCCGGCGGCCGGTTGCGGGTCCGGGATGCCGCTGGAGATCAGTCCAGCGGCGGCGGCAAGTTCGAGGATCAGTCCCAGTCGGGTCTCGTCGACGCCGGTGCTCTTGGTCAGCCGCCGAACCTCACGCACCCCGAGTCCACCACTGCGCAGCTCGGAAATGGGTCCCGCGCTGAGTGTTTCGAGCAGGACGTCGAGTTCGCGCAGCAAGTCGATGGTCGCGCCGGCGGCTGCGGCGTCGGCATCGGCGGGCGTGGTGGTGGACACCACCGGATCAGGCGCCGCCAGCCGCACCGGTCCGGGTCTCTCGCCGCGCATTACCTGCCCGACGTGGCGCGGCAAGATCACCGTGTCGGCGTCGATTCGCCGCAGCAGCCCGATCGCAATCAGTTGCGGCACGGGGCGATCCGCGGGAGCACCGGGTGCCGCGTCGCGGGTGCGTCCCAGCGGCGAGCCCTCCAGCAACCTGTCCAGCAACTCGCGCTGCGGCTCGTTGAGACCGTCGATCAGTTCGGCGATCTGCTCCGGGCTCTGCGAGGCGTCTTCGAGCGTCACCTGCCCGACGTACCAGGGCAAGCCACCGCCGGCCTCGGCCGCCACCTGCACGTCCAGGTCGCCCCAGGCCAGCGCCCGCTCTTTGAGGTCGTCGAGCGCGCTGAGCACCTCGGGCTCGGCGGCGCGGTCACCGATCAACGTGAGCAGCTTGGCGACCGGCACCGGCGCGGTATCGGCCTGCAGCACAAGCAGCGCGTCGATCACCGCGAGCCGCAGAAAGTCCAGCTCGTCGGTGGCAGCCTTCAGCGATTGGCGAGCCTGCGCGCGGGCGGCCAGCGCGGCGATGCTGCCCGGCGGAGGCTGGGCAAGGTCGGGCCGAAGTTCCAGCAGACGGATCAGCCGGTCGTCGGGCAGTTCGGCCAGCCAGGACCCCAGCGGGATGCCCGGGGTGTGTTCTGTCATTGCTGACCAGCGTAAAGCAGTCGAGCGGGTGGGCGTTCCCAGTCGACGGAGGGTAAGGCGGGCAGCGTTGCGCCCGACCTGTCAGAATGGACCGCGTGGCTGACAAGAAGGCGCAGAAGACCCATTACGTTGACAACGGCTGGCCGACGACGGACCCCGACGACCACGCCGTGAGTGAACTCGCAAGTGACCGGACGGGCGCACTGTCGCCGTTCGGCGACCTTGTTTTCCCGCTGCCCGCTGACGAGCTGCCCTACGTCCATCCCGTCACCGACGTCAACCGGTAAGCGGCTCGTCCGCTTGACGCGCCCCCTGAGCGGCTAGGCCAGGGATTGCAGCGCCGGGTTACCGCTTACCTTCTGCGACTGAATCGCCTTGAGCAGATCGTTGACGTAACCCGGGTCCAGGTTCTGCGGCGGAGCGGTCCACGACGACGCGGTATTGGCCTGCTGCACTTCCTGCGGCCCGTCGGCGGGTGCCTCGACGGCAACCGACTCGAAGTGCACCGGCTCCGCGGGAGGGGCGGGCTCGGGTGCAGGGTCGGCCGGCGCCGGAGGTGCATCGGGCGCAGGTGCGTCGGGCGCAGGCGCTTCGGGGGCGGGCGGCTCCGGCGCAGGTGCCTCGGGGGCGGGCGCCTCGGCGACGACGGGCTCGGCTTGCACCGGCGCGGGTGGCTCCGGCGCAGGCGGTGCGGGCGGTACGTCGACCGCGGCCGGCTCGGCCGGTGGTGGCAGTGGCTCCGGCGCGGGCGGCGGAGGTGGTGGATCGGCCGGCGGCGGCTGGAACGCGGCGAGCTCGGCGGGCGGAGGTGCATCCGGCGCGGGCGGCGGAGGTGGAGGCGCGTCCGGCGGAGGTGCATCCGGAGCGGGCGCGTGGGCAAGCACGTTGCGCGGACTGGCGCCCGAAAGGCCCCGTCCGCAGACCGGCCAGGCGCCGCGGCCCTGGGTGGCCAGCACCCGCTCGGCCACGGCGATCTGCTGGTCGCGGGTGGCCTGGTTGGCCGACGTGGCGTACTCGCCGCCACCGTGAGCGGCCCAGGTGCCCTGCGAGAACTGCAGCCCGCCGTGGTATCCGTTGCCGGTGTTGATGCCCCAGTTGCCGCCCGACTCGCAGGACGCTACGCGGTCCCATTCGTTGTCGGGGGCGGCGGCTGCGTGACCAGCGAGGGCGATGCCACCGCCGCCGATTACTGCACCGGTGAAGGCCAATTTCGCGACGCCGACGGTGGACGTCGTGGGTTTACGGTGACGACCGCTCATACCCCAGTGATTCCTCTCTCGAAGCGCCTGCGAGGTCAGCTGTCGGGTTCGGGCGGAAGAGGTCGCCCGGCCGTCGTGTATCCCAAGGGACACACATCGGCTTCACCCCAAGGAGTCGTCAGCGACTCCTGGTTCGATTTCGGCGGACCGTTGGGTCCCCCGCCTCCATCCACGGGTTTGGCGTGTTACTCACCTATTGGATGGAGCTCGGCGCTATAGGTGAGAAGACCTACCGCACAGGGTGTCTCGGTGGCCCGCGCACGACGCTAGCTTGTGTCGGCACCGGAGTCATTTCATGGACAGAGCCGCGTTTCGCGTGTCGCAAGCAGCGAAAAGCCCAGGAGCGCTCGACGTTTATGCAGGTGGAGAGCGTCGCAATCAAGCCGTTGCCGTGCCGTGATCAAACCGTTATGTGAGTCATCTCACAGCGGCCCAGAAGATTAACCGCAGGTCACGCGATCACGTCCGACCGACGAATTTCAGCTCAGACGGTCCCAAGACGGGCCGAGGGCGCCTGCTGATGCACAAAAACGATCTCCTTGCCCATCGGTACCAGGGACACCGGAATCAGCTTGAGATTGGCCAGCGCCAGCGGAATGCCGACGACCGTCAGCGCCATCGCCACCGCACTCACCAGGTGCCCGATCGCCAGCCAGATTCCGCACACGAGGATCCAGACGACGTTGCCAACCAGAGCTCCGGTCCGCACACCGGGCTTGTCGACGATCGTGCGGCCGAACGGCCACAGCGCGTACGAGGCGATCCGTAGCGACGCGAACCCGAACGGGATCGTCACAATCAACAGGAAGCAGATCAGCGCGGCAAGCACATATCCGAGGGCCAACCACAAGCCGCCAAAAAGCAACCAGATGACGTTCAGGATCAGGCGCATGGTCTCCTCCAGCCGTGTGGCCAGCGTAGTAGAAACTTCGGTGCTCAGCCGTCGGTGATCCGAGTAGGATCGGTCGGCATCGCGTCCTGCGCAGGCGGGGCGCTTCGTTGTGTGGACCCTATTGAAAAATCGTTAGACAAGCAGGTGAGACCGGTGCCGACTGGCAAGGTGAAGTGGTACGACGCTGAGAAGGGGTTCGGCTTCCTGTCTCAGGAGGACGGCGAGGACGTCTATGTGCGCTCCTCGGCGTTACCCGCAGGCGTCGAGGGTCTCAAGGCGGGCCAGAAAGTCGAGTTCGGCGTCGCTTCCGGACGGCGTGGCCCCCAGGCTCTGAGCCTGAAATTGGTCGACCCGCCGCCGACGCTCACCCGGCCTCGCCGCGAGGGCCCGGCGGAGCACAAGCACAGCCCCGACGAGTTGCACGGCATGGTCGAAGACATGATCACGCTGCTGGAGGGCACCGTGCAGCCCGAGCTGCGCAAGGGCCGCTACCCGGACCGCAAGATCGCCCGCAAGGTCTCCGAGGTGGTCAAGGCCGTGGCCCGCGAACTGGATGCCTGACCCGGGCTTGTACCGCCAAGTGTGACGGGGAACACTCTGACTAAAGCTCCGCAGGGAGTCGGTTTCGAGTGAGGGAAGTCCATGGCACAGCAGGCGCAGGTCAGCGAGGAGCAGGCGAGAGCCGTAGCGGAGGAATCCCGGGAAAGCGGCTGGGACAAGCCGTCCTTGGCCAAGGAGCTGTTTCTCGGCCGCTTCCCGCTGGACCTCATTCACCCGTTTCCCCGGCCGGCTGACGAGGAGGCGGCCCGGACCGAGGAGTTCCTGGGTCGGTTGCGGGACTTCCTGGGCACCGTCGACGGCAGGGTGATCGAGCGCGACGCCAAGATCCCCGACGAATACGTCAAAGGCCTTGCCGAGCTCGGCTGTTTCGGCATGAAGATCCCGTCGGAATACGGCGGGTTGAGCCTGTCGCAGGTGGCCTACAACCGGGCGCTGATGATGGTGTCGAGCGTGCACGCCAGCTTGGGGGCGCTGCTGTCAGCGCATCAATCGATCGGCGTGCCCGAGCCGCTCAAACTCGCCGGAAGCGAGGAGCAGAAGCGGAAATTCCTCCCGCGCTGCGCTGCCGGTGCGATCTCGGCCTTCCTGCTCACTGAGCCCGACGTCGGCTCCGACCCGGCCCGGCTTGCGTCGACGGCCACTCCGGTCGACGACGGAGCGGCCTACGAACTGGACGGTGTGAAGCTCTGGACGACCAACGGTGTCGTCGCGGACCTTCTGGTGGTGATGGCCACCGTGCCCAAAGGCGAAGGGCACCGGGGCGGTATCAGCGCTTTCGTGGTCGAGGCCGACTCGCCCGGCATCACTGTCGAGCGGCGCAACTCATTCATGGGACTGCGCGGTATCGAAAACGGACTGACCAGGCTGCACAACGTCCGAGTGCCCGCCGAAAACCTGATCGGCAAGGAAGGCGACGGCCTGAAGATCGCCTTGACGACGCTGAACGCCGGCCGGCTGTCGATACCCGCGATCTGCGCGGGCTCGGCCAAGTGGTCGCTGAAAATTGCGCGCGAGTGGTCGAAAGAACGTGTGCAGTGGGGCAGACCGGTCGGCGAGCACGGGGCCGTCGCGGAGAAGATCTCGTTCATCGCAGCGACGAGTTATGCGCTCGAATCGGTTTTGGAGCTGTCCGGTCAAATGGCCGACGAAGGCCGCAACGACATCCGGATCGAAGCGGCACTGGCCAAGCTCTGGTCCAGTGAGATGGCCTGCCTGATCAGTGACGAACTGCTGCAGATCCGCGGCGGCCGTGGCTATGAGACCGCCGAATCGCTGGCGGCGCGCGGCGAGCGGGCGGTGCCGGTGGAGCAGGTGGTTCGTGACCTCAGGATCAACCGCATCTTCGAAGGCTCCAGCGAGATCATGCGACTGCTGATCGCGCGCGAGGCGGTCGACGCGCACCTGAGCGCGGCGGGCGACCTCGCGAACGCGAAAGCGGACCTCCGGCAGAAGGCCAAGGCCGCTGTCGGCGCCAGCGGCTTCTATGCGAAGTGGTTGCCGCAGTTGGTGTTCGGCGAGGGGCAACGACCAACGGCCTACCGCGAGTTCGGCGACTTGGCCCCGCATCTGCGCTTCGTCGAACGCTCGGCACGCAAACTGGCCCGCCACACTTTCTATGGGATGGCGCGCTGGCAAGCCGCGCTGGAGCAGAAGCAGGGATTCCTCGGGCGGGTAGTCGACATCGGCGCCGAACTGTTCGCGATCGCCGCGACGTGTGTGCGGGCCGAGGCACAGCGCGATGCCGATCGGAGCCGCGGCGAGCAGTCCTACGAGTTGGCCGACGCGTTCTGCCGGCAGGCCACGCTGCGGGTGCAGGCGCTGTTCGATGCGTTGTGGACCAATACCGATGACGTCGACGCGCGACTGGCCGCCAACGTGCTCAAGGGGCGCTACACCTGGGCCGAGGAGGGGATAATCGACCAGTCGGAAGGCACCGGACCGTGGATTGCGCACTGGGAAGCCGGTGAGTCGACGGAGCCGAACCTCGGCCGCCGATTCCTGACCGTGGCCCACACCTGAGGAGATCGAGATCGCTTCCTACATCGCCGAGGCCGGCGAATTCACCCGCGACACCGAGTACATCGAAACCCGGATCACCGCAGACGGCCGCGACGGCTATCCGGTAGAGCCGGGCCGCTACCGGCTGATCGTCGCCCGCGCCTGCCCGTGGGCCAATCGCGCCATCATCGTCCGGCGCCTGCTCGGCCTGGAAGACGTTCTGTCCATTGGTTTTTGCGGTCCGACCCACGATGAGCGCAGCTGGACGTTCGACCTCGATCCCGGCGGTGTCGACCCGGTGCTGAAGATTCCCCGTTTGCAAGACGCGTATTTCGCCCGCATTCCGGACTACCCGAAAGGCATCACGGTCCCCGCGATCGTCGACGTGCCGAGCGGGGCCGTCGTCACCAACAACTTTCCCCAGATGACGCTGGACCTGTCGACCGAATGGAAGGCCTATCACCGCGACGGCGCTCCGCAGCTCTACCCCGAGGCGCTGCGCGGCGAGATCGACGACGTCAACAAGCGGGTGTACACCGAGATCAACAACGGCGTGTACCGCTGCGGCTTCGCCGGATCGCAGGAGGCTTATGAGTCGGCCTATGACCGATTGTTCACCGCGCTGGACTGGGTGAGCGAGCGACTGGAGAAGCACAGATTCCTCGTCGGCGACACCATCACCGAAGCCGACGTCCGCTTGTTCACCACGTTGGCCCGCTTCGATCCCGTTTACCACGGCCACTTCAAGTGCAATCGAAGCAAGCTCTCGGAGATGCCGGTGTTGTGGGCCTATGCGCGAGATCTGTTCCAGACGCCGGGATTTGGCGACACCACCGACTTCGTCCAAATCAAGCAGCATTACTACCTCGTGCACACCGACATCAACCCGAGCGGCATTGTGCCGAAGGGACCGGACCTGGCCAACTGGCTGACGCCACACGGCAGAGAGTCATTGGGCGGCAAGCCTTTCGGTGACGGGACACCGCCGGGACCGCCGCGCGACGGCGAGAGGGTGCCCGCGGGCCACGGCGCGGCCTGACCCCGCCGGCTCAGCCGGGTTTCGAAGTGTGCCATTGCGGACACTCTTCGCCACGACGCATTCGCAGCAGCTGAGGGGAAGATCTCGCGTGAATCAGCAAGCCGGCGGTAACCCCGATCCTGAGCCCAAGGACGCCCGAGAGGCGACCGAGGAACAGCGCGAGGTGCAGGACGAAATAGATCACCAAGGCGGCGACCCGGACGGGCCCGGCCAACACCAATCTCGGCACAACACCGCCGGCGAGAGCACCCGCTAGATCACCGTCGCGGAACCGCTGCAGGACGGCGCTCGCTCTGCTCGCCCTCCTGCTCGACCACCACCGGCCGGTTACCGCCGAGGCCGGGGATCAGTGAGTCGCCGTGGAAACTGACCACCGTCTGAGCCAAGCCGAGAATCAGCACCGAGGTGACGACGCTGAAGCCGACCCACAGGTCGGTGTAGAGCAGCACGCCCATCGCACCACCGAGCACCCACGCGAGTTGCAGCGCCGACTCCGAACGTCCGAACGCCGACGCACGCGATTCTTCGGGCAGGTCGTCTTGCAGCGATGCATCCAGCGCCGCCTTCGCGATGGCGCTCGAGCCGGAGGTCACCAAGGTGGCCACCACTGCCATCAGCTGGGTGCCGGCCACCGCGGCCCCTAGCGCGACACCGGTGACGGCCAGGGTGCAGCGCAGCACGAGCACTGCGGGCCGGCCCAGCCGCAGCCGGGCGCTGGCGAAGTTGCCGGCGAAGTTGCCGATCGCGGCGGCTGCGCCGATGGTGCCGAGCATCGCCAGCTGCTTCCAGCCGCTGGCCTGGTGCGCCTTGGCGACGAAAGCCGGATACAAGAACAGGAAGCCAACCATCACCTTGATCGTGCAGTTACCGCACAACGCGGTGATGATGTTGCGGCCCAACGGTTGTCGAAGTGCTCCGCCGGCCCGGCGAACCTCCTCAGGCCAACTCCGTCGCCGCGAGCCCTGTCGGTAGCTCAAGGTGGCGGGGACTTCGCCGGCCGTCACCTCGACCCAGCGCGGGATGCGCATGGACAGTACGGCGCCGGCCACGGTGACCGCGATGACGACGAACAGGGCGCCCGGCAACTGCAGCAGACGGTCGCCGCCGTACTCGATCCCGCCGGCGATGCCACCGCCGACGATGGTGCCGCCCAGCAGGCCGAACATCGTCAGCCGGGAGTTGACCCGAACCAGGTCGATCGACGGCGGCATGACCCGCGGCGTGACCGCACTTCGCAGCACGCTGAACGACTTCGACAACACCATCATCATCAGCGCACACGGATACAACACCCAGGACTGGTAGCCGCCGGTGGCGGCGTCGTAGTTGGCGACCAGCACCACCGCCAGCGCGGTGCGCAGCGCGAACGAGGCGGCCAGCGCGACGCGGCGACCGTGCTGCAGCCGGTCGAGTGCCGGGCCGATCAACGGCGCGATCACCGCAAACGGCGCAATGGTGATCAGCAGGTAGAGCGCAACCCGGTCCTTGCTTTCCCCGGTGGCCGCAGCGAAGAACAGCGTGTTGGCCAGCGCGACCGCCATTGCGGCGTCAGTGGCGAAGTTGGCCACCACCGGCCAGGTCAGCGCCGTCAGCCCGGACTTGTCCGCGCCGTCGGCGGTGGCGGCGCGCTGCACCAGGTCATACATCCGCGAACCCATTTCGCGGCTGCGCTGGGCGGCGGCCCGCGTGACCGTCACTCGCTCGCCGGCAGAGGGCGGTGGTTCTGCGCGGTGCCGGGCTTCGGTGTCGCGGTCCAGCGGCGGCAGGTACCGATTGGCGCTGGGCATCGGCGTCGAGGTACCCGGCCGACGATGTGAACCGCGGTAGTCCGGCTCGTCCGCCGGATAATTGGCCATGCCCGGATGCTCGGCCGCCGGCCCGCTACGGCCACGGCGGGCGGGAGCCAGGCCTCGGCTCGCATCCGGGTGATCACCGCGCCGTCCAGCCATGCATCGATTCTCACCCATGCAGGCGGTGCTGGTGCGCAGGCGACCGGTGTGGCCATGCGACGCATCTGTGCGGCAGAATCAGAGGCCCATGGAAACAACGGACGAAGTGACCGGTTCGACACCGACGGAGTGGCCGCCTGAATTGGCGACGGTGCTCACTGGCGCGGTCGAGCTGGCCCGTGCCGCCATCGTCGAGGGCAGCGGTGACGACACTGTCGGCGAGTACCTCGGCGTCGGCTACGAGGATCCGACCAGCGCCACGCACCGTTTTTTGGCTCACCTGCCGGGTTACCAAGGATGGCAGTGGGCAGTGGTGGTGGCCAGCTATCCCGGCTCCGACCATGCAACGGTCAGCGAGGTAGTGCTGGTACCCGGACCCGGGGCCTTGCTGGCGCCGGAATGGCTGCCCTGGGACCAGCGCGTCCGGCCCGGTGACCTGAGCCCCGGTGACCTGCTCGCGCCGTCGTCGGACGACCCGAGGTTGGTGCCGGGGTACCTGGCTTCCGGTGATCCTCAGGTCGACGAGACCGCCGCCGAGATCGGGCTGGGACGTCGCCAGGTGTTGAGCGCCTGGGGTCGCGCCCAAGCCGCGGAGCGCTGGCATGACGGCGACCACGGCCCGCGCGCGCAGATGGCTCAGTCCACCAAGCGGGTCTGCCGCGATTGCGGTTTCCTGCTGCCGTTGGCCGGCTCGCTGGGCGCAATGTTCGGGGTGTGCGGCAACGAGTTGTCCGCCGACGGACACATCGTCGACTTCGAATACGGCTGCGGCGCGCATTCCGACACGTCAGCTCCGGCGGGCAGCGGTTCGCCGATATATGACCCCTTCGACGACGGTGTGCTCGACGTCAGCGAGAAACCTGCCGAGGCGCCCGTCGAGGAAGTTGCGGAGGCAGTAGCCGAGGTGACCGTCGAGGGACCTGTGGCGGTAGCCGACGAGGAATCGGCGGAAGCGCCTGCTGAGGAGCCGACGGAGCCGCCCGTGGAGGAGCCGGCGGAGCCGAGTTAGGCGTCTTCGGCGGCGGCTTTGATCCTGGCAAGCGAGGCGTTCATGCCCTCGACGAGTTCGCGTTCGAAGTTGTCGGTTCCGCCCATGAGCGTGTTGACCGCCATACCGGAAATCGCTTTGACGCCGTTCTCGGCATGCCGGCTTTCGATCACCCTGGTGCCACCCGGAATCGCCTGCAGCTCGTAGCTCCACACGGTGTTGTTCATGTTGACCCGGAAAGCCAGCTTCTGGTCCGGCACCAGCTCGATCACGGTGGAGGTCGTCGGCCAGACCAATAGGTTGCGGCGGTTGAGGTTGAACGTCCGGGTGCCCGGGCGCACCGCGCCCAGCGGACGCATCAATCGGCACTGCGGACTCCACTGAGGCATCCGGCGGAAATCGCTGATCAGCGCCCACACCGTCGAGGCGGGTGCGTTGATGTCGACCTGGGCTTGCAATAGCGGCGCTGCCATGGCTCGAACCTCCTAGATGGTGGACTCCGTGGTGAGCCCGGTTTGGGCGCCTCGTGCGCCGCGGCGGGCAGCCGTGCGCTGCCACAGGAATATCGAGGTGCCCACCACCCCGACCGCAAGCCCGGCCAGGGTCAGCGGTCGCCAGGCCGTCAGGGCAGGAATGACGAATGCTGCCACCGCCGCGACCAGCCAAGCCAGGGCACCGATCACGATCATCGGCCACGGATCGAGCAACACAGCAGGTAGCGGTGGTGGCTCAACCATCGTGCCGGGCTCGTCGGACATCGAGATCAACTTAGCTTGACGACGATGCCGGCCGCGAGCGGCCGGGGAAGGAGTCGAGCAATCGGACAGCTGGTGTGAGCCCGTCTCGGTGATTCGATGTTGACGCCTTCGCGTTCTGTCGTAACCTTCGCGCTGTGATCGATAGCGACAGCCGACTGGCCAGCGACCTGTCGTTGGCCGTGATGCGGCTGTCCCGGCAGCTGCGGTTTCGCCGCCCGCAGTCCCCGGTGTCGTTGTCCCAACTGTCGGCGCTGGCGACGTTGGCCAACTTCGGTCCGATGACGCCGGGGGCGCTGGCTATCAGAGAGCGGGTTCGCCCGCCGTCGATGACGCGGGTGATCGCCTCGTTGGCCGAATTGGGTTTCGTGGATCGCGTCGCCCACCCCGACGACGGCCGCCAGGTGCTGGTGTCAGTGTCGTCGGCCGGCGCTGAGTTGATGGAGGCAGAACGCCGGGCCAGTCAGGAATGGCTCACGCAACGACTGGAGACGCTGGGAGTCTCCGAGCGCGACACGCTGCGGGTGGCCGCCGACTTGATCCTTGCCTTGGTCGACGAAAGCCCTTGACCGCGAACGACTCTGACTGCGCCGAGGACGTCGACGGCGTGGTCGTCTGCGACATCGTCGATCCCGACGATCCACGGCTGGACAACTTCCGCGATCTGAATAGCATCGACCGGCGCCCGGATCTGCCCAGCGGCAAAGGCCTGGTGATTGCCGAGGGTGTCCTGGTCGTGCAGCGGATGCTGGCCTCGCCGTTCACGCCGTTGGCGTTTCTCGGCACCGACCGCAGGCTCGCCGAACTCAGGGCGGACCTGGTCGGCAATCCGGCTCCCTACTACCGGGTTTCGGCCGAGGTGATGGCCGCGGCGGTCGGCTTTCATCTCAACCGCGGCGTGCTCGCTGCGGCCCGCCGGGTACCCGAGCGCAGCGTCGCCGATGTGGTAGACCGCGCCAGGACCGTCGCGGTGCTCGAGGGCGTCAACGATCACGAGAACCTGGGTGCGGTCTTTCGCAATGCGGCGGGGTTGGCCGTCGACGCCGTCGTGTTCGGCAGTGGTTGCGCCGACCCGTTGTACCGGCGTGCGGTGCGCGTCTCGATGGGGCACGCCCTGTTAGTCCCGTTCGCGCGGGCGGCCGACTGGCCGCAAGGGCTGAACACGCTGCGGCAGAGCGGTTTTCGTTTACTGGCGATGACACCGGCCGCCGATGCCACAACGTTGCCCGAGGCGATGGCGCGGGTGCACAGCGAGCGGGTCGCCATTCTGGTCGGCGCCGAGGGTCCGGGACTGAGCCATGCCGCGATGAAGGCGAGCGACCTGCGAGTGCGGATCCCGATGTCGCGCGGCACCGATTCGCTCAACGTCGCCACCGCCGCGGCCCTGGCGTTCTACGAGCGGGCTAAGGGCTAGAGTTTGACCGTGACCGACGAAACCACGCCCTGGGCAATGGGTTTGACCGTCGCCGGATTCCTCGCCGCGGTGACTGCGGTAGCAGTTCTGGTATTGAGCATGGGCCTGATCCGGGTGCACCCGCTGCTGGCCGTGGGGCTGAATGTCATTGCGGCCGGGGGTCTGGCGCCCACGCTGTGGGGATGGCGACGCCGGCCGGTGCTGCGGTGGCTGGTGCTCGGCGGCGGGGTGGGTGTGGCGGCCGCCTGGTTGACTCTGGTTGCGATGGCGCTCTAGCGCTGTCCGCTGGAGCGCACGCCCAGCAGCACGTCTTCCCATGCCGGCACGGCCGGCTTGCCGCGACGGGCACGGGGCTGCTCGGCCCGGGGTTCGGCCACCGGGCCATCTGAGACGGCGGGGGTCGCAACGACCGCCGCGGCAGTAGCCGCGGGGACCTCGGGCTCGTCGAAGTCGAGCTGGGCCAGCGGTGCGACGGGCCGCAGCGCCGGACGGTCGAAGTTGGGATCGATCAGCTCACTGGCCGCGTCGTCCACCGCGGTGACGGTTCCGCCGTGTGCGCCGGGGCAGAACCGGAAGTGCGCGATGTTGTCGGAGCGACCCGCCTTCCAGCCGAGCTGAACGGTCCAGCGGCCGTCTTCGTTGCGCCAGGCATCCCACATGGTGTTGTCCGGGTTGAGTCCGCGCGCCACCAGCGAGGAGGTGACGGACTCGAGCAGCGTCAGCACCGCCGGCCCGTCGGCGAGGACGGGGTGAGCGGCGGTTGCCAGCTCGGCAGCACGGGCGCGCTCCAGTAGCACCGGATGGGCGAACCGTTCGACACGGGTGATGTCCACTCCGGCGGACTCGGCAAGTTGCTCGACCGATGCACCCGCGCGAATGCGGGCCTGAATGTCTTTGGGACGCAACATGCTGCTGACCTCGATGTCGATGTGGGTCTGGTTCACGCGGGCTTCGTCGCCGCGCACGGCAGCGCGCAATCGGTCGTCGACGCGGATCTTGAACTTGTCGGCGGGGTTGTCACCCTCGCAGATGAGATGTTTGCCGTCGACATCGAGTCCGACGATCCTGAGTTCCCGCATGGTGTCTCCTCGCAGGTTCCTCGCAGACCAGCGCGCCAGGCCTGTCAGGGCGCACTGTAACTCAGGCGGCAGCCGCAGTCGGAGTGGACACGCGGTAACACCTGGGCTTTTTCTGAGTGAACGTCAGATTCGCTCGACGACCCAGTCGATGCATTCGGCGAGCGCGCTGACGTCATCCGGCTCGACGGCGGGGAACATCGCGACCCGCAACTGGTTGCGGCCGAGTTTGCGGTACGGCTCCACATCGACGATGCCGTTGGCCCGCAAAGTCGCCGCGACGGCCCCAGCATCTACGGAGTCGTTGAAGTCGATGGTGCCGACCACCTGGGAGCGCAGCCTGGGATCTGTCACGAACGGTGTGGTGAACGCCCGGTCCTGGGCCCAGCTGTACAGCCGACCCGAGGAGTCGGCAGTCCGCTTGACGGCCCAGTCCAGGCCGCCGTTGCCGAGCAACCAGTCGATCTGCTCGGCCAGCAGCACCAGCGTCGCGATCGCCGGGGTGTTGTAGGTCTGGTTCTTGAGGCTGTTTTCCACCGCGATCGGCAGCGACAGGAAGTCGGGCACCCATCGGTTCGACGCCGCGATCGCCTCGATCCGGGCGAGTGCGGCGGGGCTCAGGATCGCCAACCACAGGCCACCGTCAGCGGCGAAGTTCTTCTGTGGTGCGAAGTAGTAGGCGTCGGTGTCGGCGATATCGACCGGAAGCCCGCCGGCCCCGGAGGTGGCGTCGATAACGATCAGCGCATCACCGGCGTCGCGCGGCCGGGTGACCGGCACCGCGACACCCGTCGAGGTCTCATTGTGCGCCCATGCGATGACGTCAACCGACGGGTCACCTTGCGGCTCGGGTGCGCCGCCGGGATCGGCCTTGATGACGATCGGGTCGCCGACGAAAGGGTTCTTGGCCACCGAGGACGCGAACTTGGAGCTGAACTCGCCGTAGCTCAGGTGCAGCGACCGCTTGTCGATCAGTCCGAAGGCTGCGGCGTCCCAGAATGCCGTCGCGCCACCGTTGCCCAGGACCACCTCGTAGCCATCGGGCACTGAAAAGAAGTCCCGCAGCCCGGTGCGTACCCGACCGACCAGATCTTTGACCGGCGCCTGGCGGTGCGAGGTTCCGAAAAGCGCGGCGGCGCTGCTGGAAAGGGCTTGCAGCTGCTCGGGCCGGACCTTGGAGGGGCCGGACCCGAATCGTCCATCGCCGGGTTTGATGTTGTCGGGGATCGTGAGCTGGTCAGCCATGTCCACCAGGTTAGTGACTCGGCCGAAGCCGCCGATCAGCCGGTCGAGCATCGACCGCAGATGTGATCGGGGTCACAATATACAGATGTTCACGGCTGCAGCACAGTGGGCATGCGAGGTCTAGTAAGTTCCCGATACCTTGGGTACTGTGTTGGACATTGAACGTCCAAATGTAAACCTCATTGGGGAGGCCCCGGGCATGGCTCAAGCAGCAACCGCCGAAAAGAAGGCGCGGACCAAGTTGATTCGCCGCTGGCGACGCAATATGGAGGTCCGGGACGACCTCAAGTACGTGGAAATGCTGAACACACTGTCCGAGGCGTCGGTGCGTCGCAATTTCAACCCGTACACCGACATCGACTGGAAGTCGTCGGAGTTCGCGGTGATCGACAACGACCCCCGCTGGATCCTGCCGAAGACCGACCCGATCGGCCAGCATTCCTGGTATCAGTCGCAGTCGACGGAGCGGCAGATCGAGATCGGCATGTGGCGCCAGGCCAACGTGGCCAAGGTCGGTCTGCACTTCGAGTCGATCCTGATTCGCGGCCTGATGGAGTACGCGTTCTGGGTGCCCAACGGCTCACCGGAGTACCGGTACTGCCTGCACGAAGCGGTCGAAGAATGCAACCACACCATGATGTTCCAGGAGATGGTGAACCACATCGGTGCCGACGTTCCCGGTATGCCGCGACTGCTCAAGTGGATCCAGCCGTACATCCCGCTGGTCGCCGGCCCGCTACCGATCCCGTTCTGGTTCGGCATCCTCGCCGGTGAAGAACCCATCGACCACACGCAGAAGAACGTGCTGCGCGAAGGCAAGACGCTGCACCCGATCATGGAGCGGGTGATGGCGATCCACGTGGCCGAGGAGGCCAGGCACATCTCGTTCGCGCACGAATATCTGCGCAAGCGGGTGCCGGAGCTGCCGCGCCGCAAGCGGTTCTGGCTCTCGCTCTACGTGCCCGTCGTGATGCGGGTGCTGTGTTCGGCCATCATCGTGCCGCCGCGGGCGTTCTGGAAGGAATTCGATATTCCGCGCTCGGTGCGCAAGGAGATTTTCTTCAAATCGCCCGAGTCGCGGTTGATGCTGCGCGACATGTTCGGTGACGTACGGATGCTGGCGCACGACAC
>JAVHWH010000062.1:0-66903 GCA_032159915.1 Mycobacterium sp.
GGGGCGGTGGTGATCGACACCCGCAACATCGTCGACCGCGAAGCGGTAACGGGCTCGCAGCTGGTTTGCCTCGGTAACGGCACCGTCGGCGGCTACTGAGTCGCGCGCCTCAATGCAGCCGACTCCCGGGACGCACGCCCTCGCGATAAGGCAGGATGGACCCGGCTGTTTTGGGGACAGCCGTCGGGGATTGCTGGAGAGCGTCCTCCCGTGCGAGGAGTCAGATGGCGGAGCAGGAGCCGGCCGGCACCAACGGCGCCGAGTCGTCGAGCCGGGAGAAGTACGCCCGTGTGGTGCTCAAACTCGGTGGCGAGATGTTCGGTGGTGGCCAGGTGGGCCTGGACCCCGACGTGGTGGCGCTGGTCGCCCGTCAGATCGCCGAAGTGGTACGCACCGGCGCCCAAGTTGCCGTGGTGATCGGCGGTGGCAACTTCTTCCGCGGCGCGCAACTTCAGCAACGTGGCATGGAGCGCACCCGGTCGGACTACATGGGGATGCTCGGTACCGTCATGAATAGCCTTGCGCTGCAAGACTTTCTGGAAAAAGAGGGGATAGCCACCCGAGTGCAGACGGCGATCACCATGGGCCAGGTGGCCGAGCCTTACCTGCCGCTGCGAGCCGTGCGTCACCTGGAAAAGGGCCGGGTGGTCATCTTCGGCGCCGGCATGGGCCTGCCGTACTTCTCGACCGACACCACCGCCGCGCAGCGGGCTTTGGAGATCGGCGCCGACGTGGTGTTGATGGCCAAAGCGGTCGACGGTGTGTTCGCCGAGGATCCGCGGATCAATCCTGCCGCCGAGCTGTTCACCGCGATTACGCACCGAGAAGTCATCGACCGCGGGCTGCAGGTGGCCGACGCCACCGCATTCAGCCTGTGTATGGACAATCGCATGCCGATTCTGGTTTTCAACCTGCTGACCGATGGCAATATCGCTCGGGCCGTCGCGGGTGAGAAGATCGGAACGCTGGTCACCACCTAGAAGGGAGGAGCGGCAGAAATGATTGACGAGACTCTCTTTGACGCCGAAGAGAAGATGGAAAAGGCCGTGTCGGTCAGTCGTGACGATTTGTCGACGATCCGGACCGGCCGGGCCAACCCGAGCATGTTCAACCGCATCGTCATCGACTACTACGGTTCTGCCACTCCGATCACGCAGCTGGCCAGCATCAACGTTGCCGAGGCGCGGATGGTTGTCATCAAGCCCTACGAGGCCGGCACGCTCGGCAGCATCGAGGCGGCGATCCGCAACTCAGACCTCGGGGTCAACCCCACCAACGACGGCACCCTGATCCGGGTGGCCGTGCCGCAGCTGACCGAGGAACGCCGTCGCGAGCTGGTCAAGCAGGCCAAAGCCAAAGGCGAGGACGCCAAGGTGTCGGTGCGCAACATTCGCCGTAAGGCGATGGAGGAGTTGCACCGGATCCGTAAAGACGGCGAGGCCGGTGACGACGAGGTCTCCCGCGCCGAGAAGGACCTGGACAAGTCCACCCAGCAGTATGTGGCCCAGATCGAGGATTTGGTCAAACACAAGGAAGGCGAGCTGCTGGAGGTCTAGCGGCCGCTCAGCAGACGACGTCCGTGGCAGAAACTGGTACCGGCGCAGACCTCCCCGCCGATGATGCGGTGCAGGAGCCGCCGGCCGGCAAGCGAAAGAAATCGCGGGCCGGCCGCAACCTACCGGCGGCGATCGCCGTGGGTGCTTTCCTCGCGTTCACCATCGTCGCGATCTTGATCTGGGACCGCTATCTCTGGGTTCTGCTGGTGGCCCTCGCGATGCCCGTGGCGACCCATGAGGTGGTGCGCAGGCTCCGCGAGGCCGGCTACATGATCCCGTTCATCCCGCTGCTGGTCGGCGGTCAGCTGATGATCTGGCTGACCTGGCCCTATCACGCGGCCGGGGCGCTGGCCGGCTTCGGGGTCACCGCGGTGGTGTGCATGTTCTGGCGTCTGGCGCTGGGCGCTTCATCCGCCCCGGAGGGATCTGCCGATTCGCCGTCGGGAAACTACCTGCGCGACGTCGCAGCCTCGGTCTTTCTGGCGGCCTGGGTACCGCTGTTCGCGTCGTTCAGTGTGCTGCTGGTGTATCCGCATAATGGCTCCGGCCGGGTGTTCTGTCTGATGATCGGAGTGGTCTTTTCCGACGTCGGCGGCTACGCGGTCGGCGTGCTGTTCGGCAAGCACCCGATGGTTCCCTCGATCAGCCCCAACAAGTCGTGGGAGGGATTGGTGGGTTCGCTGTTTTTCGGGATCACCGCGGTCACGGTGGCTGCAACGATGCTGGCTCACAAGCCGGCGTGGATCGGGTTGCTGCTGGGCCTCACAATCGTGGTCACCGCGACCCTCGGCGACCTGGTCGAGTCGCAAATCAAGCGAGATCTGGGCATCAAGGACATGGGCCGGATACTGCCCGGTCACGGCGGCCTGATGGACCGGCTGGACGGGACGCTGCCGTCGGCGGTCGCGACCTGGACCGTCCTGACCCTGCTGCCCTGAGGCCTGGCGATCATGAAACAGGAGTTGGTATTCGAAGCACCTCGGCGGTCGCTGCCGCCGCGACACCTGGCCGACCTTGACGAGGCGGCCAGCGCGGAGGCCGTCGCGGAGCTGGGTCTGCCGCCGTTTCGGGCCAAGCAGTTGGCCCATCAGTACTACGGCCGGTTGATTGCCGACCCGCAGCAGATGACCGACCTTCCGGTTGCGGTCCGCGGCCAGGTGGCGGAGGCGCTGTTTCCGAGGCTGCTGACCGCGGCCCGGGAGATCACCTGCGATGCCGGCGAAACCCGCAAGACGTTGTGGCGGGCGGTCGACGGCACCACCTTCGAGTCGGTGCTGATGCGGTACCCGAAGCGCAACACGGTGTGCATCTCCTCGCAGGCGGGCTGCGGTATGGCGTGCCCGTTCTGCGCGACCGGTCAGGGTGGACTGACCAGGAATCTTTCGGCTGCCGAAATCGTCGAACAGGTCCGGGCCGCGGCCGCGACGCTGCGTGACGAGTGGGGCGACCGTCTGTCCAACGTGGTGTTCATGGGCATGGGGGAGCCGCTGGCCAACTATGCCCGAGTGCTGAGCGCGGTGCGTCGTATCACCGGGTCGGCCGAGAAGGGTGCCGGCTTCGGTATCTCGGCACGGTCGGTGACGGTGTCGACGGTCGGCCTGGCCCCGGCGATCCGCAAACTCGCCGACGAGCGACTCGGGGTGACATTGGCGCTGTCGCTGCATGCCCCTGACGACGAGCTACGCGACACCCTGGTGCCGGTCAACAACCGGTGGAAGGTCAGCGAAGCGCTCGATGCAGCTCACTACTACGCCGAGGAGACCGGTCGGCGGGTTTCGGTGGAGTACGCGTTGATCCGCGACGTCAACGACCAGCCGTGGCGCGCGGACCTGCTGGGCAGCCAGCTGCACCGGGCGCTGGGCCCGCTGGTGCATGTGAACCTGATTCCGTTGAACCCGACACCGGGCAGCGAATGGGACGCCAGCCCCAAAGCTGCGGAGCGGGAATTCGTTCGACGGGTCCGCGCGGCCGGTGTGGCGTGCACGGTGCGCGATACGCGGGGCCGGGAGATTGCCGCCGCATGCGGCCAGTTGGCCGCCGAAGGCGGGTAGCTGGAGCGGATGCACATTGGGTCCCGCATGCGGCCAGTTGGCCGCCGAGCTGCCTATCTGAGCCAGCCGCGCCGTCGGCCCCACATGTCGCGCACCAGGAAGAAGACGCCCAGCAGGGCGAAACCGATCACCCACAGGTCTTCAATATGGCCGACGTGGTTGCCGCGCAGGAAGGCCACCAGCAGGCCGATGATGAACAGGCCGGTGATGTGCCAAGTGCGATAGTTGATCCTGCTCCAACCCCAGTTCGCCGACGGCACATCGGCGAGGTCGACCCCGTTGGAGCGCTCCACCTCGGTACTGGCCACGGCAAACTCCTCGGGTAGGGATCGGGATGCCTAATATTCTGGCACATCGAGATTCGTCGGACGCGCCAGAGGCGCGGCACAATGAGTGGGTGTCCAACCGCCGCGACGGCCGCTCGCGCAGCATCGAGAGTGAAGCAGGCTTCACGCTCGGCGCCCAGCGTGAAGCTGATCGCCTGCTCGGCGCCACCCGTCGCCTCAAGACCCTGGTGCTGGGCAGTACCGGCTCGATCGGCACCCAGGCGCTCGAGGTCATCGCTGCCAACCCCGATCGCTTCGAGTTGGTGGGGATGGCGGCCGGCGGCGGTCACCCGGACCTGCTGGACCGGCAGCGCGCCCAGACCGGAGTGAGCAATATCGCCGTCGCGGATGAGCGCGCGGCCCAGGTGGTCGGCGATGTCACCTACAGCGGGCCTGACGCCGCGACCCGGCTGATCGAGAACACCGAAGCCGACGTCGTGTTGAACGCGTTGGTCGGCGCGCTGGGTCTGCAGCCGACGCTGACCGCGCTGGCCTCCGGCGCACGCTTGGCGCTGGCCAACAAGGAGTCGCTGATCGCCGGTGGACCGCTGGTGCTGGCCGCCGCGCAGCCGGGTCAGATCGTGCCGGTGGACTCTGAACACTCCGCGCTGGCGCAGTGCCTGCGCGGTGGCAGCGCCGACGAGGTCGCCAAGCTGGTGCTCACCGCATCCGGCGGCCCGTTCCGCGGCTGGTCGGCCGCCGATCTCGAGCACGTCACACCCAAACAGGCCGGTGCGCATCCGACCTGGTCGATGGGGCCGATGAATACGTTGAACTCGGCGTCGCTGGTCAACAAGGGTCTCGAACTGATCGAAGCCCACCTGCTGTTCGGCATCCCTTACGGCCGCATCGACGTGGTGGTGCATCCGCAGTCGATCGTGCACTCGATGGTCACGTTCACCGACGGCTCGACGATCGCCCAGGCGAGTCCCCCGGACATGAAGCTGCCGATCGCACTGGCGCTGGGCTGGCCGTGCCGCGTGCCCGCGGCGGCTGCCGCCTGCGACTTCGCCACCGCGTCGAGGTGGGAGTTCGAGCCGCTGAACGACGAGGTTTTCCCGGCCGTCGCGCTGGCCCGCCGGGCCGGCGAGGTGGGTGGCTGCATGACCGCCGTCTACAACGCCGCGAACGAAGAGGCGGCGGAGGCGTTCCTGGCCGGGCGGATCGGTTTCCCGGCGATCGTGCAAACAATTGCCGAGGTCCTGAGCGCCGCCGACCAGTGGGCCGCAGAACCCGCTACCGTGGAAGACGTTCTCGATGCGCAGCACTGGGCACGTGCTGAGGCACTTGCTTTGATCGGGCGCACCGCACAGGAGGTTTCACCGACTCGATGATGTTCGTTATCGGCATCGTGCTGTTCGCGCTCGCCATCCTCATCTCGGTGGCGCTGCACGAATGCGGCCACATGTGGGTCGCGCTGGGCACCGGCATGAAGGTGCGCCGCTACTTCGTCGGCTTCGGCCCGACCTTGTGGTCGACCCGCCGCGGCGAAACCGAGTACGGACTCAAGGCGATCCCGGCCGGCGGCTTCTGCGACATCGCCGGCATGACGTCGGTCGAAGAATTGCAACCCGACGAACACGACCGCGCGATGTACAAGCAGAAGACCTGGAAGCGGGTGGCGGTGCTGTTCGCCGGCCCCGGCACGAACTTCGTGATCGGCTTGGTGCTGATCTACGCCATCGCAGTTATCTGGGGGCTCCCCAATCTGCATCCCACCGCCGTCGTCGGCCAAACAGCTTGCGCTGCAGGCGAAATAAAGCAGGGTGACTTCGAGAAGTGCGCGGGCGACGGCCCAGCGGCGGCCGCCGGGATCCGGGCCGGTGACGTGGTGCTCAAGGTCGGCAACACCCCGGTGACCGATTTCTCCGACATGGCCGGCGTCGTGCAGAAGCTGCACGGCACCGTCCCGGTTGTAATCAAACGCGACGGTCAGACGATGACCAAATACGTCGACATCGCCCAGCGGCAGCGCTGGGTGACCAACGGCAAGGCCGGCGCCAAGCCGGCGACCATCGGCGTCATGGGAGTCGTCGGCACCCAACCCGGCCCTACTCACTACAACCCGATCAGCGCGATACCGGGAACGTTCACCTTCACCGGCAACCTGACCGTGTTGCTGGGCAAGTCGCTTATTGCCATCCCCACGAAGGTCGGCGCGCTGGTCCACGCGATCGGTGGTGGGGAGCGTTCGCTGGACACCCCGATCAGCGTCGTCGGCGCGAGCATCATCGGTGGGGACACCGTGGACCACGGTGTATGGATGGCGTTCTGGTTGTTCCTGGCCCAGCTGAACTTCATCCTCGGCGTCATCAATTTGGTGCCGCTGCTGCCGTTCGACGGCGGCCACATCGCGATCGCGCTGTTCGAGAAGCTTCGTAACCTGATTCGCACGGCCCGCGGCAAGGTCGCCGCGGCGCCGGTCAACTACCTCAAGCTGATGCCCGCAACCTACGTAGTGTTGGTTCTGGTCGTCGGTTACATGCTGCTGACGGTGACTGCCGATGTGGTCAACCCCATCCGGCTGTTCCAGTAGCGCGGGCTGGTTCGCCTCAAGGCCCCGGCTTCACCGAACGATAGCGAGAGAAGGCAAACAGTGACCACAGGTCTGGGTATGCCGGCGGCGCCGGCGCCCACGCTGGCACCGCGGCGCAAGACGCGACAGCTGATGGTCCGGGACGTCGGTGTGGGAAGTGACCACCCGATTTCGGTGCAGTCGATGTGCACCACCAAAACTCACGACATCAACGCGACCCTGCAGCAGATCGCCGAGTTGACCGCCGCCGGCTGCAACATCGTCCGAGTGGCGTGCCCGCGTCAGGAAGACGCCGACGCGCTCGGCGCCATTGCCACGAAGAGCCAGATCCCGGTCATTGCCGACATCCATTTCCAGCCGAAGTACATCTTCGCGGCGATCGACGCCGGCTGCGCAGCCGTCCGGGTCAACCCCGGCAACATCAAGGAGTTCGACGGCCGGGTCGGGGAGGTGGCGAAAGCTGCTGGCGCCGCGGGCATTCCGATTCGCATCGGTGTCAACGCCGGATCGCTGGACAAGCGGTTCATGGAGAAGTACGGCAAGGCAACCCCCGAGGCGCTGGTCGAGTCGGCGCTGTGGGAGGCCTCGCTGTTCGAGGAGCACGGCTTCGGCGACATCAAGATCAGCGTCAAGCACAACGACCCGGTGGTGATGGTCGCGGCGTACGAGCAACTCGCCGCCCAATGCGACTATCCCCTGCACCTGGGCGTCACCGAGGCTGGTCCGGCCTTCCAGGGCACGATCAAGTCGGCCGTCGCGTTCGGTGCGCTGTTGTCGCGGGGTATCGGTGACACCATTCGGGTCTCGTTGTCGGCGCCGCCGGTCGAGGAGGTCAAGGTCGGCACTCAGATTCTCGAGTCACTGAACCTTCGGCCGCGTGGGCTGGAGATCGTGTCCTGCCCGTCCTGCGGGCGCGCACAGGTCGACGTATACAGCTTGGCCAATGAAGTCACGGCCGGTCTGGAGGGCCTCGACGTACCGCTGCGGGTGGCCGTGATGGGCTGCGTCGTCAACGGTCCAGGGGAGGCGCGCGAGGCCGACCTCGGCGTCGCGTCCGGTAACGGCAAGGGGCAGATCTTCGTGCGGGGCGAGGTGATCAAGACGGTCCCGGAAGCGCAAATCGTCGAGACGCTGATCGAAGAGGCGTTGCGGTTGGCCAACGAGACCGGCGCTGACGGGTCAACGACGAGCGGTTCGCCAGTTGTGACCGTAAGCTGACGTTGTCCTGATCGGACCTAGTATCCGCCGCAGAAAGAGTCAGTATGTCGGCTCCGCCCATCCGCCGCATGGTCAGCGAGCGACGGGTGTCAGTTGTGCGCGACGGCGCCTCGGTGCGCCGGGTTTTCGACGACGACCCGGTCGGCTCCTGCATGGTCGCCGCCCGGGTGGCCGATCACGGCTTGGACACCAACTCGATTGGCGGAGAGCTGTGGACACGCCGGGGGCCCGACGAGTCGTTGTGCTACGCCGGCGCCAACCTGATTCCGCTGCGCGGTCGGCCCGATGATCTGTACGCATTCGCTGATGCGGCTCTGACCGGGTCGCGACGGTGCTCGTCGCTGGTCGGGCGGGCTGAGCTGGTGATGCCGATGTGGCATCGCCTCGAGCCCGCCTGGGGCCCGGCACGCGACGTGCGTGACCGTCAGCCGTTGATGGCGCTGACGACGATGCCGACCTGCGCGATCGATCCTGGCGTGCGGCAGGTCAAGCCGGACGAACTCGACACCTATCTGGTGGCGGCGATCGACATGTTCATCGGCGAGGTGGGCGTCGACCCGCGGCTCGGCGACGGCGGGCGCGGCTACCGGCGCCGGGTCGCCAGCCTGATCGCGGCCGGACGGGCGTGGGCCCGGTTCGAAAACGGCGAGGTGGTCTTCAAGGCCGAGGTCGGATCGCAGTCACCGACGGTCAGCCAGATCCAGGGAGTCTGGGTGCATCCCGAATGGCGTGGCCGTGGCCTCGGCACGGCGGGCACTGCGACGTTGGCCGCGGTCATCGTCGGCACCGGCCGCACGGCCAGCCTGTACGTCAACGACTTCAACGCCGTGGCGCGGGCGACGTACGACCGGATCGGGTTCAACGAGGTCGGCACGTTCGCCACGGTTCTGCTGGACTGACCGGGCTGCTCCGCCGAGATCGACGTGGGCGAAACCGCCCCCACGTTCACGCGCTGACGTCGATCTCGGCGCCGTCACCGGCATCACGGTGCGCCTCCGTCGTTTCGAGGTCACAGTTTCCTAACATCAGCCACAATGGTAACAAAATTCACATTGGCATCAGCTGCCACATTCGGGGTCGCAGTACTGGTCACGACGACCTCCGTCTCGGCTTGCACCCCGAAACAGGAGGGGCCCACCCCGGCGGCCCAGAAGTTTTTCGCCGCGCTGGCCACCGGCGACACCGCGGCGGCCGCCGACCTCAGCGACAACCCCAGCGATGCACGCGAAGCGCTCAATGCGGCCTGGGCGGGTCTGCAGGCCAGCCACCTCGACACCCAGATTCTCGGATCGAAGTACGCCGAGGACACCGGCTCGGTCAGCTACCGCTACACCTGGCACCTGCCCAAGAATCGGAATTGGACCTATGACGGGCAGCTGAAAATGGCTCGCTATGAAGGTCATTGGCAGATCCGCTGGAACAGCACCGACCTGCATCCGCGTCTCGGCGAGCATCAAACGCTCGCGCTGCGGGCCGATTCGCCCAAACGTGCCTCAGTGAACGAAGTGGGCGGCAGCGATGTGCTGGCGCCGGGCTACCTGTACCACTACACGCTGGACGCATCGAAGGCCGGCGCATTTCTGATCAGCACCGCCCGGTCGGTGGTCGACGCGTTGCATCCTTTCGATGACGCGATCAACGACCCACAGCGGCTGGCGGAGCAGGCCAGCGGCACCGGCAAGCCGGTCGACCTGATCACGCTGCGCACCGACGACAACAACAACATCGCCCCGGCCCTGGGCAGCCTGCCCGGCGTGGTGATCACCCCGCAGGCCGAACTGCTGCCCACCGACTATCACTTCGCGCCGGCGCTGATCAACCAGGTGAAGAAGGCGGTGATCGACGAGCTCGACGGCGAGGCGGGCTGGCGGGTGGTCAGCATCAACCAGAACAACGTCGATCTGGCGGTGCTGCACGAGGTGCAGCCGTCGCCGGCCCCGTCGGTGTCGATCACCCTGGACCGGGCCGTGCAGAACGCCGCTCAGCGCGCGGTCGACAACCAGGGCCGCCAGGCGATGATCGTCGTGATCAAGCCGTCGACCGGGGAGATCCTTGCGGTCGCACAGAATTCCGCGGCCGACGCGCTGGGGCCGTTGGCTACCACCGGCCTTTACCCGCCGGGGTCGACCTTCAAGATGGTCACCGCGGGTGCGGCGCTCGAACGCGACATGGCAAGCCCCAACACGCTTCTGGGCTGCCCCGGCCACCTCGATGTCGGTCAGCGTGTTATTCCCAACTACGGCGGCTTCGACCTGGGCGTGGTGCCGATGTCCCGCGCGTTCGCCAGTTCGTGCAACACCACGTTCGCCCGGTTGGCCAGCCAGATGCCGCCGCGAGGTCTGACGCAGGCCGCCAACAAATACGGTATGGGATTGGACTATCAGATCGACGGCCTCAGCACGGTCACCGGATCGGTACCGCCCACGGTCGACCTGGCCGAGCGCACCGAGGACGGGTTCGGCCAGGGCAAGGTGCTGGCGTCCCCGTTCGGTATGGCGATGGTCGCTGCGACGGTGGCGGCCGGAAAGGCGCCGACACCCAAGCTCATCGAAGGACGGCCCACGACGATCACCGGTGACACCACACCGATCAGCGAGAAGATGATCGAAGGTCTGCGCCCGATGATGCGCCTGGTGGTGACCAACGGCACCGGCAAGGAGATCGCCGGCTGCGGCGAGGTGTACGGCAAGACCGGTGAGGCCGAGTTCCCCGGTGGATCACATTCCTGGTTCGCGGGCTACCGCGGCGACTTGGCCTTCGCATCGCTGATCGTCGGGGGAGGCAGCTCGGAGTACGCGGTGCGGATGACCAAGTTCATGTTCGAGTCGATGCCTGCCGGCTACCTCGCCTGAAAGCCGTTCTCCCGCAGAAAGAAAGCTGTCGCCCGGCCGCGAGGGGCGACCGGGCGACAGGCTTTTCACTTCGCCGAGCATGTAGACGCGCCGGGGCTCCGGCGTTGTCCCGCTGCCGGCTCGACGTTGTGGCGTCCGGACCGGTGGGAAGACCCCCCTCCCCACCGGTCCGAACAACACCTCTAATCGAGGTGGATCTAACCGGATCAGAACAGCGACGACGCCGCCGACGCCGGAGCTTCACCCACGAGTATGTCGATCAGCGGCGTGAGGACGAAGTTCAGTCCCGTCGGGGTGAGCAGCCCGTAGTCCAGACCCGTAGCCAGGTAACCCAGGAAGTCGTCCGGAACCAGGTAGGCGCCGCCGCTGTCCGCGATGGTGCCCGCGATGCCGGTCGACACCTGCTCGTAGAACGCGCTGGGGTCCAGTGCGTTGATGAGGTTGGACAGCCCGTGCTCGAACGGCGCCGCTTCGAACGCGTCGACGTCATTGACAAACACCGCGTAGCCGGTCGGATCTGAAATCGCGGCATTGACGTCGAGCAGATGGTTGGCCGCGCCCTGGGCGCCGTCTGCGCCGAACAACACCGTGTACGCATCACCCGGTGCGTACGTGTCAATGACCGGCGTGTCGACTGACGCTACTGAAGCCGCGCCCTCCGAAGCCGCGCTCGCCGGCGGCTCACCCACCAGGATGTCGATCAGCGGCGTGAGGACGAAGTTCAGTCCCGTCGGGGTGAGCAGGCCGTAGTCCAGACCCGTGGCCAGGTAGCCCAGGAAGTCGTCCGGTGCCAAGTAGGCGCCACCACTGTCCGCGATGGTGCCGACCACGCCGGCCGTGGTCTGCTCGTAGAACGCGCTGGGGTCCAGTGCGTTGATGAGATTGGACAGCCCGTGTTCGAACGGCGCCGCTTCGAACGCGTGGACGTCGTTGACAAAGACCGCATAGCTGGTCGGGTCTGAGGTGAACGCGTTGACGTCGAGCAGGTGGTTCGCGGCGCCCTGAGCGCCCGCGGAACCGAACAACTCGGTGTAGGCGTCATTGGGACCGTAGATGTCCACGACCGGTGCGGCGTTTGCGTTGCCCATGCCGAGCATCGCCGCCGCCGCTGCTGCACCGCCCAGGGCGGTGAAAGTGAACGCGGTGCGACGACCGCGTCCGATAGAATTCTTGTGACTCATGTGCGAGCCTCCCGTCTAGGTGTGTCTCTCCTTGTGGTTTGTGGGGTTGCCGCCCCACAGCCGTTGGCTCGCACATGAGTCCTAATCTCCCCCATGGCGGACGAGCCTCGACGGGTCGAAGCTTATAACAGCTTGGCGGCCGTGTTAAGCAAATCTCTAATAAAAAACTCAGGTTAATTACGTGCAGTGTTAAGTCTCTTCTTAGCCGCAGTTCTACGGTGTTCGATCCGCTGAGATACGCAGTCAGTCGGGCGTGTCGCGGGCCGGACTCACGTCGCCGGCCGGGGTGTGCGAGACGAATTGCCTTGTCAGGGCGTTGCGCCTCAGCGAAATTCGGTTGGCGAGCTCCCGACGCGGGCGGTTTGCCTGCCATAGGTGCTCGTGCCGTCTTGTCACGATGGGACCGCTTGTCCAGTTTATCGGACACCATCTCCGGTTTTTTATATGCTTTGTCTGAGAAGTCCCAACAATAGATTGACGGTCCGCTCGATAATGTCAATATTAAAACCAGGATCAGAGTAATTCGCCATTAATTTGGAATGGCTCACTGCAAATGGTCCGCAGTGCTGGTTCCGGCCGGACGCACGTTTCGTACCTTCGGGATCAACTCGCGGTGGCCAGCGGGGCGGCTGTAGAGCACCCGTCGTGGCGGATCGCGGCGGTAGATTGGTGCGGCGATGACCCGTCCGAACGAACTGTCCCAATTGCGAGTCTCTGATGCCGACCGCAACGGAACGCTGCGACGCCTGCACAACGCGGTCGCGCTGGGGCTGATCGACATCGGCGAGTTCGAGGAGCGTTCGACGCAGGTGTCCTACGCTCGGATGCGTAGTGAGCTGGACAGTCTGGTGGGCGATCTACCGGGCCCAGGGGCGATCGTCACCTCTGCTGCCGACCGGGTCGAGTTGCGGGGCTGGGCCGGGTCGCTCAAGCGCCACGGCGAGTGGACCGTCCCCACCCGGCTGGCGCTGGTGCGCCGAATGGGATCGGTCGAGCTCGATCTGGTCAAAGCCAAATTCGCGGGGCCGGTGGTGGTCATCGAGCTGGACATGCGGTTCGGTTCGGTCGAGATCCGACTGCCCGACGGCGCCAGCGCTTCCATCGACGACGTCGAGGTCTACGGTGGCAGCGCCAGCGATCGGCGCAAGGTCGCGCCGGCGGAGGGAACACCGCACGTGGTGCTGACCGGCCGGGTGGTCTGCGGCTCGGTGAAGGTCAGAGGTCCACACCGGTCGCTGCTGCGCCGCCGCGGCCGTGCCTGACCTGGCAGCCTGGTTCGATTGCGCGGCTCCATCAGGCCGTTGCACGGCCTCCATCGTCGCCACGCGAAAAGATACTCTGACACCATGCCTGTTCGTTCCGCCCTGTCCGCCGGCGCAGTTTCCTCGACCCTTCCGGTGCCCAAGTCGATAGCACGCCCGGAATACGTCGGGAAGCCGACGGCGCGTGAGGGCACCGAGCCGTGGGTGCAGACCCCCGAGGTGATCGAGAAGATGCGGGTTGCCGGGCGGATCGCCGCCAACGCGCTCGCCGAGGCGGGTAAGGCGGTCGCGCCCGGCGTGACGACCGACGAGCTGGATCGCATCGCCCACGAATACATGGTCGACCACGGCGCGTACCCATCGACGCTGGGCTACAAGGGATACCCGAAGTCGTGTTGCACGTCGCTGAATGAAGTTATCTGTCACGGCATCCCCGACTCGACCGTGATCGAAGACGGCGACATCGTCAACATCGACGTCACGGCCTACATCGACGGTGTTCACGGCGACACCAACGCCACGTTCCTAGCCGGTGATGTTTCCGAGGAGCACCGCCTGTTGGTCGAGCGGACGCACGAGGCCACCATGCGGGCAATCAAAGCCGTCAAACCGGGCCGTGCGCTCTCTGTTGTCGGCCGGGTCATCGAATCGTACGCAAACCGCTTCGGCTACAACGTGGTTCGCGACTTCACCGGCCACGGCATCGGCACCACCTTCCACAACGGGTTGGTGGTGCTGCACTACGACCAGCCGGCCGTCGCCACCATCCTGGAGCCGGGGATGACTTTCACCATCGAGCCGATGATCAACCTCGGCTCGTTGGACTACGAGATATGGGACGACGATTGGACCGTCGTCACCAAAGATCGCAAGTGGACCGCGCAATTCGAGCACACCCTGCTGGTCACCGATTCCGGCGCGGAAATTCTCACCCTTCCGTGACAACCCGGCCGTGAGCGGCGCCCTGCTGGTCGCCGGCACCACATCCGACGCGGGCAAATCGATGGTGGTCGCCGGGCTGTGCCGGCTGCTGGCGCGCAGAGGTGTTCGGGTCGCGCCGTTCAAGGCGCAGAACATGTCGAACAACTCCGCCGTCACCGTCGAAGGCGGGGAGATCGGCCGGGCCCAGGCGATGCAGGCCCGCGCGGCCGGGCTGGCTCCCAGCGTGCGATTCAACCCGATTCTGCTCAAACCCGGCAGCGACATGACCTCCCAACTCGTGATCAAGGGTCACGTGGCGGGCACGGCCACCGCTGCGCAGTACTGGTCGGATCGCAACAAGCTGGCGACCGTCGTCCAAGACGAACTGGCGAAACTGCGAACTGAATTCGATGCCGTCATCTGCGAGGGCGCCGGATCGCCAGCTGAAATCAACCTGCGCGCAACTGACCTCGTCAACATGGGCTTGGCGCGCGCTGCCAACCTTCCGGTCGTGATCGTCGGCGACATCGACCGCGGCGGGCTGCTCGCGCACCTGTTCGGGACCGTGGCGGTGCTCGACGCGCAAGACCAAGCACTGATCGCCGGATTCATCGTGAACAAATTCCGCGGTGACGTCTCACTGCTGGAGCCCGGTCTGCGTCAACTCGCCGAACTCAGCGGCCGTCCGACCTACGGCGTCCTGCCGTACACCGATGATTTGTGGCTGGACACCGAGGACGCCCTCCCGGTGTTGGCGCACCGCGTCCTGGGCACGCCGCGGGCGCCTCGCGGCTCGCAGTGGCTCCGGGTGGCCGTGCTGCGGTTGCCGCGGATCTCCAACTCGACCGACGTCGAAGCGCTGGCCTGTGAACCCGGCGTGCTGGTCCGCTGGGTCCGGGAACCGGCCGACCTGGCCGACACCGACGTGATTGTGTTGCCGGGCAGCAAATCCACCGTCGCTGACTTGGAATGGTTGCGGCAACGAGGGCTGGAGCAGCCCATCCGATCGCATGCCGCCTCGGGCCGCGCCGTGCTGGGCATCTGCGGCGGCTTTCAGATGCTGTGCCGATCGATCGACGACCCGGTGGAAAGTCGATCGGGCCGGGCCGAGGCGATCGGAATGTTGGACGCCGACATCGCGTTCGCGGCTGAGAAGGTGCTGCGTCGCCGGCAGGGCGCACTGCATGGCTACGAGATTCACCATGGGCGAGTGGTCCGCTGCGCGGAGGCTTCGTGGTTCGAGGTCAACGGAGTTTCGGAGGGATACCGCCGCGCCCAGGTGTACGGAACTCACTGGCACGGTCTGTTCGACAACGACGACTTCCGCCGGCAGTGGCTGACCACCGCTGCGGCGGCAGCGGGCCGCGACGGGTTCGTCGTTGCGGACGACACCGATGTGGCTGCGCGGCGCGACGGGCAGCTCGATCTGATGGCCGATCTGTTGAATGCCCACCTCGACGTCGGTGCGGTCTCCGGACTGCTGGACGACGGTCCGCCGCGGCGTTCGACGATCGTCGCCGCGCTTCGCTGACCGCGGCCAATGGCTGCTCCAATCAAGGGTTTTCATCGACACCGTTAATGGTTGTCCCAACCATCGTCGTGACCGGCGCGCATGTTGCGCAGACGTTTCCAACTGCCACAGCCATAACGATCCGACCGGAAACGACCCGCGCGCGGGGTAATTCGCTGTAATTTGCTGTGGTGCCTTCGGCGATGATGACTACCGTCGACGGGTTTCCCATCCAGGTCTGCGACACCGGTCCGGAGAAGGGCTCCGTCGTGGTGCTGTTGTGCGCGGCCCAGCGGGCACTGCCGACGTACGACCCGTTATGCGATCGTCTGCAAACCGCATCGCTGCGTACCATCGCCGTCGCACCGGACCCGCGCCTGACTCCGAAGTCGGTGATGGGCATCCTCGACGTGCTCGACGTCAGATGGGCGGTGCTGGTCGGCGACCGCGACGGCGCCGAACTGGCCTGGGAACTCGCGGCGACCCGGCTCGACCGTTTCACGGCCCTGGTGGCGATCGACCGCGGCCATCCGCGAGTCGCCGACCACGCGGGCGTCGTGCGCGACACCGAGTGTCCACCGGTCGAAATCAACACCACCGCGCTCGTCAGCAGCCCGGCTGCCCGCTCGGTGGCGCAGGCCAGCCAGCGGTTCGTCTACGGCGACTACCGGGTTGTCGAGTTGCTTAGTCGACGCAACGCGCACGAGTCGACGGCGCAATTGGCCGCCGAGATCGTCCTGCGCACCAGCACCTGGTGACTGCTGCCGCTCTGTCACGTGACGAGTTGCGCCGTCTCGTCGACGGCGGTGAAATCGACACGGTGATCGTCGCGTTCGGCGACATGCAGGGCCGGCTGATGGGCAAGCGGATCTCGGCGCCGTTTTTCCTCGACGAGGCCGTCGACTCGGGTGCCGAGTGCTGCAACTACCTGTTCGCCGTCGACGTCGACATGAATACCGTCGAGGGTTACGCGATGTCGGGCTGGGCCACCGGTTACGGCGACATGGTCATGAAGCCCGACCTGACGACGCTGCGACGGATTCCGTGGCTGCCGGGCACGGCTCTGGTGTTGGCCGATGTGGTCTGGCATGACGGCGGCGCCATCGAGCCCGCGCCGCGGCGCATCTTGCGACGCCAGCTGGACCGGCTGCGTGAACGAGGACTGCAGGCCTATGCGGCCACCGAGCTGGAGTTCATCGTCTTCGACGAGACGTATCGTCAGGCCTGGGCAAACGGCTTTCGCGACCTGACCCCGGCCAGTGACTACAACATGGACTACGCCGTGATGGCCTCCAGTCGTATCGAGCCGCTGCTGCGCGACATCCGACAGCACATGCAGGGTGCAGGCCTGCGCTGGGAGGCCGTCAAGGGGGAGTGCAACCGAGGACAGCAGGAGCTCGGGTTCACCTACGACGAGGCGATGATCACCTGCGACAACCACGCCGTCTACAAGAACGGTGCGAAGGAAATCGCCGACCAGCATGGCAAGTCACTGACTTTCATGTCGAAATACGATAAGCGCGAAGGCAATAGCTGCCACATTCACCTCTCGCTGCGGTCGCTGGAAGGTGCTCCGGTGTTCCCCGCCGACGATCAACCACTCGGCATGTCGCCGGTGTTTCGCAGCTTCCTCGCCGGCCTGTTGGCCACACTTTCGGAATTGACGCTGTTCTACGCGCCAAACATCAATTCCTACAAGCGGTTTGCCGATCGCAGCTTCGCTCCCACCGTGGTGGCGTGGGGCGTGGACAACCGGACGTGCGCGCTGCGGGTGGTGGGGCACGGCGACAGCATGCGGGTGGAATGCCGGGTCCCCGGCGGAGACGTCAATCAGTATCTGGCCGTCGCGGCACTGATCGCCGGCGGGCTGCACGGTGTCGAGAACGAATTGCCGTTACCCGAGCCATGCACCGGTAATGCGTACCGGCGCGCCGAGGACGACGCCACCGAGCGGTTGCCCGGTACGCTGGCCGAAGCTGCGACGCTGTTCGCTGCGTCAGCGGTCGCCCGGCAGGCATTCGGTGACGACGTGGTCGATCACTACGTGAACAACGCCCGCGTCGAGGTGGCCGCTTTCAACGGAGCAGTCACCGATTGGGAGCGGGTGCGTGGGTTCGAGCGGTTTTGATCGGGTGACCCGCTTGCGGGCAAAGAGCCGGGCATGTTGAGCGCCAAGGCGCCGGTGATCGGCCTGACCACGTATCTCGATCAGGCACAGACCGGAGTATGGAACGTGCCCGCCAGTTTCCTTCCGGCCGTCTACTTTCAAGGCGTAACCGCGGCCGGAGGAGTGGCCGTGCTGTTGCCCCCGCAGCCGGTCGATCCCGACACCGCCGGCCGGGTTCTCGACGGCTTGGACGGACTGCTGCTCACCGGCGGCAAGGACGTCGATCCGTTCCTCTATGGCCAGCAGCCGCATCCGCATACGGATCAGCCGGCGCGCCAGCGTGATACGTGGGAAATCGCGCTACTGCGGGCGGCGCTCGAGCGGCAACTTCCGGTGCTCGGTATCTGCCGGGGCGCGCAGGTGCTCAACGTCGCGCTCGGCGGCACCCTGCATCAACACCTGCCTGACGTCATCGGCCACGGCGGACATCGCGCCGGCAACGCGGTATTCACCACGCTGTCGGTACGGACAGTGCCGGGCACTCGGCTGGCCGGCCTGGTCGGTGAATCCGTCGACGCGCGTTGCTACCACCATCAGGCCATCGCCGAGCTCGGCGACGGTCTGGTTGTCAGCGGCTGGGATCCCGACGGCGTGATCGAGGCGTTGGAGCTGCCGGGCAACGGCTTCGTGCTCGCCGTGCAGTGGCATCCGGAGGAGAGTTTGGACGACCTGCGCCTGTTCTC
Organism: Mycobacterium sp.; assembly: GCA_032159915.1. Classification (GTDB taxonomy): domain Bacteria; phylum Actinomycetota; class Actinomycetes; order Mycobacteriales; family Mycobacteriaceae; genus Mycobacterium. Next base: position 18,264 of record JAVHWH010000062.1, read on the forward strand.
CGCGATCGTCGAGGCAGCGCGGGCGTACGCAGGCGAAAAAAGGAGTGGCACCTATGGCACTTGATCTGACGCAGCGACTGGCCGGAAGAATCGCCGTAGTCACCGGTGGCGGCGGCGGTATCGGCCTGGCCTCGGCTCGGCGGCTGCATGCCGAGGGAGCCACCGTGGTCATCGGCGACATCGATGAGCGGACCGGTGCCGCGGCGGCGCAAGAGGTGCTTGGTTTGTATGTGCCAGTGGATGTTTCGGATGAGGCCTCGGTGAACTCGTTGTTCGACACCGTTGCGGGCAGCTACGGGTCAGTGGACATCGCGGTCAACAACGCCGGAATCTCACCACCGGATGACGACCTGATCGAAAACACCGAGCTGCCGGCGTGGCAGCGGGTTCAAGACGTCAACCTGAAGTCGGTGTATCTGTGCTGCCGGGCGGCGCTGCGGCACATGGCGCCGGCGGGCCGCGGGTCGATCGTCAACATCGCCTCGTTCGTGGCGGTGATGGGTTCGGCGACGTCGCAGATTTCCTATACTGCGTCCAAGGGCGGGGTGTTGGCCATGTCGCGGGAGCTCGGCGTGCAGTTCGCCCGCCAGGGCATCCGGGTCAACGCACTGTGCCCCGGCCCGGTGAATACCCCTTTGCTGCAAGAGCTTTTCGCCAGCGACCCTGAACGCGCGGCCCGCCGGATGGTGCATGTGCCGATGGGTCGATTCGGTGAAGCCGACGAAATCGCCGCCGTCGTCGCATTTCTGGCCAGCGATGACGCGTCGTTCATCACCGCGGCCAGCTACCTCGTCGACGGCGGCATCAGCGCCGCCTACACCACCCCGCTGTAGAGCTCACGGTCATCCGGCCGCCGGTGGGTGTGCCATCACCGTCGGGCGAAACCCGTAGTGTGGCGTGGAGCCGTCGGCATGGTTTCCGGCCGCGGTGGCGAACGGCATGGCGGGCACGCCGGTCGCGACTGCAGGCGGAGCAGCGAGCGGCGTCGCTCCCAACGCTGCGGACAGCGGGCTCACCGCAGGGGTGATCGCAGTCCAGCTGGGCGGCACCGCCAACGCGCCGATAGCCGCACCACGACCTACGGCGGCCGCAGCCTCGCCGCCCACCCCGCCGATGGCCGCGGCCGGTGCCGTCACCGCACTACCGATCCCGCCCGCCGCCGCCGCTGCTGCTCCCGCGGCCGCATCTCCGGCGACCTCCGAAGCGGCACCGGCACTTCCGAGCCCGACGAAATCCGACATGGTGCCGAGAAAATTCCCTGGCATGTAGAAGCCGGAGGAGAAGAGGGTGTTCAAGGCGTTGTCGTTCAACAGGGCGCCTAGTGGTGACCCATCGGTCCCGGACAAGAAGCTCAAGATTCCCGCCGGGGTGCTCAGATTGGTTCCGCCCAGGCCCAGCCAGTCCATGATGCCGTTGAGACCCGAAGTCGACGATGTCGATGAGACCGGGGAGGCCAGCTCCTGTAGTGCAGCGGGGACCGAAGTCATCAGCTGCGACAGCGTCGTCTGCGTCCCCGTGCCCAAGGCTCCTGTCGTCGTGGTGGTGGCGGGTGGTTCGACGAACGGCGCCAATGTCGATGCGGCCAACGAGGATCCGGCGTAGCCGTACATCGCCGCAGCGTCTTGTGCCCACATCTCGGCGTAGTGGGCTTCGGTGGCCGCGATCGCGGGGGTGTTCTGGCCGAGGATATTGGTGTAGACCAGCGACGCCAACAACGTCCGGTTGGCAACGATGACCGGTGGGGGCACCGTCGCTGTGAACGCAGTTTCGTAGGCACTGGCCGCGGCTTTGGCTTGGTTGGCGGCCTGTTCGGCCTGCGCGGCAGTAGCATTCATCCACGACAGGTATGGCGCGGCAGCGGCGACCATGGACGCCGACGCCGGGCCTCGCCACGGACCGCTGGTGAGACCGGAGATCACCGACCCGTAATCATTTGCCGCCGAGTACACCTCGGTGGCCAGGCTGTCCCAGGATGCGGCCGCTGCGATTATCGGACCGGAGCCCGGACCGGCGTACATCAACCCGGAGTTGACTTCTGGCGGTAGTGTTGCGAAATCCATTGCAGTTCCTCTTATCCGGTCACAGCTGCGTTGGCGGCCTCGGTGGTGGTGTACGCCTCGGCGCCGGCGGTCAACATCGCCACGAACATTTCTTGAACCGCCGCAGACTGCGCGCTGACCGCCTGGTAAGCGTGCGCATGTGCGGCGAATTGCATTGCGGTCAAAGTGGATACTGCGTCGGAGGCGGGCGGAATCAGACCTGTGGTCGGCACCACCGCTGCGGTGTTCTGCGTTTGAAGTCGCAAACCGACAGATTGCAGGTTGTCCGCTGCAGCGGACATCATCTCCGGTATGATGGATACGAACGACATTCGGGGTTCTCCTTTTGATTTGGGCGCACGACGACAACGCAAGTCCGATACGCGGACTTGCGCGAAAAATGTTGTGGTGCAGGCTGCTTAAGACAGCAAGCACCGCAACGCCGACCGGATGAAAATCTGCGGTCATCGTTTTATGTCGGCGGCGAAAGCCACCGGCTCAGCTCAAAGCTGTAATGATCCTGGGTTTCGCACCCGGGTCGGGCGCGGTGGTGATCGCGACCTGGGGTGAACCCAGGCCGACTCGTCGACGCGTCTCAGCCGACGCGTTCGGCCTGCACCGTCCACTTCTCCTCGATGCGCCCGTAGCGCCAAACCAACAAGGCGCCGGCCCACGTGACAACGAACAGGCCGACGATGACAAAACCGACTGTGTTGAGATCGATGCCGCCCAGCCAGCTCCAGATTCCGCTTGTCCAGCCCAACTGCTCGGCCAGCAGACCGAGTATTTCGACGGTGCCGATGAGCAGTGCGACAACCACCGAAAGGCCGGTGATGGTGATGTTGTAGTAGACCTTGCGAACCGGATTCGAAAAGGCCCAGCCGTAAGCGAAATTCATGAAGGAACCGTCGATCGTGTCCAGCAGACACATTCCCGCGGTGAACAACACCGGCAGGCACAAGATGGCATACCACGGCAGGCCGGCCGCGGCGCTGGTGCCGGCCAGTACCAGGAGCGCGACTTCGGTAGCGGTGTCAAAGCCCAGGCCGAACAGCACGCCGATCGGATACATATGCCAGGACGCACTGACCGATTTGGTGAAGCGGCCGAGTAGCCGATTGAGCAGTCCGCGATTGTTCAGCTGCGCTTCGAGCTCGTCCTCGTCGTAGTGTCCGCGGCGCATCTGCATGAACACGCGCAGGATGCCGACCAGGATGACCACATTGATGACGGCGATCAAGTACAGGAACACGCCCGAGACGCTGGTGCCGATCAGGCTGGTGTAGTGATGCAGGGCGGACGAGTCCTGCTCCACCGGCCCGATTACTGCCTTGAGCCCGAATGCGATGAGCAGTGCCAGCCCGAACACCACCGACGAGTGGCCGAGGGAGAAGAAGAAGCCGACGCCAAGCGGCCGCTGCCCGTCATTCATCAGCTTGCGGGTGGTGTTGTCGATGGCGGCGATGTGGTCGGCGTCGAATGCGTGCCGTAGCCCCAGTGTGTAGGCGGTCAGGCCGATGCCGATACCGAACGCTTTGTCTCCAATGCTCAGATGCGCCGGCTCGACGACGAGCACCAGTGTGCCCCAACCAATTAGATGTAGCGCGATAATGATCGCGAACATCGACGACAGGCGCAGCCACTCGTCGGGCGTCAAAGCCCCGCGTAGTCGGGAGCGCGACGAAGGTTGCCTGCTGAGTGTGTCAGCGGCCATGTCGCGTCCCATCTTGATTAAGGTCCGGGCCGCCATCGACGCTAATCCACCGGCAGACGTGTTGCAGACGATTCGCAGGAATATTGCGAGTATTTCGCAGGTGAGTATCGAGTCCCCGAATTGCTCGGGTCAGCCCCGAAACGTGATGAGCGGAATTGCCATCTCAGCGGGCGTTGCCGCCCCGTGGAAGCCGACGAGCTGAGCGACTTCCGGTGGCTCGTGGGCGCTGGCCAGCACGGCCGTGTCAGCCAGACAGCTGACGACGACGTCGCCGATCCGCGGCAGGTGATGGGGTGGCACGTATCCGAAAAGCCCCGCCGCTACGGCGTCGTCGCGGGTTCGCACGTCGGCTCGCCCATCCAACAGCTCGCTCCAAACGGCAATCACATCGGAGGCCGCGCCCGGCGCGGTGTGCAGGTAGCGCACCCGCGGATCGCCGGCAACGACTCGCACACCGGCACTCAACCTCGAATCGGCGTCAAGATCGATCCGACGATGATCCGGCACGTTCAACCCGCCGTGGTCGGCGGTGATCAGCAGCGCGCCATCCGGCGGCAACGCCTCGACCAGTCGGGTCAGTAGTGCATCCACGTACGCCGCGGCGGCGTGCCACTCGGCGGACCCGATCCCGAATAGGTGTGCCGCGGTGTCGAGCGCGGCAGTGTAGGCATAGACCAGTCCAGGCCGTAATCGCATGTGATCAATGACGATCTGGGCGTAGTCGTCGTCGGGTCTGGCGGCCACGAATTGGGCGCCCCGGTACACCGCCTCGGTCAGGCCGCTGCCTTCGAAGGCCGCCGGCAGCACGGCGCGGGCACCGACGCCGGCTCGACGCAGTCGCTCGAACCACGTTGGGACGGGCTGCCATTGCTCAGCCGGCGGATCATCGCGCCACGCGATGTGGTTGAGCACCCATTCGGTTTCGGGCACCTTGACGGTAAACCCCAAGACGCCATGCTCACCAGGTGCGACGCCGGTGCTCAACGATGCCAGGCTCGTCGGGGTGGTCGAGGGGTACGTGCAGGTGAGCTCGTCGAGCCGGCCGACACGACCGGCCAGCACCGAGGCCAGCAGCGGTGCATCGGCAGCCAATTCAGGTAGCAAGTGCCAACCCATACCGTCGACGAGCACGACGGCAACCCGGTGCACATTGCCGACCCACTCGGTCACTCGCAGCGCGTCGATTGCCCCGGACACTGACAACAACGCGGCCGCGGCGGGCAATACGTCGCAGATCGAACGCGACAAATCGGGCACGATGCCAGTCTGACAGTCGCGCCGAATCGCGCGCTAGCGCACCCAATCCAGCCGTTGTCTGCCTTTCGACGATCGACTGCGTGATACTGGCGGAGTGGCCAAGCCCTCGGCTTTGGATCCGGCCGTCAGCGAGCGGATCGGCGAGCTGCTACGCGCCCACGGGCTGCGCCGGATGGCCTCCCGGATCGCGGTCTTGGCGGTGCTCGAACCGGCCAACACGCACCTGTCCGTCGCCGACATCGATCAGCGGCTTCGCCAGTGTTTGCCCGCCGAAGGCCAGCCGCCGGATCTGGCGACGATCTACCGCACGGTGACCACCCTGCTCGACCAGGGTGTGCTGCACGCCTTATCCGTGGAGGGCGGGGTTACCACGTATGGCCTGGCCGACGTCCCGCACCATCACGCGGTGTGCACGCGGTGCGGTTCCATCATCGAAGTGCCGGCCGGACATCTGGCCTCTGCACTCCAGCATGCGATGGTCGGCAGTTCGTTCACGTTGTCCGAGAGCGCCGGCCTGACCCTGCATGGACTGTGCCCACAGTGCCAGGGAGACGTACCGAACGGTGCCGCCGAGGCGCCACCGCCACGACGCTAAACGTAGGCTAGCCGCTGATTTGTCAGGCGAAGTTGGCGGTCGGTGCTTTCGGCCAGCGCCTGGATCTGATCGGATTGCAACCGGCCGCACAGCCGACCCCAGTGCAGCGCAACCTCGTCGCCCGCCGCCACGTCCGGCATCGCACTGTACCCATCGGCCCACACGTCGAGTCGGCGCGCAGACGGCTGGGACAGCGTGAGGGCTCGACCATCCCAGGCCAGGCCTTGACACATCACATCGACCTGACCGCCGATGCGGGAAAGCACGCTGCCGCAAGTGATCCGGCAATTGTCCAATACACTCAGCGGCTGCTCGTCCATCCCGCGCCCTAAAAACCGAGTCCAGGGATAGACACCGAAGACATGGAAGCAGTGATTGCCGGCCGCCTCGCGGGCCAAATCAGGGGTGAGGTGCGACCAGTAGTGGCCTGCCTGCGGGCCGATGATGGCCAGCAACGCATCGAAGAACTCGCGCGGGTCAAGGTTGGCGCCGACGCCCCCGCCCAGCCAATACGACTCGACAAGCCGGTGGTCGAGCGGATCGCTGATGCCGGTCATCTTGGCGAGCACCTGCAAGTAGGGCCAGGCCCCGGAAAACTTGGTCGCGGCCTTTCGAACCTCGTTGACCGAGCCGTCCCGCAACGTCGCGCCCAGTGGGGGACCGCAATAGCCCAGGGCGTTGGGCGCGTGGGCGTACCGAGCGAACATCTCGGCGCCGAGGCTCGCAGGGTCCAACTGTCAGCCCCGCCTTGTTTGACTCACTAGCTTCGCTGCATCACGATGCATGCGGCCGAAGTTGTAGTAGGCCGCGCATGCTCCCTCGGGTGACACCATGCAGGTGCCGATAGGCGTCTCCGGAGTGCAGGCGGTACCGAAAACTTTGCATTCCCATGGCTTGAGCACACCTTTGAGCACCTCGCCGCACTGACACGCCTTGGGGTCGGCGACCCGCACGCCGGGCATCGAGAACCGGAGTTCGGCGTCAAACTCCGCGAAGTCGTCGTGCAGCCGCAGCGCACTCTGGGAGATGAACCCCAGCCCACGCCATTCGAAGTGCGGACGCAGGGCGAACACCCTTCCCATCAGCGCCAGCGCCGCAGGGTTGCCGTGCTCGGGCACTACTCGTTTGTATTGATTTTCCACCTCGCAACGGCCTTCTCGGATCTGGCGCAGCAGCATGGTGACCGCCGCCAAAATATCCAGTGGCTCGAACCCGGCCACCACCAACGGCTTTCGGTATATCTCGGTCACGAACCGGTACGGCCGGTTGCCCACCACGGTTGAAACATGCCCGGGACCGATGAAGCCGGACAGCCGCAGGTCCGGTGATTCCAGGATGGCTTTGATCGGCGGCACGATCGTGACGTGGTTGCAGAACACACTGAAATTTCGCAGGCCAAGTTCGCGGGCACGGACCAGCGTCACAGCGGTCGACGGGGCAGTGGTCTCGAAGCCGATGGCGAAGAACACCACGTGCTTGTCGGGGTTGTCGACAGCAATCTTGAGCGCGTCGAGCGGGGAGTAGACGAACCGGACATCGGCACCGCGTGCCTTGGCGTCGAGCAGACTGCCTGCCGACCCGGGCACCCGCATCATGTCGCCGAAACAGGTGAAGATCACGTCGGATTGGCCGGCCAGCCACATCGCGTCGTCGATACGTCCCATCGGGATCACGCAGACCGGACACCCGGGCCCGTGGACCAGTTCGACATTGTCAGGCAGTAGGTGTTCGATGCCGTGCCGGTAAATGGTGTGAGTGTGCCCGCCGCACACCTCCATGAACTTGAAGTGGTCGGAGCCGCGTTTCGCCAGATTCTCGATGGCAGCCAACAGCTTGCGGGCCGCAGCCGGATCGCGGAATTCGTCAACAAATTTCATCGTCGCCTCCCTTAGACAATCGCCGACGAGTCGAAGGCCTCGACTTCGGTGGTGTAGGCCTCGCCGAGCTTTTTGACGGCGGCCAGGGTGAGCAACGCCTCAGTCTCGTCGATCTTCGCCATCGCGAAACCGACATGGACCAGCACCCAGTCGTCGGGCTCGGGCATGTCGCTTTCCAGCAACCGCACGCTGATCATGCGCTGTACACCGCTGACGTCTACCTTTGCCAAATAATTGGCGGGATCAATGACCTCAACGATCCGACCCGGAATTCCAAGGCACATCGACGATCTCCTCCTCTTGTGTGACGACCCGCTGCACCCGGCTCCGCCGCGCTTGCGATCGCCACGTCAGCTCAGCAGATTCGCGGCAGTGGGTCGCCGACGAGCATGTCGACGATCCGGGTGCCGCCGAATCCGGTACGTAGGACGACGGTTTCAGACGGTTCGGTGACGATTTCTCCGACCTCGGCCGCATCGGCGCCCAGCGGATGCGAGCGCAAGGCGGCCAGCCCGACGTCAGCCTCCTCGGGTGCGACGACGGCGACGAACTTGCCCTCGTTGGCGACGTAGAGGGGATCAATGCCGAGCAGCTCGCACGCGCCATTGACCATGGGCCGCACGGGCAGTCGCTCCTCTTCCAGCAGCACCCCCAGGCCGCAGGCCTGAGCCAATTCGTTGCAGACGGTCCCGACCCCGCCTCGGGTGGCGTCCCGCAGCCACCGCGTCGATGGCGCGGCTGCCATCAGCAGTTCCACCAGCGGGCTCAAGCAGGCCGTGTCGGAATGGATGTCGGCCTCGATGGCCAAGTCGCCCCGGGCCAGCATCACCGCCATGCCGTGATCACCCATGGAACCTGACAACAGCACCTTGTCACCCGGGCGTATCGACGCGGTCGAAAGTTTGCGTCCCGCCGGAACGACGCCGACTCCGGTGGTGGTGACGAACATGCCGTCGGCGGCCCCCTTGGGCACCACCTTGGTGTCGCCGGTGACGATCTGCACACCCGCGTTGGCCGCCGCAGCGGCCATGTCGGCGACGATGTCCTTCAATTCGGCGATCGGAAAACCCTCTTCCAACACAAATGCCGCCGAGACCCAAGACGGCACCGCACCGGACATGGCGACGTCGTTGCACGTGCCGTGCACTGCGAGCTGCCCGATGGAACCGCCGGGAAAACGTCGGGGCTGCACCACAAATGAATCAGTGGACATCGCCAGCCGCTCGCCGCCGGGCAGGGTGAGGACCGCCCCGTCGCCGAGTGACTCGAGCAGCGGGTTGCGGAATGCCTCCATGAACACCGCGTCGATCAGCGCGGCCGAGGCCTTGCCGCCCGCTCCGTGCGCCAAGTTCACATGGTCGTCGAGCAACCGGGGGCGACGCCTTCGGAACGACTCGATCCGTTCGATCACCTCGCCCTCGGCAAACCGCGGACCCGACGACAAGTATTCACCGGCTGGCTTGGTCATGCGGCCCCCAATCCTCGATCGTCGGACCGTTGCTGGGTGGCTGACCACAGCTGGTAGCCCAGCAACGCTTGCGATTCCTGAATCCGGTGCACGCTTTGCGAGCGAACGGTGAAGCAGGCGTCCACGTTTGGATTGTTGGTGAAGGCGCCGCCGTCATAGCCGGCGAAGCCGACGGTGTACATACCGCGTTGTCGCGCCTCGGCCAGCGCGGCCAGCAAGTTGGCTGAATTGCCGCTGGTCGACATGGCGATCGCGATGTCACCGGCCTTGGCGCGGGCGATCAACTGCCTGGCGAACACCAGCTCGAACCCGACGTCGTTGCCCAGCGCGGTCATAATCGCCTGATCGGCGGTCAACGACCATGCGGGTAGCGGCTTGCCGGCCGGCGGGCGGGAGAACAAAGCGGCCAAGGTGGTGGAATCGGTGCAGCTGCCGCCGTTTCCGAAGGTGAACAGCCGGCCGCCGGCCGCGAAGCGGCGCGCCATCTCGGTACCAGCCTGCTCCAACAACTCGGCGCTGGCGGCCAACGTGGTGCGCCGCAGTGCCATGCTCTCGGCGGCCTTCGCCTGCGCTGACGCGGCGAGATCGGCAAGCAGCGATCGCGGGTCTTCCTCCTGTGCATCGATGAACGGATACAGGAAGTTGGTGGGCTCTTCGCCGGCGCGTTCCATCAGAGGTCCTCCTCGAGGCGAATGATCGCCGTCCCGGCGTGCACCAGGACCAGCTCGCCGGCGGCGACCGGGTCGATCAGCGCCGTCACCACCTTCTCGACGCCCCGCGCCGTGCGCACCGCGGCCATCCCGTCGGCCGACGGCGACACCACCTCACCGATGCGTCCCTCGTCACTGCACGTGACGCAAACTTGTTCGGATGATTCGGGATTGAGCAGTCCGGAGTGCTCGAAGCACACATGGGTCAGTTCCCATAACAGGTGATAAAACAGCACGAAGCCGCCGGTCGCCGGTATACGCGGGTCGGGGTCGTCGAGCCACAGCACGTGATCGGCTCCACCCGCGGTGGGCCGTTCCCCGCTGCCGATCCAGATTGTGGTGGCGCCCCAGGCCGGGCTGCGGCGCATCACCGAACGCAGGTCGAGGTCAGCGGCGGCGCCCACCCCGATTACGATGTCGCCGGGCTGCACCGAAACCCGCACCAAATCAACGAGATTCGGTCCGGTCAGCGCGACGGCCGGCAATGCGCGCTTTCCCATGATCACCGGATGCACGAACTCGACCGCGATGTGCATCGCATGGGGCTCCGACGACGGCGCAATGGACCACATAGTGGCCCCCGCCGCGAACCGCTTGGCCAGGGTGAAGGCACTCGCGGCCAAATCAGCGGCAAGCTCGTCATCAAGCCCACGGTCGATCGCAGTCATGGTCGTCACGACTCAGCCTCTTCCAGCGCCGTCAACACGGAGATCGCGGCCTGCCCCAGCGCCAGCCCGCCGTCGTTTGGTGGCACTATGTGATGGGTCAGCACCGTGAATCCGGCTCGCTGGAGGCGTTCTCGGCACAGCCGCAGCAGCAGTACGTTCTGGAAAGCCCCGCCGGTGAGGCCTGCCAACCGCACCGGCCCGGCGACCATGTGCACCGCTTCGACGACGGCGACCGCGACCGCCCGGTGGAATTCGGCGGCGAGCACCGCCGGTGGCACACCTGCGCGCAGGGCTGACACCATTTCCCGCAGCATGCCGGCGGGGTCGATCACTCCGTCGGGGTGTACGGCCAGTCTCAGGTGCGGGCCCGGCGTGTCGCCGATCGAGTCGGCGAGCGCCTCGAGTTCGATGGCGGCCTGGCCTTCGTAGTCGATCCGGTGCCGCACGTCCAGCAGCGATGCGACTGCGTCGAACAGGCGCCCCATGCTCGAGCACGGCACGCAGCCCGTGTTGCTCTCCAATTGTGAACGGGTCAGGCGCAATTCGGCCGGCGTCGCGGCAGTCACCGGATGTAAATCCGGTGTCCAGTCGATTCCGGCCATCCACAAATGAGACAGCGCCATCCGCCACGGATTGCGCACGGCCGCATTACCTCCCGGCAGCGGCACCGCCAACAGGTGGCCGGCCCGGACAAACCGGTGACTGTCAGGGCCGAGCTTGAGAATCTCGCCGCCCCAGATCGTCTGATCGCAGCCATAACCGGTTCCGTCGAACGCAACTCCGATAATGGGTTCGCCGATGCGCTCGTGCTCGGCCAGCAGCGAGACCACATGGGCGTGGTGATGCTGAATCAGATCGAGTGGCCGATCGCCGGCACGGCGCTCCGCCCAACTGCGGGTGTGATACCCGGGATGCAGGTCGGCGGCCAATCGCACCGGCTGGTGGCGGATTTCACTGAGTTGGCCCACCGCTCGTTCGAATGCCCGCAGGGTTTCGAGCGTCTCCATGTCACCGATGTGCCCGGACAGGTATGCGCGTGCACCGTCGGTCAGGCAGAAGGTGTTCTTCAGTTCGCCGCCGACCGCCAGCACCGCTGGGCCGTCGCGACCGAGGTCGACGGGCAGCGGCGCATAGCCGCGGGACCGCCGGATCGGCAGTTCACGATCGTCGACAACCCGTACCACTGAGTCGTCGCAGGGCACATGAATAGGCCGGTCGTAGTCGAGCACCGCGTCGCTTAATAATGGAAGACGTTGCAGAGCATCGGCTTCGGTGAAGCAGATGGGCTCATCGCAGCGGTTGGCGCTGGTCAGCACCAAGCCATCGGGTGCCGGTAGATCGACACCTGGAACCGGCGCGAGCAGCAGGTGGTGGATCGGCGAGTACGGCAGCATCAACCCGATCAGCGGGCTGCCTGGTGCGACGGCGTCGGCGAGCGGCGCATTGCGGAGGCGCCGCAGCAGCACGATGGGCCGCGCGGCACTGGAGAGCACCGCGGCTTCGGCGTCGTCGACGTGTGCGTAGCTGCGCGCGATGTCTAGATCCCGCACCAGGACGGCGAAGGGCTTGGCGCGCCGTGCTTTACGGGCCCGCAGCGCACCGACCGCTGCCTCGTCGTCGACCCGGCATGCCAGGTGATAGCCACCGATGCCTTTGATTGCGACAACGGCGCCCGCGGCCAGCACCTGCTGGGTGGCCCGCAGCGCGGCATCGGTTCCTTCGACCCGCCCGTCCTGCGCGGCGAACCACAGCCTCGGCCCACAGCCCGGGCAGGCGATCGGCTGCGCGTGGAAGCGGCGGTTGGTGGGATCGTGGTATTCGGCGGCGCAGCGTTCGCACATGCTGAACGCCGACATCGTGGTGGCCGGTCGGTCGTAGGGCAGGGCACGGATGATGGTGAACCGGGGACCGCAATTAGTGCATGTCACAAAGGGGTGGCGGTAGCGGCGATCCTTCGGATCGAATAATTCGGTGATGCAGTCGGCGCAGATGGCGATGTCGGGCGGAATCGGGGTGGTGGCACCGGCGGCGGGTTGGCTTTCCACGATGCGAAACCCATTGTCACAGCGCGTGTCAGCGTCGACGTCGACGACCCGGACAGCACGGATGGCCGCCAATGGTGGCGCATCTGTGCGCAGCCGGCGACGGAATTCGTCAATGCGTGCGCCAGGCCCCTGCACTTCGAGGAAGACCGCGCCCGAATCGTTGCCGACAAATCCGTTCAGTCCCAGCTCGGTGGCGATCCGGTGGACGAACGGACGGAACCCCACGCCCTGAACGACACCGGTGACGGTGAACCGTTGCCGGACGGTGTTGGACAGCACCAGCGTGTCAGTCATCATCGCTGCTCCGGCCGATCAGCTCCAGACCCGTCATCGCCTGTTCGGCGCCGGTTTGGTCGGTCTTCTCGACGGCGAAGCCCATGTGGATGATCACCCAGTCACCGGGTGCCAACGTTTCCTCCACCAACATGCCGACATTTACCTTGCGTTGCTTTCCGGCAACGTCGACCAGTGCGAGCTGGCCCTCGTAACCGTTCAGCATGCTGACCACTTGGCCCGGTATGCCCAGACACATCGTTCAGCCCTGCCCTTCGACCGATGCCGCCGGCGATCGAGTCCGCAGTCCCGCGACGAGCTTCTCGACAGCGTCGATGGCTCGTGGCACCGCGGCCGCGACGGCCTCGGTAAGGCCGATACCTTCGTCAACGCTTCCGACCTCGCAGCCGACGACGACCGTGTAGGGCGGTGCGCCGCCGAGTGCCTTCAGGCTGTCGAACACCGCCGCGGGATCCATGCTGTGGGCATCCAGACCGGTTGTGGCGGAATCTGATCCATGGTCAGCCTCGAAGACGTGTAGGGCGCCCGGGCACCCGCGGCTCGGTATCGCGTCGACGAGGACCAGCGCATCCCAGTCGTCGAGCAAGTCGTAGGCCAAGTGCATGCCCCCGATGCCGTAGTCGACCACTCGCGCACCCGCGTTGCCCTGCTGGACTGCGACGCGCCGGACTACCTCGGAGCCGAACCCGTCGTCACCGAGGAATATGTTGCCGATGCCGGCTACCAGGATGGGCACTGAAACCGTGGGTCCGTCGAAACTACATGTGCCGGATCTTCAGGTACCGCCGCGCGTCCGGCAGCGATATCAGCCCTACCACAACTCCGGCCAGCGCGAGTAGTCCCAGAAGGCCGATAAACACCCATCCTACGATTGCCATCTTCAATTCCCTTCTATAGCAATGATTTCGAGTGGTTCCACTTCGTCGGGCGAGAAGTACAGGTAGCGGCCGTACCACTCGTGTAAGTCGGCAGCCGGATCGTCCTCGACGACAACACCGACGTGCTGGTTGCCGTCGACGTCTTCGTGCACCGAGGTGACGCGAGCCGTCTTCTCCGCAAAGAAAAGGTCTTGTGCGTCTGCCCGACGTGACGGATGCAGAAGCACTCGACTACCCCTTGCCACCCGGACACCATTTATCAGGACCGCATCCAGGTCGGGTTGTACCGCGTTGTCGGCTAACGGATCCCACCAATCAACGCCGTCGGGAATTTCGGGAATCAGATTCTCGGGCGCCCGTGGATCCCGCAGGGCACCGTGCAGGCGCGACATAGCCTCGGGCGACATGGCATCACAGCGGTCAATGATCTCCGCGGCCCGCGGGTCGGTGGCCCTGGCCTCAGCCTTCTCCCGGTCCGTCATGGTCATCACCCGCAGGGTCAGGATTTCGTCGATCTCGGTGCAGTCGTATAACGCGGTTTCGCTCTGTTCGGCGACCTCGGGGTGGTCGTAGAGGATGATCGGGGAGATCAGCAGCAAATCTTTGGCGCCCGCCGCGCCAGCCAGCACCGGGAAACAACGGTGCCGGCTGCATCGAGACACCGCGTCGACGGCATTGCGCGGCGGCTCGAGGAGCGAGACGAACTGGCCATCAATGGCTTCTGCGATGACATGGGTGCCGATCAAGGATCGCGCGATCGCTTCATCCTTGTCTGCAGCAGGTTTACCTACGTTGGTAATGCATACCGATACCCGTTGCAGCGGGCCCTCTGGCTCGATGCGTATGGTCAAGCGAGCGTTCACCTCTCGCCGGTCCCGTATGAGCCGACCGCCTTCGACTGGTTCGACGCTGGTTGACCCGGCGGCGGTCAACGACAAGGTCCATGGCTGACCCGAATCGTCGAGTGCGAAAGGGCCAAAGGATTCCTCGTGTTCGACCGCTTCGTCCCACGTCAGCCATGAACCGGACGATGTGACCAGTTCGTCGACGGGTTCGAAGCTCCCGACGCCGGTGTCGCGCTCGGGACGGCGGTGTTGCAGTTGCAGGAACCGCACCACCAGGGTGATCGCCTGCGCCCCGTCGACGAGAAATTGCGCTGCGATGGTGTCGTCTTCGCCGATTCCGGCATCGGCCGCACCGGCCGGGCCCAGAACACCCCATTGCCAACGGGATTGGTTTCTGCTCGACGTCGCCCGGTATGGGTAGAGCAGGTAGCCCTCGTACAGGACGGCGTCGGCGACGGCGCGGGCCCGGTCCCAATCGGCGGTCATCGCGCCTCCTGGCGTGCGGCGTCCAGCAGCGCGGTGACCGCGTCCTCGATGCTCAACAGACCGCGCGTCGATTTGTAGGCGGCCAACGCGGTGATCGTGTCGTGGGACAGGCGCACCCATCCGGTCTCGGGATAATGCTGTCGGATCAGCTCCCGCCACACCGCTACCGGCATGTCGTAGCGGTCCTCGCAGTCCCACGACACCTGCTGAACGGAGAAGCCGCGTTCGCCCGACGTGAAAACCGTTCCGCTGAACAAGAATTGCAGTGGCATGGCACCGTCACGCAGCGCATGCAGGTACTTGGCGGCGGCAACCTCGAAATCGTAGGTGCACTCCAGAGGCAGCGTCATTTCGGTAGCGTGGACGAACGCTGGCACCATCGCTGTGCAGTGCTGCCACAAAAACGTACGTTGGGTGGTGGCCCAGCGCTCCCGCGGCCCGAACAAATCACTCAGCCCCGCCGCTTCGGAGTCGGAATAGCCGCGTCGCAAAGGTTCGATGCGGACCTGGCAGCGCAGCGCGATTGCCTGCACCGGTTCGTGGTCGGGCGCCGAAACACGGATGCGCGCGGTCAATACCGGTGCAGCCGCGTAGGGCTCGGGGACCACGTCGAGGACGGTGAACACCAAGCCGGTCGCCTGGGCGGTGGGCTCAGCCATGAGCTCCGCTCCTCCTGCCCTGCTCGGATCGCACTGCCCTGTTGATCGTCGCCGGCGCGGTCATCGACACTGCTCCACACTGCGGTCAGCGAGCTGATCGAAGAAGGCGGCGATGAACTCGCGCGCCTCCTGGCCGCCGTCGAAGCCACGCCACAGCATCCGCAATCCACCGATGAACTCGTAGCACGCGTCGATGGGTACCAGATAGCAATCGGGCTGCTCGTCCCCGCGCACTCGCACCAGCAGCGCCTCGACGTCATCGGCGAGCAGGCCCACTCGGTGGTCGGCCGAATTGATCGCGGTCCACGCGTCGAGGTCGAGATCGGATTCGGTTGCGCCCGCAGGCCCCGGGTAGAACGCGACGGTGCGATCCAGCGCGGAGTTGCGGAAGAAGAACGCCAGACCGACCGGGATCTGCAGTGCCTCCCACGTGCGGCGATCAAGCGCGAAGTTGGGAAATGACAGATACCGGTCCGGAACCGAGCGGTAACGCAGTTGCGCGTGGCTGTCGGTGAACAGCAGATAGCAACCGCGGCACACGCACAGTAGTTGCCGGCCCGCCACATTCACCACATGCTGGTGCTCATCGGCGATCGCCTCCGAGCACATTTCGCACCGCTCTCCGGCCGGTTGCGGTGCCCGCCGATTGCTGGTGATTCGGCTCAGGACGTCGTAGGGAGTGGTCATTTGCGCCGCTCCTCCTGCCCTGTTCGGATCGCATCGCCCTGTTGATCGTCGCCGGCGCGCGTCATGCCGGCGCGCCCATCGGCTCGGCCGGTACCGCGATGGACAGCACGCCATCGCGCAGTAGCAGGGGGATGGGATCGAGGTGTCGCGGGAGGCCGTCGTCGAGACTCGCCCCGGCGTGTACGACGTCGAAATGCGCCCGACAGCGGGGACATCGCAACACTGGCTCAGCGGTGCCCACCCGTCGGTGCAGGGCGGCGCCGGCCATGGATCCGTCGCAGGCCGGGCAGTGGTCGCGATAGGCGTACAACTGGTCGCCGACCCGGCAAGCCAGCACCATGACGCCGGCAACCGAGAAGCCGCCGACTTCGCCGGGAGCCAGGTCGGCCAAATCGGGCAGCGGATGCCAGGTCGCCGCTTTGCCGCCG
Organism: Mycobacterium sp.; assembly: GCA_032159915.1. GTDB lineage: Bacteria > Actinomycetota > Actinomycetes > Mycobacteriales > Mycobacteriaceae > Mycobacterium. The sequence continues at coordinate 34,914 of JAVHWH010000062.1, forward strand.
TTGGCGTGACCTCTGGCATGGACTTGAGCCAGCAGCGATTCCGCCGGGATGACCGTCGTCGGCTCAGCTGGCGCGGCTTCGGGGGCGACCACCTCGATCGACGAAACCTCCGGTGCGGCAGCGCGAATCGCATCCTCCACCGCCAGCTCCAGCGTCACAGCCGACGACGGGCAACTCTTGCAGCTTCCGGCGAACTGAAGCTTCACGGTATCGCCGTCGATGTCGAGCAGATGCACGTCGCCACCGTGCGAGCCCAGATACGGCCGGACCCGGTCGAGTGCGTCGGAGACCCGGCGACGCACGTCGTGGGGGTGCAGTCCATGCACGAGCAGAAGGCTGGCTACCAAGTCGTCGGCGATCAGGGAGTTCAGCATGGCGGTGTCCGCCCGAGCGCCGAGTGCCGCCATTACCCGCGACAAGGCCGCGCCGTAGAGTTCGACGACCTCGCCAACCAACTGCTCGGCGCGCTCACGCGCGACCGTCCCACCGGCCGACGTCGCATCCAACAGCGTCTGGATCCGATCGCCCGCCGAGCGCCACAGCGCATCCCCCGCCAGCTCCTCGAGGCGATCAGCCATACATCACTCCCCGGTCGCCGCTTGTGTCGGTGAGTGCAGCCGCTCCAGTGTCTTGCCCCCACCGAGGTACATGTGCACACCACAGGGCAGGCACGGGTCGAAGCTGCGCACCGTGCGCATGATGTCGATGCCCTTGAAGTGCTCCCGATCGTTCTCCTCGAAAATCGGCTGTCCCTGCACGGCGTCTTCGTAGGGACCCGGCGTGCCGAAGCTGTCGCGCGGGTTGGCATTCCACGGGGTGGGCGGATAGGGATGGTAGTTGGCGATCTTGCCGTCCCGAATCACCATGTGGTGGCTGAGCACTCCGCGAACGGCCTCGGTGAAGCCGCAGCCGATGCCATCCTTGGGCACGTCGAACTTCTCCCACGTCTTGGTGCGCCCAGCCCGTATCTCGACCAGTGCTTTTTCGGCGAAGTGCAACGCGCACGCCGCTGCATAGGCCTGAAAGTAGGTCCTCGCTCTGTCGCGCTCGATCGTGTTGGACCCGCGCTCAGGAATTTTCCATTCGAACTCGACCGGCCCTTTCAGAGCGGTCTTCGGCAGGTTGATCTGGACCGAATGCCCGGTGGACTTGACGTAGCCGACGTCGACCAGACCGGCCAGCGCGGTCGACCAGAGCCGGGCCAGCGGGCCGCCGCCGGTGTCGAGAGCCAGGTGGTCCTTGCCGTCGAACCAGCGCGGAGACATCACCCAGCTGTAATTGCCGCCGTCCATGTCGCGTTTCTGCGGATGCGGGTTGGTGTGTTGGTTCCACGGGTGCCGCCGGTCCACCGGATTACCCAACGGATCGGTTTTGACGAACATCTCCTGTTCGTTCCAGTCGTCGTAATACGAACTGCCCAACAGGATCCGGATACCCAGGTTGATGTCGACCAGCGATGTGGTGACCAGCTTGCCGTCGACGACCACGCCGGGCGTGACGAACATTTTGCGGCCCCACTGCTCCATGTCCTTATATTCGAAGTTGCAGTACTCCGGGTCCTGGAAGGAGCCCCAGCAGCCCAGCAGCGTGCGCCGCAGACCGACGTTCTCGTAACCCGGTAGCGCCTCGTAGAAGAAGTCGAACAGGTCGTCGTGCATAGGGACGACCTTCTTCATGAATTCGACATAGCGCATCAGCCGACTCATGTAGTCGGTCATCAGCTGGATGGTCGCCACCGTGCCGACGCCACCCGGGTACAACGTGGACGGGTGCACGTGCCTGCCCTCCATGAGGCAGAACATCTCCCGTGTGTAGCGGCTGACTTGTAACGCCTCGCGGTAGAACTCGCCGCTGAACGGATTGAGCGAGCGCATGATGTCGGCGATCGTCTTGTACCCGTGCGCGTCGGCATGCGGCGCCCGGGTGTTCTCGGCTTTCGCGAGCACACTGGGGTTGGTCTCGGAGACCATCTTCTCGCAGAAGTCCACACCGACCAGATTCTCTTGAAAGATGTTGTGGTCGAACATGTATTCCGCAGCCTCGCCCAGGTTGACGATCCACTCACCCAGATGCGGAGGCTTGACGCCGTACGCCATGTTCTGCGCATAGCATGAGCAGGTGGCGTGGTTGTCACCGCAGATGCCGCAGATGCGGCTGGTGATGAAGTGCGCGTCGCGCGGATCCTTCCCCTTCATGAAGATCGAGTAACCGCGGAAGATCGACGAAGTGCTATGACACTCAACGACTTCACGGTTCTCGAAGTCGATCTTGGTGTAAATGCCGAGGCTGCCGACGATCCGGGTGATCGGATCCCAGGCCATCTCGACGAGTTGGCCGGGCTCGCGCTTCGCGTGGGACGGCTCGGGGATGATCGTTGTCATCGAACTGTGCTCCCTAGTTTCAAGCTGAATTCGTGCGCACTACCAAGTGCGGCGAGCGCCCGTGGTGAGTGTGTCGCCCTTGTGTCGCCAGCGCGGTTCCTTATCGACGGTGCGCCCGGTGATGTGACGCAGGTTGCGAATGACCCCGCCGTACAACCCCGACGCGGCGGTCGAGACCTTGCCGCCCGGCGGCTCGTCCATGAACGGCATGAACTTGTCCGGGAAGCCCGGCATCGTGCAGCCGATGCAGATCCCGCCGACGTTCGGGCACCCACCGATGCCGTTGATCCAACCTCGCTTGGGCACATTGCATTTGACCACCGGCCCCCAGCAACCCAGCTTCACAATGCATTTCGGTGATCCGTACTCGGTGGCGAAGTCACCCTGCTCGTAGTAACCGGCCCGATCACACCCCTCGTGCACGGTTTGGCCGAACAACCACTGTGGGCGCAGCGCGTCATCAAGCGGGATCATCGGTGCCTGGCCGGTGGCCATGTAGAGCAGATAGGTCAGCGTCTCCGACAGGTTGTCCGGATGGATCGGGCAGCCCGGGACGCACACGATCGGGATTCCGGCCTTGCTCTTCCATTCCCAGCCCAGGTAGTCGGGGACGCCCATCGCGCCGGTCGGGTTGCCGGCCATTGCGTGGATGCCGCCATAGGTGGCGCACGTTCCCACCGCGACCACCGCGGTTGCCTTGGGTGTCAATCGGTCAAGCCACTCACTGGTGGTCATCGGCTGCCCGGTCGCCGGGTTGTTGCCGAACCCACACCAGTACCCCTCGTCCTTGATCGCCTCGTTGGGAATCGAGCCCTCGACCACCAGGACGAACGGCTCCAGCTCGCCACGATCGGCCTTGAAGAACCACTCGAGGAAATCGTCCGCGCCCCCATTGGGCCCGCATTCGAAATCGATCAGCGGCCAGTGCACGGCGACCTTCGGCAGCCCGGGAAGCGCGCCCAGCGCGATCTCCTCGACACTGGGTTGGGTGGCGGCAGTCAACGCCACCGAATCGCCGTCACAACTGAGACCCGCGTTGATCCACAGAACGTGAATCAATGTTTCTTCCGCTTTGACTGCTGCTTCTGTTGGCATGCCGCAGCTTCCCGGGGCCGCGCGTTGACCCCTACGCTGCCGGAGTCGACTTTCGGCCCGCTTACGCGGCGCTATTCCTGGGTCTACTCCCGCTGAACAGCCTTGTCAACGATTCATCGACAACCCGGAGATCTGGTACGGGCTCTCGGATTTCGGTGTTCTCCGCTGCGTATGGGGAGTAGTCTGCACGGCGCCGAGAGTCCTGCGAATCATTTGCATCTATTGTCCTGCAATCGGTTTGCATCTCGATTGGGTAAGTATATTGGGCGGCAGTGGCGTGCCCGGTTCTCGGTCGCCTGCTCGAAGGTTCCAGTTTATCGCCATGTGCTGCAACGCATCACAAAGCGAAATCCGGCTATGTGATCGAACAACACTGCCGCAATGGCGTCTTGTGGCGGTCCACGAGGTTTGGCCCTCATCCCCCCGGGTACGCCAAAAGGTGGCCTGTCGCGCAGCGGGCGCGATCGGCCACGAGGAGGGATCATGGCCGACACCACACCTGGCGATCAGCTGCCGGAGGAACCGCAGTCCGAGCGGGGCGAGATGGGATCGCGCGACACCGGATCCGACCGGCCGAGTGGCGGGCCCACCGACCGGCCGGAAGGCGCAATCCAAGGCGACGAATCAGTCCCGTCGCACGGTGGCGCCGACGAAGGCCAAGTCGGCGGCGCCGGGAACCTTACGCCGCAAGCGACCGCGCCAGCAGTACCGCCTTACGAAGGACGCCAGACCGAAGCCAAGCCTCCCGGTGAAACCGGGGCCGGAGGAGGCGTGAAACCGGCTGAGTCGCCGGGGTACAAATCTCCTGCGCCTGAAGCCACGCCTGGAGGGGCGACGGCGTCACCCGGTGACGAGCAACCTGCCGGGGAGCAACCGGAGACGGACCTCGGCGACGACCGGGTGGGACCGGCCCACAGCGCCGGCACCAGTCGAGGCGAAAAGAAACTGTAAGCCGCGTCGCGCAATTCCTGCCTCGATCCGCCCACAATCGAATGGCCGTCGCACTACCGCGGAACCACCGGTGCGGCAACGGCCGCGTCGCGCAATTGAGCCGTCGGCCGCCGATGCCCTAGGCGCTGCCCGCCGCGAACCGCCGCAGCCAGCCGAACCAGTCGGCCATGCCGACACCGGTGCGAGCACTAATTGGCAAAATGGCCGCCGTCGGATTGACCGCCCGAACTTGGGCAACATAGGAGTCGATGTCGACGTCCAAATACGGCACCAAATCCGTCTTGTTGAGAAGGACCACGTCGACCGCGCGGAACATCACCGGGTACTTCAGTGGTTTGTCATCACCTTCGGTGACCGAATACACCATCGCCTTCGCGTGTTCGCCGACGTCGAATTCGGCCGGACACACCAGGTTTCCGACGTTTTCGATGATCACAAGGTCAAGGCTGGGTAGCTCTAGCCCGTTCAGTGCGCGATTGACCATAGGTGCGTCCAAATGACATTCACCGCCGAATCCGTTCGCGGTATTCAGTAATGAGACCTGGGCGCCTCGGCCACGGAGTTTGGCGGCGTCGAGGTCGGTGGCGATGTCACCCTCGATCACCCCGACGGCGATCTCGCCGGCGAGTTCGTCAAGGGTGGCTTGCAGCACCGTCGTCTTCCCCGAACCGGGAGAGCTCATCAGGTTGATCGCGCGAATGCCGTTGTCGTCAAATGCTTTACGGTTATAACTAGCCCGGACGTCGTTCTCGGCGAAGATCGCTTCCAAGACGTCGATCCGCTGAGAGCCGGTGTGATAGCCGTCGTGATCGCCGTGGTCGCCGGCATGGGTGTGCGCGTGGTCGCCGTGGTCGTGGGCATGCATGGTTCCGTCGTCGTGCCGGTGAAATCTACCCATTCCCAGTACCTTTCACGAAACGTCGAATGATGTCACCAAAAACTCGTTGCCGCACAGCACCTCGACGTCAGCGCTCTCGCAACGCGGACATAGCAACGACCACTGGGAGGCGATCGTCGACTGGTCGCCGCAGCAGCGGCACCTCACCTCGGCGGTGACCAACTCGAGTTCCAACTCGGCGTCGGGCATGTCCTCGAAGTCGCGTAGGAGCGTCCAGCAAAACGAAAGCGACTCGGGAACCACCTGGCGAAGCGCGCCGATCCGCACGCGGACCACATCGACATGGCGACCGCCGGCGTGCGGCTTGACTACGCCGGCGATCGCCTCGCACAGCGACAGCTCATGCACGCCGGATCACCGCCGAGTCCCGGAGCCATGGCACCTGAGGCCCATGGCCACTGTTGTACACCTCAGACGCCGTGAGAATCGCGGACCAGACGAAATGTCGTCAATCCACAGGAAATGGCCTGTTCCCTGGCCTCATTGCGGAGAGCACAATGGAGGCGTTCGGGAGCTCGCACAACAGGAGACGGGCCACCGGTCGTCACGTGGTTGCCCAATTGTCAGCATCTGGCATGACCGTGCGCGCCGCCCAATGGCGGAGAACTGTGACCAACATCAACTGCCTACTGTGACGGAAATCATTGCCGGCTGTGGTTCGTAATAAAGATCCTGGTTACCCGTAGCGGTATTCCGGCACGGGGAGAACTGGTGATGACTCTTGGCCCTCATGTGGCGTTCGCATATGACCTGACCTCGGATGAGGCGCGCCGGCGGGCTGCCATTCTCGAGGCGGTCGGCGATGACTGGGATCCGCTGGAAGTACTTGCCGAAGAGGATCGCGCCTACACGATGCTGTATTCCGATCTCGACGACGACCAGCAGCAAATCTACGACGATCTGGTAGCCGCCGGGGTGCTTCCGGATCGGGTGTCCGGTTGTGTTCCCGATTGATCCCACGGCCGATTCGGCTCGCCGCGCCTGGTTCCGCTGCCCGAAGTGCAACCACGGCGGCGGTTGCACGGAGTGTAAGAGTAATCAGAATTGCCGTGCGCACTGGCAGTTCCTGCTAAGCAACCAGGCATGGCTACTGCATTTGCAATGTCCCCAGTGCGGTCATCTGTGGTCAGTCGACAGCCGGCGTCGTAACCGGCCGTGGGGCAGCGTCGCCTGACCTCAGCGCCGACGGTGTCAGTCCGACAGTCCCAGTAGTGCGTTCTCGACGACTTCGGGCAGCGCCGGGTGAATCCAGTATTGACCTCGCGCCATATCGTGCACACTCAGGCCGAAGGCCATCGCCTGAATCAGCGGCTGGATGATCGACGAGGCCTGGTGTCCCATGATGTGTGCACCGAGCAGTCGGCCGGTTTCAGAGTCCGAGACGAGCTTCACGATGCCGACGGTGTCTTCGGCGGCCCAGCCGTAGGCGACATCGGCGTAGTCCTGGATCTTGCAGGAAACATCGAAACCTGCTGCGACGGCTTCATTCTCAGTCAGCCCGACGTAGGCGATCTGCGGATCGGTGAACACCGCGGCGGGAACGTTGCGGTGATCGGTGGCGACCATTGACGCGGTGTCATCCCAGTCATGAGCCAGATTGCGCTGAACCACGCGCGCTTCGTGGTTGGCGACGTGCTTGAGTTCATACGGCGATGACACATCGCCGAGAGCGAAAACGTTACGGGCAGTGGTCCGTTGGTATTCGTCGACGACGACACGTCCATCGTTGAGCTCTATGCCGGCCTTCTCGGCGTCCAATTGATCGCCGTTGGAACGCCGCCCGGTAGCCACCAGCACGACGTCCGCCTTCAAATCCGAGCCGTCGTCGAGCTCCAGCACGATGCCCCCGGAGCGGCTTTCGTGCGAGCCGAGAATGTTGCGATGGCTGCGCACTTCCCACTTGCTCGACGCGATCCGGGTGAAGCGGCTGGACAACGTGTCATCGAGGTGCCGCAGCAGTGAGCCGCCGCGGATCACCATCGTGATTTTGACCCCGAGCGCGGAGAAGATGTGCGCGAATTCGCAAGCCACGAAACCGCCACCGACGATCACCATGTGTTTCGGCAGCTCAGATATCCGCATGATGTCGTCGCTGGTGTAGAAATGCACCCCGCAGTCCAGGATGGCCGGCGGAACCACCGGCCGCGCGCCCGCGGCGATGACCACCTTCTCGGTGGTGAACTCTTCGCCGTCGTCAGTGCGCAGCAGATACCGACCGTCATCCTGGACCGCGGCGAAGCGGGTGTGGGCGTCGTATACGTCGACGTTGGGTTGCGCCCGCCGATAGTCCTCACCGCCGATCGCAATCGGGTCGATACGGCCGAACACCCGCGAGACGATGTCGTCCCATCGCACCCGGTCGACGTGCGCGTCGATGCCGTAACGCGATGCCGAGCGGATGGTCGCGGCCACCTCTGCGGCGTAGACGAACATCTTGGTGGGAATGCAGCCGACGTTGAGGCAAGTGCCGCCGAAGACTCCCTGCTCGCAGAGCGCCACCCGCTTCTTGGCATAGCGGTCGTCGAGAATGCTGTTGCCGGAACCGGTTCCGATGATCGCCAGGTCGTAACTTTCCATGCACTAGCCCTTCAGCCGTTGTGGGAAGCGACGCCCGAGGTCGCACCCAGGTAGTCATTCAGCCACGTGTCCAGCGCTTGGTAGGCAACCTGACGCGGCTGCGGCATGGACAGGAACACGTCATGTTTGGCGTCGATCACCGGAATGATCGTGCTGCGGTTACCGATGCATCCGGCCCAGCGCGCGATGTGTTTGACGTCGAGAACCGCATCGCCGCATTGCAGGACGGCGGCATCCGATGCTTCGGTCACGCTGTGATCGGAACGCAGGATCAAGTTGGGCACGCCGACATCGAGCCCGCGGTGCAGCTTTGCCTGGCCGGCGCGCACGGCGGACAGCCAGCCGAAGGTAATAGGGAAGCCGCCCACCGGTTTCCATTGCAGGTTGTAGTCGAACTCGCCGTGATAGTCGCGGTGCAGGCTGGCGCCGTAGCCGCCACCGGTCTCGCTCGGGGCCCGGGCAACCCTTTTGTCGCCGATGCGTGCGATCGCGGCGATCAGCGCCCTTGTCGGCGGCCAGCGCAGCGGTATCGGACCGGGCACGTCCAGGAAAGGACTGTTGAGCACCAGCCCGGTCACCCCTGCGGGGATGAGCGCGCCGCATCGCCGGATCCGGTCCAGCCACAGCGAGACAATCAGTCCACCGGCCGAATGCCCGTATACCAGCACGCGCCCGGACTCGGTCTCCTCGCCGATGATCTCGAGGGCCCGGTTGAGTTCACTGTCGTAGCGCGCCAGGTCGGTGGTGAAGTGCGGCGTCAGACCGCTGCGCGACGATCGGCCGCACTTGCGCAAGTCGAGCGCATAGAACGCGAAGCCACGACCGGCGAAGTGGTCAGCCAGCGATGTATGGAAGAAGTAGTCCGTGTACCCGTGTACCGCAAGTACGGCATCGGTGGCCGGCGCCGCACCACCACGACGCAGCAGCGTCGCGTCGATACGGCCCTCGCCGTCGGGATCGTCGCCCAGCGGAATGGTGAGTTGCCAGTAGCCGGGCAGGACGTCGGGCTGCCAGCCAGTCACACACGCCAGCTTAAGGCGTCGCAGTTGGGCGCGGGATCACTGACGCCAACCTCGCAGCCCAGCGGGTCGGAGCGGCGCGGGATAACCTGACCATCGAAAACAGCTCACTCCGATGAAAAGGACGACTAGCTCGGTGCCAGGTCCGCCGCCAAGCGCAACCACCAAGGTCGACGCCGTGCTGGTCGGGACCGGGATCATGAGCGCCACCCTGTCAGCGCTGCTGCGCCGACTGGAGCCGAACTGGTCGATCACAGTGGTCGAACGGCTCGACGGCGCGGCGGCCGAAAGCAGCGACCCGTGGAACAACGCCGGCACGGGCCACGCGGGGCTGTGCGAGCTGTTTTACACCCCGCTGCTGCCCGACGGGTCGATCGACATCACCAAAGCCGTACGAGTGAACGAACAGTTTCAGGTCACCCGCCAGTTCTGGGCCTACGCGGCCGACAACGGAATGGTGTCCGATGTGCGGGGCTTCCTGAATCCAGTTCCGCACGTCAGCTTCGTGCAGGGCGCCGAGCGTGTGGACTATCTGCGCCGGCGTCAGGAGGCGCTTGCCGATAATCCGCTGTTCGCCCGCAACGAATGGGTCGAGGGCGCCGACGAATTCGCCCGTCGGCTGCCATACATGGCCGCCAAGCGCGACCTCTCAGAATCGTCTGCGCCCATCGCGCTCACGTGGGCTGCCGAGGGGACCGACGTCGACTTCGGTGCGTTGTCCCGCCAACTCATCGGATACGGCTTGCGCAATGGCACCACCGCATTGTTCGGCCACGAGGTCCGCAACCTGAACCGACAGCGCGACGGCAGTTGGGCCGTGACCATCCGCAACCGCCGCAGCGGCGAACACCACACCCTGCGCGCCGCGTTCGTCTTCGTCGGCGCCGGGGGCCAGGCACTGCCCCTGCTGCAGAAGTCAGGCATCAAAGAAGTCAAGGGCTTTGGTGGTTTCCCGATCGGCGGACGGTTCCTGCGCAGCGGCAACCCGGCGATCACCGGCCAACACCGAGCCAAGGTCTACGGCCTGCCGGCGCCGGGCGCGCCGGGGATGACCGCAGCCCATCTGGACACCCGAATCGTCAACGGCAAGCCCTGGCTGATGTTCGGTCCGTTCGCCGGCTGGTCACCAAAGTTCCTCAAGCACGGGCATTTCAGCGACCTGCCCCGATCGGTCACGCTCGGCAACCTTGCGACCGTCGTCGGCGCAGGACTCGGGCAGTGGGAACTGGTCAGCTATCTGATCGGCCAGCTGCGGATATCGAAGCCGACGCGCATGGCGGCCCTGCGCGAATTCGCACCGAGCGCAGTCGATTCCGACTGGAGCCTGACGACGTCAGGTCAACGGGTCCAGGTGATGCGGCGCAACGGAAGGCGGGGGGGCCGGCTGGAATTCGACACCACAGTGCTCGCGGCGGCGGACGGCAGCATCGCCGGACTGCTCGGTGCGTCACCGGGAGCCTCGACCGCGGTCACGGCAATGCTCGATGTGTTGCACCGCTGCTTCCCCGACCGGTACCGAGCGTGGCAGCCCACGTGCAAGGAGATGGTGCCGTCGTTGGGCTTCGCCTTGTCCGAGGAGCCGGCGCTGTACGAGGAGTTGCGTTCGTGGACCACCAAAGCGCTGGGGCTGGCGGGCGCACAGCCATGACCCGCCACTTCTGGCTCGAGGCCGCCGACCCGGGCGGCCGCACGGTGTTCGGGCTCCCGTGCCGGATCAACGCTCAGGTATATCTAGCGGACATGTATGCCCTCATGCCAGGTGGTCCGCCGACCATGCACGCGGCCGCGCAGACATGACGACACCGGAGAGTCCCTACCTGGTGGGGCTGCGGTTGGCCGGCAAAAAGGTCGTCGTGGTCGGCGGTGGCAGCGTCGCACAACGTCGGCTGCCGCTTCTGGTGGCCAGCGGGGCAGACGTGCACGTGATCAGCCGCAGCGCAACCCGCTCGGTCGAGGCGATGAGCGGAATCACGTTGTCGCTGCGCGACTACCGGGACGGCGACCTGACCGGCGCCTGGTATGCGATCGCCGCCACCGACGACGCGGACGTGAACGAGGCGATCGTCGCCGAAGCCGACCGCAACCGGATCTTCTGCGTCCGGGCCGACATCGCCATTGACGGCAGCGCGGTGACACCCGCGTCGTTCGAATATGCCGGGCTGTCCGTCGGAGTCCTGGCCGGCGGCGAACACCGCCGCTCAGCGGGCATCCGGTCGGCGATCCGCGAGGCCCTGCAACAGGGCGTGATCGCCCCGGAGAGCTTCGAGAGCAACGACGTGGTTCGCGGCGGTGTGGCGTTGGTGGGCGGCGGACCTGGAGATCCCGAGCTGATCACCGTGCGGGGCCGACGGCTACTCGCGCAGGCCGACGTTGTGGTGGCCGACCGGCTGGCGCCGCCGGAACTGCTTGCCGAGCTGGCGCCGAACGTCGAGGTGATCGACGCCGCCAAGATCCCGTACGGGCGGGCGATGGCCCAGGACGCCATCAACGCGGTGATGATCGAGCGGGCCCGGGCCGGTCACTTCGTGGTGCGTCTCAAGGGCGGCGACCCGTTTGTCTTCGCGCGAGGTTATGAGGAAGTACTGGCGTGTGTGGAGGCAGGCGTCCCGGTGACGGTCGTGCCGGGTGTGACCAGTGCCATAGCGGTGCCCGCCTCGGCGGGGGTGCCGGTCACTCATCGCGCGATCAATCACGAGTTCGTGGTGGTCAGCGGACACCTCGCGCCCGATCATCCCGAATCGTTAGTGAATTGGGATGCATTGGCAGCCATGACCGGGACCATCGTCTTACTGATGGCGGTCGAACGCATCGAACTTTTCGCCGAGGTATTGCTCAAGGGCGGACGACCTGCGGATACGCCAGTGGTGGTGGTTCAGCAGGGCACGACGGCCGCTGAGCACACGTTGCGGGCCACGCTGGCGGACGCGCCGGAGAAGATCCGTTCGGAGGGCATCCGACCACCCGCGATCGTTGTTATCGGGTCGGTGGCGGCCTTCGGCATTTAAAAGATCCCTAAGATTACTGTAGGGTAAGTTCTTATGACGGCTCTCAACGATGCAGAGCGGGCTGTCCAAAGATGGACAACTGAACCCTCGAAGCGAGCAGTTCACATGCCCGAAACGCAACCAGAAAAGACCGCCGCGTCCACTCCGACCAAGTCGACGACGTGGATGCCGACTCGGCGATTCTTCACCGCCGTGATTGCTATCGCCGGTATGCAGTTGATGGCGACCATGGACGGCACTATTGCCATCGTCGCCCTTCCCAAGATCCAGAACGAACTGAGCCTGTCCGACGCCGGCCGTAGCTGGGTGATCACCGCTTACGTGCTGACCTTCGGCGGTCTGATGCTGCTGGGTGGCCGCCTCGGCGACACCATCGGCCGGAAACGGACCTTCATCGTCGGCGTCACGCTGTTCACCATCGCCTCCGCGCTGTGCGGCGTCGCCTGGGACGACGTCACCTTGGTGATCGCTCGGCTGCTGCAGGGTGTCGGTGCCGCTATCGCCTCGCCGACCGGTTTCGCGTTGGTCGCCACCACATTCGCCAAGGGGCCGGCGCGTAACGCCGCCACTGCGGTGTTCGGTGCCATGACCGGCGTCGGGTCCGTGATGGGCCTGGTTGTCGGTGGGGCGCTGACCGAGGTGTCGTGGCGGTTGGCGTTTCTGGTGAACGTCCCGATCGGGCTGGCCATGATCTTCCTGGCCCGCACCGCGCTGCGGGAGACCAACCGTGAGCGGATGAAGCTCGACGCAGCCGGCGCCGTGCTGGCCACCTTGGCCTGCACCGCCGCGGTGTTCGCCTTCTCGACGGGACCCGAGGCGGGTTGGATCTCGTTCACCACACTTGGTTCGGCCGGACTGGCCCTTGTCGCGTTCATCGGTTTCGCGTGGGTCGAGCGCACCGCCGAGAACCCCGTGGTGCCGTTCAGCCTGTTCTTCGACCGCAACCGGCTGGCCACCTTCGTCGCGATCTTCATGGCCGGTGGGCTGTTGTTCACCGTGACGGTGCTGGTCGCGTTGTACGTGCAGGACATCATGGGGTATTCCGCGCTGCGTGCCGGAATCGGCTTCATCCCGTTCGCGATCGCGATGGGCATCGGGCTGGGCGGCTCATCGCAGCTGGTGTCGCGCTTCCAACCCCGGGTTGTGGTCATCGCCGGCGGCGCGCTGGTGGTCGGCGCAATGGTTTACGGGTCGACGTTCAACGGCGCGATGCCCTACTTCCCGAATCTGATCGTGCCGGTCGTCATCGCCGGTATCGGCATCGGCATGGTGGTCGTCCCGGTGGCGCTGTGTGCGATCGCGGGCGTCGGTTTCGACCAGATCGGGCCCACCTCGGCGATCGCGTTGATGCTGCAAAACCTCGGTGGCCCAGTGGTTCTGGCAGTCATCCAGGCCGTCATCACGTCGCGCACGCTGTACCTCGGCGGCATCAACGGCCCGGTGAAGAACATGAACGCCGCGCAGTTGCATGCGCTCGACCACGGCTACACCTACGGGTTGCTGTGGGTGGCCGGCGTGACCGTCATCGTCGGTGGAGTGTCGCTGCTGATCGGCTACACCGCGGAACAGGTGGCGCACGCGCAGGAAGTCAAGGACGCTATCGACGCCGGCGAGATGTAGCTTCCCCCGATTTGTCGGCCGCTCATCATCGTTAGGCTTGCGCGCTGTGATCACCCGGATGTCCGAGCTGTTCTTGCGCACACTGCGCGACGACCCCGCCGAAGCCGAAGTAGCCAGCCACAAATTGCTGATCCGCGCCGGTTACGTGCGACCGATCGCGCCGGGGCTCTACAGCTGGCTGCCGCTGGGCTTGCGGGTATTGCGCAACATCGAACGGGTCGTGCGTGAAGAGATGAACGCAATAGGCGGCCAGGAGATCCTGTTTCCGGCTCTGCTGCCGCGCGCGCCGTACGAGACGACGAACCGCTGGACCGAATACGGCGACGGAGTGTTTCGGCTCAAGGACCGTCGCGGCAACGACTACATGCTCGGACCCACCCACGAAGAACTCTTCGCGTTGACGGTCAAGGGTGAATACAGCTCCTACAAGGACTTTCCGCTCACGCTCTATCAAATCCAGACCAAGTACCGCGATGAGGCCCGCCCGCGTGCCGGCATCCTGCGGGGCCGCGAGTTCGTCATGAAGGACTCCTACTCTTTCGACATCGACGACAGCGGACTCAAGGACGCCTACCACGCACACCGCGAGGCCTACCAGCGGATCTTCGGTCGGCTGAACATCGACTATGTGATCGTGTCTGCGGTGTCGGGCGCCATGGGCGGCTCGGCCTCCGAGGAATTCCTGGCCGAGAGCCCGATCGGCGAAGACACCTTTGTGCGGTGCCCGGAGTCCGGTTACGCCGCAAACGTCGAGGCCGTCGTCACCGCGCGACCGGAAGCGCTGCCTGTCGACGGACAGCCCGACGCGGTGGTCCACGAGACCGGTAACACCCCGACCATCGCGACTCTTGTCGAGTGGGCCAACAGCGCCAACCTGGGCCGCAGCATCGCCGCCGCCGACACCCTGAAAAACGTGTTGCTGAAAGTGCGTCAGCCGGGCGGCGACTGGGAGCTGCTGGGCATCGGGATACCGGGTGACCGCGAGGTCGACGACAAACGGCTGGGTGCCGCGCTCGACCCGGCTGAGTACGCCCTGCTCGACGACGCCGACTTCGCCAGGCACCCTTTCCTGGTCAAGGGATATATTGGCCCGAAAGCATTGTTGGACAACGGTGTTCGCTACCTCGTAGATCCGCGGATTGTCGACGGCACCAGTTGGATCACCGGGGCAGATCAGCAAGGCAAGCACGTGGTGGGTCTGGTGGCCGGTCGTGACTTCGTCGCCGACGGAACCATCGAGGCCGCCGAGGTGCGCGACGGCGACCCGTCTCCTGACGGCCGGGGCGCACTGGTCGCCGCGCGGGGGATCGAGATCGGCCACATTTTCCAGCTCGGCCGTAAATACACCGACGCCTTCACCGTCGATGTGCTCGGCGAGGACGGCAAGCCGGTCCGGCTGACCATGGGTTCCTACGGCGTCGGGGTGTCGCGGCTGGTGGCCGTCATCGCCGAGCAGCACCACGACGAGCTCGGGCTGCGCTGGCCGTCGGAGGTGTCGCCGTTCGACGTCCATCTGGTGATAGCCAACAAGGATGCCGAAGCCCGCACGGGTGCCACCACATTGGCCTCAGATCTGAATCGGCTGGGCATCGAGGTGCTGCTCGACGACCGGCAGGCGTCACCCGGAGTGAAGTTCAAAGACGCCGAGCTGCTCGGTGTGCCGTGGATCGTCGTGGTGGGACGCGGCTGGGCAGACGGCAAGGTCGAGCTGCGCAACCGATTCAGCGGAGACACCCGCGAAGTGCCGGTCGGGGCCGGGCTGGCCACCGACGTCGCCGCAGCCGTCTCCGCCTGACTAATCGTCGCCGGGGAAGGCGGTGGTGATCGGCCAGTCGCCGAGCTGCTGCTTCCAGCGGGCGGCCAGCACCGCGCTCTGCGTCAGCGCTGCCACCCCGAATGTGCGGTCCTCGCTGCTCTGCGCCTGCTCGAGGAACGCACGCCAGGTGGCCGCGGTGTCGTTTTCCATCCGAACGGACAGGCGCAAAGCGTCGGTGGGCGTGTCGACCGGGATCGGCAGCTGGTAACCGGCGGCGGCCACCGGCGCCGCAACCTTACGGCCGGCCAGCATCGAGACGACCTGATCGCGACGTCCGCGGTGCTGAGCCAGAGCGGCCGACACCAGCGTGTTCATTTCCGGCGCGCAGTGCGCCGACACGAATCCGTAGCCGTAGACGACGGCATGTTCATTGGCCAGCGCAGCGCACAACGCCGTGTCGGCGGGCCCGGAGGGGCCGGAGGGGGAGGTGGCCGGCGAGGGCTCAGCGGAGGTCACGACGCGGCTGCTCCGAACACCAGCGCGACGCTGTAGGACGCCGTGCACGACGCGGCGATCGAGCCGAGCAACCCGGCGCGATACCCCGACGAGGTGCTCGCCAAGCTGGCGGCGCTGTCCGCCGAGGCACGTAGCGATGTCACCACGTCGGCCAGCGGCGGCGGCGGGCTCGCGGCCGCCGGCGCAGTGGTGGTCGGACTTGTGGTCCCGGCCGACGTTGACGTCGGGTGGACGGCAAGGCGCGCAATCTCGGTAGACAGGGCCTGCGCGTGCCGCGTGCGCTCGGCGGCAACCTGCGTCAGCGCCGTGCTGACTGCCTGCGATGCGCCCGCGGACGCGGCGGTGGCCAGCTCAGTGTCGTGGCGCGCCAGAGTCAACTGCGCTTCGAGTTCGTCGACGGCCGGCGGCGCGGGCGGTGAACTGCACGCGGGCGCCGAGACCGCCAGCACGGCGAGCGCCACGCCGCCCGTCAACACCCGTCGTCGGTTGACGACCGGCTCGTAATCGGGGTCGGCACGCGGCATTGCCACATCCTGCCATTGCCCGCGGCGGCGGACTGTAATGCCAGGTGGCCTGGCCGCGATCACGTCTTACACCGTTTTCCTGGCGTATCCTTGAAAGCTGCTCGCCGGGAGCTCCATTCCTGGCACCGCAGGGCTGACTGACCGGACAACTCAAGATGAGGAGCTCGCCGTGGCCACCGGGCTACCGTCGCAGACGCAGGTGATCGAGCTGCTCGATGCTGAGTTCGCGCGCGCCGGCTACGAGATCGAAGACGTCGTCATCGACGAACGGTCGCAGCCGCCACGGATCACCGTGATCGCCGACGGCGACACCGCACTCGACCTGGACACCGTCGCCGAGCTTTCTCGTTCGGCCTCGAACCTGCTGGATGCCGAGCGCGATATCGCTGGTACTTACGTTCTGGAAGTCAGCTCGCCGGGTGTAGACCGTCCGCTGACCAGTGAGAAGCACTTTCACCGCGCGCGGGGCCGCAAGATCGACCTGACGCTGACCGACGGGACCGACGTCAACGGGCGGGTCGGTGAGACCCGCGACGGCGTGGTGAACGTCGTTGTTCGCGACGGCCGCGACTGGAAGGTGCGGCCGATTCCATTCGAAGACATCATCAAAGCTGTTGTCCAGGTCGAGTTTTCACAGCCTCCGCAACGCGAGCTGGACCTCGCACAGGCCGACAGGGGCGATCGGAGTGCGGAAGCGGAGGGCAGAACATGAACCCGCCGGCGACGATAGACAGGGCAGTGCGATCCGGGACGGGCGAGAGGAGCGGCGGCGCATGAATATCGACATGGCCGCTCTGCACGCGATAGTCGTCGAGCGTGGTATCTCGTTCGACGATCTGCTCGAGGATGTCAAAGCCGCGGTGTTGAGCGCGTACCGGCACACCGAGGGGCATCAGCCGGATGCGCATATCGACATCGATCGCAAATCGGGCGGCGTTCGGGTGTTGGCCCGCGAGCTCGACGAAGACGGCAACGTGGTCAATGAGTGGGAGGACACGCCGGAGGGCTTCGGCAGGATCGCCGCAACCACCGCTCGGCAAGTGATGCTGCAGCGGCTCCGCGATGCCGAGAACGAACGCACCTACGGCGAGTTCTCCACCCATGAGGGGGAGATCGTCGCCGGCGTCATCCAGCGCGACAGTCGGGCCAACTCGCGGGGGCTGGTAGTCGTGCGGATGGGCAGCGAAACGAAGGGCTCCGAGGGCGTTATTCCCGCGGCGGAGCAGGTTCCCGGCGAAGCCTACGAGCACGGCGACCGGTTGCGCTGCTACGTGGTTGGTGTGAGCCGCGGTGCCCGTGAGCCGGTGATCACGTTGTCGCGTACCCACCCCAACCTGGTCCGCAAGCTCTTCTCGCTGGAGGTTCCCGAGATCGCCGAGGGCTCGGTGGAGATTGTGGCGGTGGCCCGCGAAGCCGGCCACCGCTCCAAGATCGCGGTCGCATCGCGCGTACCGGGGCTGAACGCCAAGGGCGCCTGCATCGGCCCGATGGGCCAGCGGGTGCGCAACGTGATGAGCGAGTTGTCCGGGGAGAAGATCGACATCATCGACTTCGACGAGGACCCGGCGCAGTTCGTCGCCAACGCGTTGTCGCCGGCGAAGGTGGTTTCGGTCACCGTGATCGACCAGAACGCCCGGGCCGCCCGGGTGGTGGTGCCCGACTTCCAGCTCTCGTTGGCCATCGGCAAGGAGGGTCAGAACGCGCGGCTTGCCGCCCGTCTGACCGGCTGGCGGATCGACATCCGCGGGGATTCACCGGACCAGGAGGACGGCCATCCCGAGCACGGCGCGACGCACGGGACGGCGCGCGACCTGTAGCCATGCGGGTGGTGCTGACCACCCCTCGGGTGCAGGTAAACTAAGCCGTGATCCAGCGCGAGTCTTCAGCCTCGGCGCATCGACGTACCGAAGGACCGGTGCGGACCTGCGTCGGTTGCCGAAAGCGAGAGTTGGCCGTCGAACTGATCCGAGTGGTTGCTGTGTCGACTGGGAACGGTAAATACGCCGTGCGCGTTGACTCAGCAGGTACTCTGCCGGGGCGGGGTGCTTGGTTGCATCCCGTGCCACAGTGCGCCAGAGAAGCAATCCGGCGGCGAGCTTTTGCTCGTGCGCTGCGCATCGCCGGCGCACCGGAAACGTCAGCGGTGGTCGAGCACCTAGAGTCTCGGAAAGGCTCTGGATGCGCCGGCCATCGCGCCAACAGACAGGCAGCAAAGAACATGAGCACACCGTGAAGTCCCGATGACCATGTGTCATAGCTAAACCCGAGGCGCGGCCTACCCACCGCTGTCGCCTCATAGACAGGAGATGTAGTGGCAGGCAAGGCCCGCGTACACGAGTTAGCGAAGGAACTCGGTGTTACGAGCAAGGAAGTACTAGCCCGGTTAGGCGAACAGGGCGAATTCGTTAAATCCGCATCGTCGACGGTGGAAGCACCCGTCGCGCGGCGACTGCGTGAGTCATTCGGCGGCAGCAAGCCCGCACCGGAGAAGACGTCCGGCAATGGTGCGGGGGCCGCAACGCCCGCCGCCAAAGCCGCGGCTCCGGCGGCCAAGCCCGCCGCGCCCAAACCCGCTGCACCGCCCGCGCCTGAGCCGCCGGCGCCGCAGCCGGCACCGGTTGTCGAACAGCCGCCCGCTGCTGCAGCAACTCCGGCGCCGAGTCCCACTCGCCCCGGCCCGACACCGGGTCCGCGACCGGTGGCTCCGAAGCCGGCGGCCCGGACGCCGCGCGTCGGAAACAACCCGTTCTCCTCGGCGCAGCCCGTGGAGCGGGCAATTCCCCGTCCGCAAGCACCACGCCCGGGTGCGCCGCGTCCCGGCGCCCCGCGTCCCGGTGGCGCCTCACCAGGCAACATGCCCCCGCGCCCGGCTGGCGCTGCTAGTCGCCCGCCGCGTCCCGGTGGTCCACGACCCGGCCCCGGCGGCCGTCCTGGTGCTCCGGCCGGTGGCGGACGCCCCGGCGGCGGTGGTGGCGGTAACTACCGCGGCGGCGGTGGTGGTGGTGGCGGAGTCGGTGCCCCACCCGCAGGCGGCGGCGGCGGTTACCGTGGCCGTCCCGGCGGCGGAGGCGGTGGACGCCCCGGCCAGCGCGGTGGTGCTGCCGGCGCATTCGGGCGTCCGGGCGGTGCACCGCGCCGTGGCCGCAAGTCGAAGCGGGCCAAACGCGCCGAATACGAGAACATGCAGGCCCCGGTCGTCGGTGGTGTGCGGTTGCCGCACGGCAACGGCGAGACGATCCGTCTTGCTCGTGGCGCATCGCTGTCCGACTTCGCCGAGAAGATCGACGCCAACCCGGCTTCGCTGGTGCAGGCGCTGTTCAACCTCGGCGAGATGGTGACGGCCACGCAATCGGTCGGCGACGAGACGCTCGAGCTGCTGGGCAGCGAGATGAACTACGTCGTCCAGGTCGTCAGCCCTGAGGACGAGGACCGCGAGCTGCTGGAGTCCTTCGACCTGACCTACGGCGAAGACGAAGGCACCGAGGAAGACCTGCAGACCCGGCCGCCGGTGGTGACGGTCATGGGTCATGTCGACCACGGTAAGACACGACTGCTGGACACCATCCGAAATGCCAGCGTCCGCGAGGGCGAGGCCGGTGGCATCACCCAGCACATCGGTGCTTACCAGGTGGCCGTCAATTTCGAGGGCACCGAGCGGCCGATCACCTTCATCGACACACCGGGTCACGAGGCGTTCACCGCCATGCGTGCCCGCGGTGCCAAGGCCACCGACATTGCGATCCTGGTGGTCGCCGCCGACGACGGCGTGATGCCACAGACGGTGGAGGCGATCAACCACGCGCAGGCGGCCGACGTGCCGATCGTGGTGGCGGTCAACAAGATCGACAAGGAAGGCGCCGACCCGCAGAAAATCCGGGCTCAGCTGACCGAATACAACTTGGTGGCTGAGGACTTCGGTGGTGACACCATGTTCGTCGACATCTCCGCGAAGGCCGGCACCAACATCGAGGCGCTGGAAGAGGCGGTGCTGTTGACCGCCGACGCCGCGTTGGACCTGCGGGCCAACCCGGACATGGAGGCTCAGGGTGTGGCGATCGAAGCGCACCTCGACCGTGGTCGCGGCCCCGTGGCCACCGTGCTGATCCAGCGCGGAACGCTGCGGGTGGGTGACTCGATCGTGGCCGGCGACGCGTACGGCCGTGTTCGACGGATGGTCGACGAGCACGGCGAGGACGTCCACGAGGCATTGCCGTCGCGGCCCGTCCAGGTCATCGGCTTCACGTCGGTGCCCGGCGCCGGTGACAACCTGCTCGTCGTCGACGAGGACCGGATCGCCCGGCAGATCGCCGACCGGCGCAGCGCCCGCAAGCGCAACGCGCTGGCGGCACGGTCCCGCAAGCGCATCAGCCTGGACGATCTGGATGCCGCGCTGAAGGAAACCAGTCAGCTGAACCTGATCCTGAAGGGCGACAACTCCGGAACCGTCGAGGCTCTGGAGGAAGCCCTGCTCGGCATCGAGATCGACGACGAGGTGGAACTGCGGGTCATCGACCGCGGTGTCGGTGGAGTCACCGAGACCAACGTCAACCTGGCCTCGGCTTCCGACGCGATCATCATCGGGTTCAACGTCCGCGCGGAGGGCAAAGCCACCGAGTTGGCCAACCGCGAGGGTGTGGACATCCGCTACTACTCGGTGATCTACCAGGCCATCGACGAGATCCAGAGCGCGCTGAAGGGCATGCTCAAGCCGATCTACGAAGAGAGGCAGCTGGGTCGCGCCGAAATCCGCGCGCTGTTCCGATCGTCGAAGGTCGGGATCATCGCGGGTTGCCTGGTTCAATCCGGCATCGTGCGCCGCAACGCCAAGGCTCGGTTGCTGCGGGACAACATCGTGGTGGCCGAAAACCTCACGGTGTCCTCGTTGCGGCGGGAGAAGGACGATGTCACCGAGGTCCGCGAAGGTTACGAATGCGGTTTGACGCTGACCTACTCCGACCTCAAAGAGGGCGACGTCATCGAGACCTACGAGTTGGTGGAGAAGGAGCGCGTCTGAGTATGAACTCCGACAAGCTGAACCTGCGGCATGGTTGATCCGGCGCGGGCGCGCCGGCTGGCCAAGCGGGTCTCTGAGATCGTCGCCACGGCGATCGAATACGAGATCAAGGACCCGGGGTTGGTCGGAGTCACCATCGTCGATGCCAAGGTGTCCGGCGACCTGCACGACGCGACGCTGTACTACACGGTCATCGGCGCCACGCTGAACGACGAACCCGACTATGCAGGGGCCGCCGCGGCGCTGGAACGTGCCAAGGGTGTGCTGCGCAGCAAGGTCGGGGCCGGCACCGGTGTGCGGTTCACGCCGACGCTGACCTTCGTCCGCGACACGGTGTCGGACTCCGTGCAGCGGATGGAGGAACTGCTGGCCCGTGCGCGTGCCGCTGACGCCGACCTGGCTCGAGTCCGCGAAGGAGCCACGCCGGCCGGTGACGCGGATCCATACCGCGTACCCGGCGACGACGAGGACGATGAAGACGAGGAAGCTGATCTGGGGGCACCAACCACCAATGGGGAAGGCGCCGGTGACGACGATCAACTCAAAGACTGACTCCACTGCGACCCAGCGGGTCGATGCCATCGGCGCCGCCAAGGTCCTGGACGCCGCTGCAACGGTCGGGGTGCTCTGTCATGTGCATCCCGATGCCGACACGATCGGCGCGGGCCTGGCCCTGGCGCTGGTGCTGGACCGGTGCGGCAAGTCTGTCGAGGTCAGCTTCGCGGCGCCGGCCGCACTACCGGACTCGTTACGGTCGCTGCCCGGCGGGCGGCTTCTGGTCGATCCCGCTGCCATGCGCCGAGACGTCGATCTTGTTGTCACCGTTGATATTCCGAGCGTGACTCGGCTCGGCGGCCTGCGCGACATGGCTGACGACGGGCACGACGTGTTGGTGATCGATCATCACGCGTCGAACCAGATGTTCGGTACCGCGAACTTTGTTGAGCCCAGGGCCGACTCGACCACGATGATGGTGGCTGAGCTGCTCGACGCGTGGGACAAACCGATCGACACCGATGTGGCGTACTGCCTGTACGCCGGTCTGACCACGGACACTGGGTCGTTCCGCTGGGCCAGCGCAGGCGCATATCGGTTGGCGGCACGGCTGGTCGAACTGGGCATCGACAACGCTGCGATCACCCGGTCGCTGATGGACACTCACCCCTTCGCCTGGCTGTCGATGCTGTCCCGGGTGCTGGGCTCGGCGACGCTGGTGCCTGAGGCCGCCGACGGCCGCGGCCTGGTCTACGCCGTCGTCACCAATCAGGAGTGGATCGGCGCGCGCCCGGAAGAAGTCGAAAGCATCGTCGACATCGTGCGCACCACGCAGCAGGCCGAGGTCGCCGCGGTGTTCAAAGAGATTGAGCCGCAGCACTGGTCGGTGTCGATGCGGGCCAAGGACGCCGTCGATCTTTCTGCCGTCGCGTCGACCTTCGGCGGTGGCGGACACAAGCTGGCCGCCGGTTACTCGACTACGGGTTCGGCCGACGAGGTCGTGGCCGCGCTCAGCGCCGCTCTGGGGTGAGCGAGCCGGTTTCTTCGCAGCCGGGCGGTCGCCAGATTGCACAGCTGGCGCTGCCGGCCTTGGGCGTGCTGGCCGCCGAACCTCTTTATCTGCTCTTCGACACCGCGATCGTCGGTCGACTCGGCGCACTCAGTCTGGCGGGGCTTGCCATCGGCGGACTGGTCCTCGGCATGGTGGGCTCCCAGCTCACTTTTCTGTCGTACGGCACCACCGCGCGCTCGGCCCGGCATTTCGGCGCCGGCGACCGGGTATCGGCGGTCGACGAAGGGGTGCAGGCGACCTGGCTCGCGCTGGCCCTGGGTGTGTTGATCGTCGCCGTGGTGCAGGCCGTGGCAGTTCCGCTGGTCTCGATCATCGCCGGCTCGAGCGACATCACGCATGCGGCACTGTCGTGGCTTCGCATCGCGATCGTCGGGGCGCCCGCGATTCTGGTATCGCTGGCCGGCAACGGCTGGTTGCGCGGGGTCCAGGACACCGCTCGCCCGCTGCGCTATGTGGTCGCCGGCTTCGGCCTGTCGGCACTGCTGTGTCCGTTGCTGGTGTATGGATGGCTGGGCTTACCGCGGTTGGGTGTGGCCGGCTCGGCCGTCGCCAACCTGTCGGGTCAGTGGTTGGCCGCGCTGTTGTTCGCGCGCGCGTTGCTGGCCGAGGCGGTGCCGGTACGTTTGAATCGTGCTGCGCTGCGGGCTCAGATTGTGCTCGGGCGAGATCTTTTGGTGCGGACATTGGCTTTTCAGGCGTGCTTCGTGTCCGCCGCCGCGGTGGCTGCCCGCTTCGGCGCGGCGGCGGTAGCCGCCCACCAGATCGTTCTGCAACTGTGGAGTTTCCTTGCGCTGGTTCTGGATTCGCTCGCCATCGCGGCGCAGTCATTGGTCGGTGCGGCACTGGGCGGTGGCGACGTTCCGCTCGCGACCGCGACGGCGCGGCGAGTGACGGTGTCATCGGCCATCGCAGCGACCGCTTTGGCCGCTGTCTTCGCCGCGGGTTCCACTGCGTTGCCCCGGCTGTTTACCGACGACAGTTCCGTGCTGACTGCAGTCCGGGTGCCGTGGTGGTTCATGGTCGTCCAATTACCCTTGGCGGGGATTGTTTTTGCGCTCGACGGGGTGCTGCTGGGTGCCGGCGACGCGGCGTTCATGCGCACGGCCACCGTGGTCAGTGCGCTGGTCGGGTTTCTGCCGCCGATCTGGTTGTCGCTGCGATTCGGTTGGGGGCTGGCCGGGATCTGGTCCGGGCTCAGCGCATTCATCGTGCTGCGGCTGATCTTTGTCGGATGGCGAGCCGGGTCGGGTCGCTGGCTGGTGACCGGAAAGTAGGCACCAAGCATGCCCAGTCAGCGCGAGCGAATGCTCAACGGCGAACCATACCGTGCCGATGATCCCGAACTGGTAGCCAGCCGCCGGGCGTGTCAGCACCTGGTCGGGCTGTTCAACTCCGGGCAGTCCGGCGGGGAAGGAAGCCGACAGGTACTGCGCCAGTTGCTCGGATCCCTGGGCGAGGGGTCGGAGATACTGTCGCGATTCCAATGCGACTACGGCACCCACATCACCATCGGCACCGGCTGCTTCATCAACTACGACGCGATCTTTCTCGACTGCGCGTCGATCACCATCGGCGACAACGTGTCGATCGGCCCACGCGCGCAACTTGTTACGGCTCTTCATCCCGTCGATGACCGTGAGGCCCGACGAGCGGGCTGGGAGTCCGCGGCCCCGATCACCATCGGCGACAACGTATGGCTGGCCGCCGGAATCATCGTTTGTTTCGGCGTGACCATCGGCAACGACACGGTAATCGGGGTCGGCAGTGTTGTCACCAAGGATGTACCGGCCGGTGTGCTGGCGGCCGGTAACCCCTGCCGAGTCATCAGAGCGCTTGCCGATCACTCGGGCTGGCCGCCGGGGGTTCAGCGCACCTGAGCGCGACCGCGCTGCAGCACCGCCTCGCGGTTGGCGGCAATGTCGTCACCGGAGGTCCGAAACGCCCGCGCCGCAGTGGCTTCCAGCCACAAGCCCTCACTGGTGTTCGACTCGTCGATGCGGTGATACGACGACAACAGTGCCCGCACCGCGCCCTGGTTGTTGCCGACGATGCTGTCGGCCACCTTGCGTGCGGCGGGCAGCAACTCGTCGTGTGGCACCACCTCAGTGACCAGGCCGGCGCGCAGTGCGTCGGGCGCGGACAGGTAATCACCGGTCAAACTCATTCGACGGGCCAGCCCGATGCCGACTTTCTGGGGGAGACGCACACTGAGCCCCCACGTGGGCAGCAGCCCGACGCGGGCATGGGTGTCGGCGAATCGCGCCTGCTCGGACGCGATCAGGATGTCGCAGTACAGCGTCAGCTCGAGCCCGCCGGTGACGGCGGCGCCGTTGATCGCGCCGATGACGGGTTTGCTCATCGCCGGCCAGCGCGGCGAGATGTCGGGTAGCGCCGTTTGTCCGCCCAGTTCTTTGAGGTCCAGACCGGCACAGAAGACCGGGTCAGTACCGGTGACGATGAGGACGTCGACGTCGTCGTCGGTTTCGGCGTCGGCAAGGGCGCCGAAGAACTGGTCCCGCAGGGCGGCCGACAATGCGTTACGCGATTGCGGCCGGTTCAGGGTTAGGGTTCGTACCCGCTCGTCAGTGTGGATCAACAGACTGTCGTCGGTCATTTACGCCGCTCCTCCTCTTTGCTCCGCGCTGCATCGTCGTCGGCGCGCGTCATATGGCCACCGTAGTCAGTCCGCCTCCTCACGAGCCGACCCCACCTATCGTTGAGGGATGTGCCGGAACATCACTGAATTACGCGGGCTCGAGCCACCGGCGTCCACTGCGGAGATCGAGGCGGCGGCCAGGCAGTACGTGCGCAAGGTCAGCGGCTTCACTCGGCCGTCGTCGGCCAACGCCGAGGCCTTCGAGGTGGCGGTGGCCGAGGTCGCCGCGACGACGACGCGGCTGCTGCACGCACTACCGGAGCGTCGCCAACCCCCCAAGACCGATCCGCCGTTGCGCCGCCTCGCGAGCACGTGACAGTCACCGCACTCAAGGAGTGGAGCGCCGTCGTCCACGCGTTGCTCGGTGGTCGGCAACAGGTGCTGCTGCGTAAGGGCGGGATCGGGGAGAAGCGTTTCGACATCACAGTGGCCCGCGAATTCCTGCTGTTCCCGACCGTCGCGCACAGCCACGCCGAGCGGGTGCGGCCGGAGTTCCATCAGTTGGTGACCGAAGCGGAGCCCGACAGTCGCGAGGACCGCCTCATCGTGCGGGCAGCCGCGAAAGTTGTTGCATCGCTGACAGTCAACCGGCCAGACAACCTCGAGGCGATCGAGGACCTGCACATCTGGACCGCCGACTCGGTGCGCAGGGATCGACTGGACTTCCGTCCGAAGCATCGGCTCGCCGTGTTGGTCGTGCAGGTCAGCCCGCTGCTCGAGCCGGTGGAGCTGCCACGAAGTCCGGACTATGCCGGCTGCACCAGCTGGGTGCCGCTGCCGCTGGTCAATACGCCGCTCGGCGCGCCGGTGCATGACGAGGCGGCACTGCGTGACATTGCTGGGCGCGTCCGGGCCGCGGTCGAATAAGTCTGACCTGCAGCCGCTTTCACGGAGTGTGATCGACAAGCACCGCGCCGGCGGGCCAATCGCCGAACGTGCACAGCGACGTCGGCTCGCCAGAGGCAGTCAGCCGCACGACATCCGCCAGCTGCTCTGGAGCGTCGCACTGCAGATAGTGGTCGGCGCTCGGCAGGATCCAGTAACGGTTCAGGCCAGGCTTGCTCCTGAGGAACTCCTGCCACACGTAGTTGGCGACCCGGACTGGGGCGACATTGTCGTGCAGGCCCCACACCAGAGTGGTGTTGACGTCGCTGGCGAAAAGAGCTTGGAGCCAGTTGGTTTCGTCAGCAGCGCGCTCGTTGAGGTATTGAATCGTGTCCGGTAGTACGGCCATCTGATCGTTGTGCGCAAAGCACTGCGCCACCGCGGCGATCTCGGGATCGGCCAGCCCTCGCCGCGGCATGAACGTCGTCGCGCCCATGCCCGCGGCCAACATCTCCGGCGTGGTAGCGCGCGCGGTGCTGCGCGCGACGGTCGGGTCCAGCAGTGCCTTCTGAAAACCGGTCAGATTGGCAAGTGGGAGGTAGATGTTCGCATTGGTGAAGATGACCTCGGACGGCGGGCTGGCATCCGCGAGGGCAGCGAACATCGACAGCGCGATCATGCCGACGCTGGTACCGCGGTCATGAGTCAACATCGTGTAATCGGTCAGCTGCCAGAGATGCGTGATCGCATGAACCAGCAGCCGCGCATCGTCGTACAGCGAATACACGTACGGCGCAGACGGTTTGTCGGACAGTCCGTAACCGGGAAAGTCGAGCAGATAGATGTCGAAATCGGCATCCAGTTCTCGGGTGAGCGCGTGAAAGTCGATACTTGCCGTCGGAAAGCCGTGCACGCAGACCAATGCCGGTGCTCCGGGGGTGCCGCAGCGGCGGCTGAACACGGTGACGTCCGCGCCGGAGTTCGGGGCAGTCGTCGACTGCCAGTGGAATTCGGTCCCACCGCTTCGCCACTCATCGAAGACGGTCATCAGCACCCGACCGGAAGCACGATCCGGGAGGTGCCGAGGTGCACCTCATGGGTGGACGGTGTGAGCCGGCTGCCGGTCGATGCCGCTTCACCGTTGCCGAGGTTGCGGTCATAGCGCGGATGGCTTCCGCCGGCGATCAGCACGCGGATGCGGGTCCCGGCGCAAAATCGGTGCGAGATCGCGTCGAGTTCGAGGCTGACTTCCCCGGTCTGATGAGCCAACCGCCGAAAGCCGTCGCTGACGTTTCGGGAGCGGCCCTTGGCGTCGACCTCGCTGATCCGGACGAACACGTCCACGTAGGGGTTGTCGGAGGTGTGCGCCAACTCCGCGACGGGGCTGCCGTGCACGATTAGATCGGCGGTGAGCGCGTCGCTGGTGAAGCTGAGCACATCGCGGCGCGCCGCCAGCGCGGTGTCGTCGCGGTAGCCGCTGTCGGGGGAGAGCAGCCGGCCCCCGATGGTGGGTGTCGGTTCGGCCGGGTCATAGCGGAAGCTCGCCGAGGATCCGGCCGCGGGCGCCGTCTCGGCCAGCCTGCCGCCCGGCTGCAGATAGAGCGGGTGCCCGGTCGTGGTCGGCGGCCAGTCGGAGGCTGCGCGCCACCCCTCGTGGCGCACGTAGTAGCGGACCCGCGTGGAGCGCGGCGGGACCGGACGCTTGGCGAGATGGCTGTCGAGCCACTGCTGGGTTTCGCGGGCGATGGTGGCCAGCCCGGCGAACAGCAGTTGGGTGTGCGTCCACGGGCCCATGGTCAGCGCGACGTCGACACCCCGTTGTCGGAGGTGCCGAAACTGATACAGCGTCTGCGGCAAAAACAGGTCCTGCCAGCCGCTGATCAGCAGCAGCGGCACCTGAAGCCGATCGAGCGCGGAGTCGACTTTCAGCGGCTCCCAAAACGGGTTGTCCTGAGCCGGGGGTGTCAGCCATGACTCCCACCACGGCGCCCCGTCGCCGAGCAGCGCGCGGCCCGACGCGCCCAGCGGTGCCTGCCCGGCCGCACGCACCACGGTCTTCTGGGCGCGCAACTGACGGATGCCGGCCAGGATCCGGCCGGAACCCTCCTGATGGACGACCAGGTTGCTCCAGCCGAGGAAGTCGTTGACGGTGAACGACCCCGTACCCCAGGCCGACAGGCCCATGTCGTGTGGGCCCGCGATGATCACGCCGGTGACCAGCTCCGGCGGCGGATCCTGCAGCAGCGCGAACTGGGTGAACCCGAGATAGGAGATCCCGATCATGGCGAAGCTACCGGTGAACCAGGGCTGTCGCCGCATCCAGCCCACGGTGTCGGCGCCGTCGGCGGCTTCGTGAACCATCGGCGCGAAGTCTCCGCCCGATCCGAACGTCCCTCGGACGCTTTGCAGCACCACCCGGTAGCCCCGCGCGACGTGCAGATCGGCGAATACCAGCGAGAACGGAAACGCGCGGCCGTAGGGCCCGCGGACCAACAGGGTGCCGACTGTTTCGCCGGTGGGCTCGTAGACGTCGGCGACCAGTTCGACGCCATCGCGCATCGGTATCTTCACGCTGCTGACCGTGTAGCTCGTGGTCGGCGCGGGCAGCCGCAAGGTCCGGGCCAAAGCACGCCCGAGGAGTCGTCGGGGCAGTGTGCGCAACGTCGACCCGGTGGGCCGGTTGGAGGTGGTCGTCACCGCATCAGGTTATGGGCGCAACGGCGCCGGCGGGCCTAGAACTTGTAGTACGCCGAAAGCTCGTTGGCCCGCTGCAGATTGGTGGACGGGCAGTCCACTTCAGGGCTGGAGTAAATCGTCGAGTAGAACAGCGACTGCTGGATGACCCCGTAGCTGGTTTTGAACGCCACCATGCAGGAGAAGTAAAAGTAGCTGTTGTGGTAGGTGGGCTTGAGGTTCCACCACTGCGCAGCGCGGTGGCCGTTGATGGTGGTCTCGACGGCGTCGGCCGGCAGCGACTGCTCGTATTTCCGCCAGACGATCGGCTCGACCGCCAACTGATAGTTGCCCGCGTCGTAGTGACAGCGCAGCCCCTCTTCGGGGATTGGCGGCGTGAACCCCAGACCCAACCGCTGCACCACGTCGAACGGAATGTCCT
The DNA here is from genome assembly GCA_032159915.1 of Mycobacterium sp. Classification (GTDB taxonomy): domain Bacteria; phylum Actinomycetota; class Actinomycetes; order Mycobacteriales; family Mycobacteriaceae; genus Mycobacterium. The sequence goes on from JAVHWH010000062.1 coordinate 64,433, forward strand.
CGCACGGGTTGAACGGGCTCGGGTCGGTGGTCGCGACGATCGGGCTCTTCATCGTTGTGGGGGTATCCATCGGGGCCGCGGTGGACCGCAATTGCACGCCGGGTGCGGCGACCGGGGCCGGCGGCGCACTCTGGCAGACCACCACCACAGCCGTGAGCAGGGCGCTGAACGCTGCGAACAGCCGTAGCTTGCCGACCATGACACCCCCCTGGTCAGTGGAATCCGCCTCTCCTCGCCCCGCTGTGGCGGGCCGCATCGTCGGCAGACGCATCTCGAGTCCTGCGGGGAGCTTACAAGTCGGACCCACGCAGCCACACAGTAAACGAGAACCTGTTCTAGTCTGCTGCGGCGGCGCGTGACCATCGCCGGACCACCAGCCGTTAGGCTTGGGAGTCGTGGCTTGGCAGGAACCTGGGCAGCAGACGCCCCCGACCGCACGACAGCCGACCCTCTGGGCGGTATCGGATCTGCACACCGGCCACCTGGGCAACAAACCCGTCACCGAATCTTTGTATCCGTCGACGCCGGACGACTGGCTGATCGTGTGCGGCGACGTCGCGGAACGTACCGACGAGATCCGCTGGGCGTTGGACCTGTTGAGGCGACGGTTCGCCAAGGTGATCTGGGTGCCCGGAAACCACGAACTGTGGACCACCAACAAGGACCCGATGCAGATCTTCGGGCGGGACCGCTACGACTATCTGGTCAACGTGTGCGACGAGCTCGGTGTCGTGAGCCCCGAGCATCCGTTCCCGGTGTGGACGGAGCGAGGCGGGCCGGCGACCATCGTGCCGCTGTTTTTGCTCTACGACTACTCGTTCCTGCCCAATGGCGCGACGACCAAGGCCGAGGGCCTGGCGATCGCACGCGAACGCAACGTCATATGCACCGACGAATTCCTGCTCTCGCCCGAGCCGTACCCGACCCGTGAGGCCTGGTGCCACGAGCGCGTGGTGGCCACCCGTAAGCGGCTCGACGAGCTGGACTGGATGAATCCCACCGTGCTGGTCAACCACTTTCCGATGGTGCGCCAGCCGTGCGACGCGCTGTTCCTGCCCGAGTTCTCGCTGTGGTGCGGAACGACCGAGACCGCGGACTGGCACACCCGCTACAACGCGGTCTGCTCGGTCTACGGGCACCTGCACATTCCGCGGACCACCTGGTACGACGACGTCCGCTTCGAAGAGGTGTCGGTGGGTTACCCGCGCGAATGGCGCCGCCGCAAGCCCTACAGCTGGCTGCGCCAGATACTGCCCGATCCGCAGTATGCGCCCGGCTATCTCAACGACTTCGGTGGCCACTTCGTCATCACCGCGGAGATGAAGGCGCAGGCTGAGCAGTTCCGCGACCGGCTGCGCCAGCGGTAACCACGATGACGCTGACCACCTTGATGTCCGCGGTGCTGCCCGACATCGCCGACTTGGCCTGCGCCGAACTGTATTCCGACCCACCGGGGTTGTCCCCGATGGCCGAGGAGGAGCCGCTGATCGAACGCTCGGTGGCCAAGCGGCGCAACGAATTCATCACCGTCCGGTACTGCGCCCGGATCGCGCTGGCCGAGTTGGGTTTCCCGCCCGCGCCGATCCTCAAGGGAGACAAGGGCGAACCATGCTGGCCCGACGGCGTGGTCGGCAGCATCACCCACACAGCGGGCTACCGCGGCGCTGTGGTCGGTCGTGCGGGTGCTGTCCGTTCGGTGGGCGTGGACGCCGAGCCGCACGACGTCTTGCCCGACGGCGTGCTGGACGCGATCAGCCTCCCGGCCGAGCGAGCCGAGCTGGCAGCGCTGCCGTCTGGCATCCATTGGGACCGGATCTTGTTCTGCGCCAAAGAGGCAACCTACAAAGCGTGGTTCCCGCTGACCAAGCGATGGCTCGGCTTCGAAGACGCGCACATCGCCTTCACCGTCGACGAAGCCGGCTCTAAGGGGTCGTTCGAATCGACCATCCTGATTGACGGAAAGACGCTTTCGGGGCCGCCGTTGAGTGCGCTGACCGGACGGTGGTCGGTGGACCGCGACTTGGTGCTGACGGCAATCACGCTATGAACCCCGGCCTTGTCATCGTCGACAAGCCGGCCGGTATGACGAGCCATGACGTGGTGGGCCGTTGCCGGCGCCTCTTCGGCACCCGGCGGGTGGGTCATGCCGGAACACTGGACCCGATGGCCACCGGTGTCCTGGTGATCGGAATCGAGCGGGCCACCAAGATCCTAGGCCTGATCACCGAGACGTCGAAGTCCTACTCGGCGACGGTGCGGCTCGGCCAGTCGACATCGACGGAGGACGCCGAAGGCGATATCACGCAACAGGTTTCGGCCCGGGAGGTGACCGACGAGGGGATCGAGGCGGCTATCGCCGGTCTGCGCGGCGACATTGCGCAGATCCCGTCGGCGGTCAGCGCGATCAAAGTCGACGGCCAACGGGCCTACCGGTTGGTCCGCGAGGGCCACGTCGTGGAATTGGCGGCCCG
>JAVHWH010000063.1:0-12409 GCA_032159915.1 Mycobacterium sp.
TCAGGTCTGCTGACGCCGCACCCGGTGCTGCCCGACGAGCCCGACGCCACGTCGGCGCTGCGCGACGGCGCGGATCTGGTCACCGCCAGCGGCGACAAGCTGCTCGGCGGACCGCAGGCCGGTCTGCTGTTCGGTGACGCCGAGCTGATCGAGCGGCTGCGCCGGCATCCGGCGGCCCGCGCCCTGCGGGTGGACAAGCTGACCCTGGCGGCGCTGGAAGCCACCCTGACCGGACCGCAGTCGCCGGTCACCCGGGCGCTGAGCGCCGACGTCACTGCGCTGCGCGAACGTGCCGAACGGCTCGCCGGCCGGCTACCCGGCGCCACGGCAGTGGACTGTGTCGCCGCGGTGGGCGGCGGCGGGGCGCCCGATGTGCAGCTGCCGAGCGCCGCGGTGAGCCTGCCAGAGTCGTACGCCGCCGCGCTGCGCACCGGCGAGCCGCCGGTGGTGGGACGCCTGGAAGCGGGGCGCTGCCTGCTCGACCTGCGGACCGTGCCGGCCGAGGACGACGAGCGGCTGGAGGCGGCGGTGCGGGCGTGTTCGTCATAGCCACCGCCGGACATGTCGACCACGGCAAGTCGACGCTGGTGCACCGGCTCACCGGCATGTGGCCCGACCGGTTGGCCGAGGAGCAGCGCCGCGGCCTGACGATCGACCTCGGCTTCGCCTGGACGCAGCTCGACGGCCGTCAGCTCGCGTTCGTCGACGTACCGGGTCATCAGCGGTTCGTCACCAACATGCTGGCTGGAGTCGGGCCGGTGCCGGCTGTGCTGTTCGTGGTGGCCGCTACCGAGGGGTGGATGCCGCAGTCCGAAGAGCATTTGGCGGCCCTCGATGCTTTCGGCGTCCGGCACGCGCTGGTCGCGATCAGCAAAGCCGACCTTGCCGATGCCGGGCCGGTCGTCGCTGCGGTGCGGGAACGGTTCGCCACCACGTCGCTAGCCGCGCCGCCGATTGCCCTGACCACCGACCTGGATGCGGTGCGCGACGAGCTGTGCAGGCTCACCGACCGGCTGCCGCAGGGGGATCCCGGCGCCGACGTGCGGCTGTGGGTGGACCGGTGCTTCACCGTGCGGGGTGCCGGCACGGTCGTCACCGGCACGCTGGCGGCCGGCACCATCGCGGTCGGCGACGAACTGGAACACGCCGGGCGCCGCGTGACTGTCCGGGGCCTGCAGTCGTTGGGCCGGGAGAGGTCCACACTCAGCGCTGTGGCACGCGTTGCGGTCAACCTCCGGGGCGCTGACCGTCGTCACATCCGGCGCGGCGACAGCCTGCGCACTCCGGGCGCCTGGCTGGACACCGCGGAAATCGACGTCGCGCTGCGCTCGGCGGGAACGCTGCATCGCCAGCTGGTCCTGCACATCGGCTCGGCAGCCGTGCCGGTGCAGGTCCGCCAACTCGGGGCGGCCGCCGCCCGGTTGCGACTTACTCAGCCGTTGCCGCTACGGGTGGGAGACGTCGGCCTGCTGCGGGACCCGGGAGAGCACCGTATCGCGACCGGATTCGAGGTGCTCGACGTGCGGCCGCCGCCGTTGCGGCGCCGGGGCGCGGCGCTTGCCCGGGCCGACGAGCTGGCGACGGGCCGGGTCCGGGCGCCGGAGTGCGCTCGGGTGGCTGAACTCACCGCGATGGGCTTGCCGCTGGATGGTGAGCGCATCGGCGACTGGGTGGTGGACCCGCAGTGGTGGGCCATGCGGCGCGATCAGGCGACCGCGGCCGTCCGGCGCTGGGTCGCTGACCGTGACGTCGCGGCGGGCATGCCGCTGGAGGCGCTGCGCCAGCAGGCGGGCGTCCCCGCCGCCGAGCTGTTGCCGAAGCTGCTCGAGGGCGCCGGCCTGCAGGTGGCGCACGGGCTGGTCCGGGCGCCCGGCGCGGGCCTGCCAAGCCGTGTCGAGAAGGCGGTGCGCGCCGTGGAGGAGTGGCTGGCCGCCGAACCGTTCCGCGCCCCTGACGCCGACGAACTGGCCGAACTCAAGCTCGGCAGCCGCGAGTTGGCCGCGGCGGTGCACGCTGGCCGACTGACCCGGATCAGCGATGGCGTCGTGCTCGGGCCGGAGGCATTCGACCGGGCCGCCGCGGTGCTGGCGACGCTGCCGCAGCCGTTCACCGTCGCGCAGGCCAAGGAGGCGCTGGGCACGACGCGGCGGGTTGCGGTCCCGCTGCTCGAACAGCTGGACGCACGGCGGATTACCCGACGCGGCGACGACGGCACCCGACGTTGTTTGGCGGGCGGGTCAGCGGGTAGCCGCTAGTGCCCGAACGGCCACTGCGGGTTCAACAGCCGCACCAACAACCGGCAACAAGTCGTAAGTTTGATAGCGCCCGACCGCACCGCGACGCAGAGATCGGATGCCCGATGAACATCAAGAAGCTGTTCGAGTCGTGGCCGGTCTACCGGCAGCTGACCGGCGCCGACCCGTTGGGCCGCGGCAAGGCAGCGCAATCTGCGCACTCAGCCGGCCTTGAACCGCGCACGGCCTCGGCCGACCACGTCGCGCATTCCGTGTGTCCATTCTGCGCCGTCGGCTGCGCGCAGAAGGTGTATGTCAAGGACGACGAAGTCATCCAGATCGAGGGCAACCCGGACAGTCCTATCTCGCGAGGCAGGTTGTGCCCTAACGGGTCCGCCAGCAAACAACTGGTCACGGGGCCGCAACGGGAGACCAGGGTCCGCTACCGCGCGCCGTACGCCACCGAGTGGCAACACCTCGACCTCGAGACCGCCATGGACATGGTCGCCGATCGGGTCCTCGACGCGCGGCGCAAGGGTTGGCAGGACTTCGACGCCGATCGCAATACGCTGCGCCGCACAATGAGCATCGCCAGCCTCGGCGGTGCCACCTTGGACAACGAAGAGAACTACCTGATCAAGAAGCTGTTCACCGCGCTCGGGGCGCTGCAGATCGAGAACCAGGCCCGTATTTGACACTCCGCCACGGTTCCCGGTCTGGGAACCTCCTTCGGTCGCGGCGGAGCGACGGACTACCAACAGGACCTCGCCAATTCGGACTTCATCGTCATCATGGGCTCCAACATGGCCGAAGCCCATCCGGTCGGATTCCAGTGGGTGACGGAGGCCAAGACGCACGGCGCTGAGGTCGTCCATATCGACCCGCGGTTCACCCGGACCAGCGCGCTCGCCGATCGGCACGTCCCGCTGCGAGCAGGCAGCGACATTGCGTTCCTGGGTGGGATCATCAACTACGTCCTGACCAACGAGCTGGACTTCCGCGAGTACGTCACCGCCTACACCAACGCTGCCTACCTCGTCGGCGAGGACTACCGGGACGCCGAAGACCTCGACGGACTTTTCAGCGGCTACGACCACGCCACCGCGTCCTACGATCCGGCGAGCTGGCACTACCAGAACACGGACACCAGCGATGACGACGAAGCCGGCGCCTCGGAGAGAAGCGCGCCGCAACAGCACGGCTCCGGTGGCCCGCCGGTAGAGGGCGGCGCCGGCGACATTCCGAGCGACCCGACGCTGCAGCATCCGCGGTGCGTCTACCAAATCCTCAAGCGGCACTACGCCCGCTACACCCCCGAAATGGTCGAGCGGGTGTGTGGAGTGCCGGCCGACACGTTCCTGCAGGTCGCGCGAGCCTGGACACAGAACTCCGGGCGGGACCGCACCACGGCGCTGGTGTACAGCGTCGGCTGGACGCAGCACTCGATGGGGGCGCAATACATCCGCGCCGGCTCCATCATCCAGCTGCTGCTGGGAAACATCGGCCGGCCCGGTGGCGGGGTGTTCGCCCTGCGCGGGCACGCCAGCATCCAGGGTTCCACCGATATCCCGACCCTGTTCGACCTGCTGCCCGGCTACCTGGCGATGCCGCGGGCCGGCCACGAGACCCTGTCGGACTACCTCAGTTCGATCGTCAGCCGCAATCAGAAAGGTTTTTGGTACAACGCGGACGCCTACATGGTTTCGCTGCTCAAGGAGTACTGGGGGGACGCGGCCACCGCGGAAAACGACTACTGCTTCGACTACCTGCCGCGCATCAACGGCGACCACGGCACCTATCGCACGGTGATGGATATGGTCGACGGCAAGATCTCGGGCTATTTCCTGCTCGGCCAGAACCCGGCTGTCGGATCAGCGCACGGACGGCTGCAGCGGCTCGGGATGGCCAACCTGGACTGGCTGGTGGTGCGCGACCTGGTGATGATCGAAAGCGCCACGTTCTGGAAAGACGCGCCCGAGGTGGAAACCGGCGAAATCACGCCGCAGAGCTGCCGGACCGAGGTGTTCTTCTTCCCGGCCGCATCGCACGTGGAGAAGGCAGGCACCTTCACCCAGACCCAGCGGATGCTGCAGTGGCGGGAGAAGGCCGTCGAGCCGCCCGGCGACGCCCGCTCGGAGCTGTGGTTCATCTACCACCTGGGCCGGCGGCTGCGCGCAAAGCTGGCCGGTTCGACCGATGAGCGCGACCGGCCGCTGCTCGACCTGGTCTGGGACTACCAAACCGAGGGCGACGAACCGTCCGGGGCGGATGTGCTGCGGCACATCAACGGCATCGACTTGACCACCGGTCGTACGGTCGACGGCTACACCAGCCTCAAAGCCGACGGCAGCACGGCCTGCGGCTGCTGGATTTACAGCGGCGTGTACGCAGACGAAGTCAACCAGGCGGCCCGGCGTAAACCGCATGACGAGCAGGGCCCCTACGAATCCGAGTGGGGCTGGACGTGGCCGATGAACCGGCGGGTGCTCTACAACCGGGCCTCGGCCGACCCGCAGGGCCGGCCGTGGAGCGAACGCAAGAAGCTCATCTGGTGGGACCCGGAAAAGGGCGAGAAAGGCGAGTGGACGGGATACGACATCCCGGACTTCGAGAAAACCAAGCCGCCGCACTACCGCCCTCCCGCCGACGCGGTGGGCGTCGAGGCGCTGCACGGCGACGACCCTTTCATCATGCAGGCCGATGGCAAGGGCTGGCTGTTCGCGCCAAAGGGGTTGGTCGACGGGCCGCTGCCCACCCACTACGAGCCGCACGAATCGCCGGTCCGCAACCCCCTGTACGCCCAGCAGGGCAACCCGGCGCGCAAGGTCTACGGCCGTGCGGACAACCCGTCGAACCCGTCGCCGCCAGAGGCGCACGGTGACGTTTTCCCGTTCGTGTTCACCGCGGCCCGGCTCACCGAACACCACACCGCCGGTGGCATGAGCCGGCAGCTGCCCTACCTGGCGGAGCTGCAGCCGGCGCTGTTCGTGGAGGTGTCGCCGGAGTTGGCGGCGCATCGCGGGCTGGTGCACCTGGATTGGGCGCACGTGATCACCAGCCGGGCCGCGGTCGATGCCCGGGTGTTGGTGACCGACCGGATGAAGCCGTTGCGGGTCGCGGACCGGGTAGTGCACCAGGTCTGGATGCCTTACCACTGGGGCCACGCCGGGCTCGTCGACGGTGACGTCGTCAACGACCTGCTCGGAGTCGTCGCCGACCCGAACGTCTTCATCCAGGAAAGCAAAGTGGCCACCTGCGACATCCGGGCGGGGCGGCGCCCACGCGGGCGCGCGGTGCTGGACTATGTCGACGGATACCGGCGCCGGGCCGGGATCACGCCGCAGACCGGTACCCGGCTGGACACCACCGAAGCCGGCGCAGTCGAGCACACCGAGTCCGAGGAGCAGTCATGAGTGAGAGCAGCCAGAACAGCTTCTACGGACCGTTGGACGATCCGGCGGGCAACGCCGGGTACCCCGACGACCACCCGCCGCGGGTCGGATTCTTCACCGACACGTCGATCTGCATCGGCTGCAAAGCCTGCGAGGTGGCGTGTAAGGAATGGAACGAGGTGCCCGAGGACGGCTACAACCTGCTGGGGATGTCGTTCGACAACACCGGCATGCTGGGCGCCAACAGCTGGCGGCACGTTGCCTTCATCGAGCAGACCCGCCCGCTCGGCGAGCAGGACCCGGGCCTCGCCGGGCTGCCCACCGGGCCGTCGAGCACTGACCAGTCGGCGCACGTCGCCGCCTCAGCGATCGAGGCCACCCCGCGCGGTGGTGGCGAGCTGGGCACCACGCCGGTCGATCTGGGCGTGCCGAAATTCGAGCTTCCCGGCACCGGCAGCGGCGCGGAGGCCCGCACCGCGTTCCGGTGGCTGATGAGCTCCGACGTCTGCAAGCACTGCACTCACGCCGGTTGCCTGGACGTCTGCCCGACGGGCGCGCTGTTCCGCACCGAGTTCGGCACCGTCGTTGTGCAGCAAGACATCTGCAACGGCTGCGGCTACTGCGTGTCCGGATGCCCGTACGGGGTGATCGACCGGCGCGAAGGTGACGGCCGCGCGTGGAAATGCACGTTGTGCTACGACCGGCTGCACGACGGCCTCGAACCGGCGTGCGCCAAGGCCTGCCCCACCAAGTCGATCCAGTTCGGTGTGCTCGATGAGTTGCGTGAGCGTGCCGCCCTGCGTGTCGAGGAGCTGCACGACCGCGGAGTTCCCGAGGCGCGGCTCTACGGACACGACCCAAACGACGGGGTGGGCGGTGACGGCGCGTTCTTCCTGCTGCTGGACGAGCCGGAGGTGTACGGGTTGCCCCCGGACCCGGTGGTGCCGACCCGCGACGCGGCGTCCATGTGGCGGCACGCCGGGCTCGCGGCGTCAGCGCTGGTCGCCGCCGCCGTGACGGCATTCGTCGGTCGGGCGCCGCGGTGACCCGCGGCGGCCGGGTGCGCGAGCAGCTCGCTGTGCCGCCGGCGGAGTTCCGGTCCTACTACGGACGCGCGGTGCTCAAAACACCCGTGTGGGAATGGAAGATCGCGGCATACCTGTTCACCGGTGGCCTGTCGGCGGGTTCGGCACTGCTGGCGGCAGGCGCGGACCTCACCGCGCGCCCGGCGTTGCGCCGGGTCAGCCGGGTCGGCGCCTTGACCAGCATCGTGGCGAGCATGTATCTGCTGGTCGCCGACTTGGGCCGGCCGGAGCGTTTCCACCACATGCTGCGGGTGGCCAAGCCCAGTTCGCCGATGAGCGTGGGTACCTGGATTCTGGTCGCCTACGGGCCGGGCGCCGGGCTGGCCGGGGTCGCGGAGTTGATGCCGCGCCGACTGCGGCGATCTCTGCTGGGCCGGGTGGTGGCCGTGTCCGCGCGGCCGGCGGGTTTATCGGCGGCGGCTTTTGCCCCCGGGGTGGCGTCCTACACCGCGGTGCTGCTCGCGCAGACCGCTGTCCCGGCGTGGCGGGAGGCGTATCCGTACCTGCCGTTCGTGTTCACCGGGTCGGCGGCGGCCAGCGGCGGGGGACTGGGCATGCTGCTGACGCCGGTCGGCCAAGCCGGCCCGGCGCGCCGGCTGACTGTGCTGGGCGCGGGGCTGGAGGTCGCGGCGTCGCGGCTACTCGAGCGACGGCTCGGGCTGGTCGCCGAGGCCTACACCACCGGCCGTGCCCACCGGCTGCGCGTGTGGGCGGAGTACCTGACGGTGGGCGGGGCGCTGGGGACGATTGCGGCAGGCCGCAGTCGGGTTGCCGCAGCGCTGAGCGGGCTGGCGGTGCTCGTCGGCAGTGCGTTGCAGCGCTTCGGCGTCTTCGAAGCAGGTGTGGAGTCGACGCGCGACCCGAAATTCGTTGTGGTGCCGCAGCGGGCACGCCTGGCAGCCGATCGCCCCGCGCGCGGCGACGACCTCGGCTCTGGCGGCCGGTAGGCTGTCGACTCATGGGCCGGGTGACCGCGCGTCGGCCGGCGCACCATCTCAGCGACGGGGCCGCGACTTCCCGGCCGGAAACCCTGGCTGTCGAGGAGCCGCTGGAAATCCGGGTCAACAGCCATCCGATCACGGTCACCATGCGTACGCCCGGTTCCGATTTTGAGCTGGCGCAAGGCTTTCTGCTCACCGAAGGAGTGATCGGGGAACGCGACGACGTCGACACCGTGCGCTACTGCGGTGGTGCCGACGCCGCAGGCACTAATACCTACAACGTGTTGGATGTCCGCCTGGCGCCCATGGTGCCCGCTCCGGATGTGGACGTGACGCGCAATTTCTATACGACCTCGTCGTGTGGTGTCTGTGGCAAGGCGTCACTCGAGGCTGTCCGACTGAACAGCAGATACTCGCCGGGCGACTCGCCGGTCCGCGTCGCCGCGCACACCTTGACCGCGATGCCGGCCCAGTTGCGCAGTGCCCAAAAAGTTTTCGCCAGCACCGGTGGACTGCACGCCGCGGCGCTGTTTGCCGCCGACGGCACCATGCTGGTCGCCCGGGAGGACGTCGGCCGGCACAACGCGGTCGACAAAGTGGTCGGCTGGGCCCTGGAAAACAGCTTGATTCCGTTGAGCAACGCTGTGCTGGTCGTCAGCGGCCGGGTGTCGTTCGAGCTGGCCCAGAAAGCGGTGATGGCCGGTGTGCCGGTGATCGCGGCCGTGTCGGCGCCATCGTCGCTGGCGGTTGATCTGGCCGCCCAATCGGGCCTGACGCTGGTCGCGTTCCTGCGCAACAACTCGATGAACGTCTACACCCGCGCCGACCGCATCGAGCGCTAACCGCCGAACAGCAGATACAACCCAGTGATGGTGTAGCCGACCATCACCAGCATGGACGCTTTCAGCCTCACCACCTCAAACCGTAAATACCAAACAGGGTTTGTCGCCGCGTTGACGCCGCCGTCGACGGGCGAAAGAATCCGTCGATGGGGTCCGATCCGGCAGAGTCGGCTGCGAGTCGGCTGCGCGGCTGGCTCGACGCATTGCTCGCCCATCGCCATGGTAGTGAGGTCTACCAGACTTCGACGATGGGTGCCTTGCTCGATGGTGTCTACGACGGCGACGTGACCATCCGAGAGCTATTGCAGCACGGCGACTTCGGGCTGGGCACCTTCAACGGTCTGGACGGCGAGATGCTGGTGCTCGACGGGACCTGCTATCAACTGCGCGGCGACGGCAGCGCGCAGCCCGCCGGGCCGGACCAGCTCACACCGTTCGCGGTCGTCACCTGGTTCGACGCCGAGCGCTCCTTCGAGGTGGCAGAGCCTGTCGACCGTGCCGGCCTCAAAGCGCGAATCGACGAGTCGTTGCCGAGCACCAACTTGATTGTCGCCGTACGAGTCAGTGGCGACTTCAGCGTGATCCGCACTCGGACGGTCACCCAGCAACACCGCCCTTACCCGCCGTTCAGCGAAGCCACCCGAGACCAGCAGGAAATCACCTTGCGCGATGTCGCCGGAACACTGGCCGGCTTCCGGATGCCCGACTACGAGCAGGGTGTCTCGGTGGCCGGTTACCACTCGCATTTCGTCGATGCCGAACGGCGCCGCGGCGGACACGCCCTCGACTACCAGCTGACCCGGGGTCGCGTCGACATCAGCGTGCGATCGGATCTGCATCTGAGCTTGCCGCGGACTCCGGAATTCCTTGCCGCCGAATTGGATCGACCAGACACGGACACCGAGATCCGTCGCACCGAAGGGTAGTGAACTGAGCAGCAACGAGGTGCGATCAGCCCAGCGCGTGGTCGAGACGCTCATCGCCTATGGCATCCAATACATCTTCGGCGTCCCGGGCGCCAAGATCGACCCTGTCTACGAGGTCCTCGCCGACGGCGGACCCGAGCTGATCGTCTGCCGTCACGAGCAGAACGCGGCGTTCATGGCCGCCGCCGTAGGCCGGATCACCGGTACACCGGGCGTTGCACTGGTGACGTCGGGGCCGGGCACCTCGAATCTGGCCACCGGCCTGATCACCGCCACCACCGAGCAAGACCCGATGGTCGCGATCTGCGGTGCGGTGCAGCGATCGGACCGGCTCAAGCGCACCCATCAGTCGATGGATGCCGTTGCCGCACTGAGGCCGTTCACCAAATACACCGGCGAGGTCAACGATCCCGACAACGTGCCCGAAGCCGTCGCCAACGCCATTCGCAGCGCGCTCACCCAGCCGCGCGGAGCCGCTGCTGTGGTGCTGCCCGCCGACGTGCTGACGGCTTCGACCTCGGCCCGGATCGTCGAGCCGACGCCGGTGCCGGCGTTGGGCCCGGCCCCCGCTGATCAAATTGGTCAGGCAGTCAAGCTGATTCGCGCAGCACAGCGCCCAGTGTTGTTCGTCGGTGTCCGGGCGGGGGAGCCCGCGCCGTGTGCGGCGCTTCGTGAGCTCCTCGACGTCACCGAGCTGCCGGTTGTCGAGACGTTCCAGGCGGCCGGCGTGGTCTCCCGCGACCTGGAGGACCACTTCGTCGGACGCGTCGGGCTGTTCCGCAACCAACCCGGAGACATCGTCATCGGCCACGCCGACGTTCTGGTGACCGTCGGCTTCGATCCGGTCGAATACGATCCGCGGCTGTGGAATGCGGATCCGGGTCGGACTCTGATTCACATCGACGAGGTACCCGCCGACATCGACAACTACTATCAGCCCACCCTCGAACTGCGTGGCGACATCGCTGCGACGTTGTCCGAGTTGACCGTGGCGCTGACGGGGCTGCAACTGGACAACGCGGCTCGGGAGCATGTCGCCGAACAGCGTGCGGCGCTGTCGCACGTCGACGACGAGGCCCGGAATCGCCCGCAGACCGACTTCGGCGTCAATCCTGTCGCCGTGGTCCTGCAGATGCGGGCTCTGCTTGGCGACGACGTCACGGTCACCTGCGATGTGGGATCGCACTACATCTACATGGCCCGGCACTTCCGGGTGTACCAGCCGCGGCGGCTGCTGTTCTCCGATGGGCAGCAGACGCTCGGTGTCGCGTTGCCGTGGGCGATGGCTGCCGTACTGGTTCGGCCGGGCACTCCGGTCGTGTCGGTATCCGGTGACGGCGGGTTCCTGTTCAGCGCGCAGGAATTGGAAACCGCAACGCGACTGGGCCTGAGCTTCACCCATGTCATCATGCGCGACAACGCCTACAACATGGTGGCGTTTCAGGAGGAGCTGAAGTACGGTCGCGTCTCGGGGGTCCAGCTGGGCGACTACGACATCACGCACTACGCGGCAGCGTTCGGCGCCAAAGGGATTCGGGTCAGTAGCCTGGCCGAGTTCGAGCACGCGTTCACCCGTTCGCTGAGCGAGCCGGGGGTGACGATCATCGACGTACTCGTCGACTACACCCGCAACACTGAGCTGTTCGCCGAGTTACACGACGACGTCTTGGAATGATGTCTAGGCGCTGAAGAGCAGATACAGGCCGGTGAAGGTGTAGCCGACCATCACCAGCATCATGGTGAGCTGTCCGGTGAGCTGATGACCCGAGGGCAACAGCCGCAGCGCCTTGTCATGCGCCGCGATCACCGCGACGATGTGCCCGGTCACCACCGACGTCACCTTGACCACGGCAAGCACCGTCGGGTGCTGCGACAGCAGGTAGGCGACGTGTAAATGGCCCAGCCCGAGCAGATTCCAATCTTTACCAAGCGGGTCGGCCAAGGCGAAGACCGCCTGCTGTCCACGCTCGACCAGATACGACAGGTAGTGCGCAAAGATATAACCCACCACGATCGGGATCAGCGAGTGTGCCAACTGACCTGGTAACGCCCGGCGCTGCTCACGGTCGACACCTCCGGTCGCACGCGCGGCCATGGAGAAGGTCGTCGCCACCACCGCCACGAAGGCCATTAACCCGGCAGTGCGCAATACCGACGACGAAACTGCCACTGGCACAGTGTGAACAGTGCGAGCGAGGCCGTCGGCGAAGTTGCGCCACGTGGTCGACGACGAAAAGCTGTCGAACGCGGTCGAGCCGAGCAGCACCGCCAGCACCACGACCACGCCGGGCCGAATCGGCAGCGACACCAGATGGTCGAAAGGGTTGCCTATGCCGATCTTTCGGGTCGTCACATCGCGGCGAAAAGGAGACAGCCGCGACACCGCCATGCTGTACACGCCGAACGGATCCGCTCGCGCGAACCAGCGTTGCCCGCACAACCATGCCCCAATCAACAGAACCAGGAAGTAGACCAGCAGCCAGGTCTTGACCCAACCCAGCGCGGCAGGGTTGGGGCTGGCCAGTTCCATCCAGACGAAGGCGAACAACCCCACCGCGGCCGGCCGGTACCCCCAGGAGTCGGGGTAGGAGAGCCGCGGCCGGGCCAGGTGTTGCGGCGTAATGCGCTGCAGCGCCAGATACACCGTGCGCACCGGGGAAATCACCCGCCATACCGGCCCGAACACTAGCGAAACGGCTACCAGCCCGACCCACAACAGCACGTAGAAGACACCGAGTAGTGCGTTGCCCTGCGTCTGTGGCCCCCACAGCCCGGCCATCAATACCCATCCAGTGAACGCCAGTGCCGCCGCCGCAGCGATGCCACGAGTGATGCGCGAGTCCACGAATGCGGTGACCGCCGCCGGCAAGGGGCGGGCGGGTTTGTCCGGGTCGAATCGCGGTCGCTTCCACGCGAACGCGACAAGGGCAAACGTGAACGTCAACGCCCACGCGGCACCGATGACCGAAAAGGCATACGGCACAGGAAG
>JAVHWH010000093.1:0-7183 GCA_032159915.1 Mycobacterium sp.
CCATCTCGTAGTACAGCGCCTCGAAGCCGTACTTCTGGATCTTGGCGGCCTCTTCCTTGGTGTACTGCCCCTGGTGCAGCACCGGCGCGTGATAGAACTCGGCGAACGCGTCCATGAACAGCTTCCAGTTGCTGCCGACCTCGGCCCGATAGGAGTAGGTCTCGGTCATCTCGTGGAAGGGGTAGCCCTCGATACCCTTGGCCAATGGTCCGAGGTAGTCGGTCAACGGCTTCGCGTGCTGGTCGAAGTTGACGAAGATGAAACCTTCCCACAGCTCGCAGCGCACCCCGACCAGACCGTAGTCGCTCTTGTCGACGTCGAAGAACTCCTCTTCCTGCTGGATGAAGGTCAATTTGCCGTCGAGGTCGTAGCGCCAGGCGTGGTACTTGCAGGTGAACTGCCGGCAGGTCCCCGAGGTCTCCTCGTTCGGAAAGTCGTTCCACACCAGCTTGTTTCCGCGGTGGCGGCACACGTTGTGGTACGCCTTGACCGAGCCGTCCTTGGTCTTGACGATGACGACGGACATGCCCTTGCCGGCCGACGGAAGCTCTTTGGTGAAGTAACTGCCGGTGCGCGGAAGGCGTTCCACCCGTCCGACGTTCAGCCAGGTGCGCTTGAACACCGCGTCACGCTCGGCCTCGAAGAACGCCGGGTCGATCGAGTCTGTGTAATCTACTGGTGCAGTGCCCAATTCGGGGTAGTTCTCGGTCCAGCTACCTGCGTCGGGCTTAGGGAAATGTGCCAACGTCGTTACCTCTCTCGTGTTCCGCCGTCGTGGTCACCATCGACCTCGACGCCAAAAGTGTTCAATGCCATGGCAAGTGCGGTGTAGTTGCCGATGGTGAAGATCAAGTCCATCCGCTGTTGTTCGTCGAGCCGTTCGCCGAGGGTCACCCAAGTCTGATCCGAGATGTTGGTCTTCTCATCGAGTTCGTCGACGGCGCGCATCAAGGCGTTGTCGAATGCGTCGTTCGACTGGCCTGTCTGCGCGGTGTCGATATCAGCGGCACTCAGGCCGACTTCTTTGCCCATCTCCACGTGATGCGACCACTCGTAGGCGCAGTCGCGGCGGTGCGCGACGCGCAGGATCACCTGCTCGCGGATCCGCGGCGGCAGCGTCGAGCCGTACAGCAGATAGGTGCTGAATTTGAGATAAGCGCGCGTCAGTTTCGGATGCCGGACCAGGGTGGAGAGCAGGTTGCCGGCATCGGTTGCGTTGCGCCGCTCCTCGGGAAGCATGACTGACACCGCGTGTCGGGCCGCGTCATCCCATTGGTCCGCCGGCAACGGGGACAGACGCATGTGGGCTCCTCCCTTAAGAGAATCATATTCTCATATTTGACCAATAGGTTTCCACGAACTCCCGCTTTGGTCAATATTTACCCTTCACCTGCGGCGACGTCGCCGGACCCAGCGGCTGGGCCGGCCGCCCCTATGCATGCCCGACTGCGGCAGGGGTAGCCTCAAGATGTTGATTCTCGCGATTTGAGAAGCTAGTTTTCATACAAGGGACACGTCAGTGGCGATAGCGATTCGTCCACGGACCGACCATTGGTTCGCGACAATCACGGATAACCGCGAGACAAAGACCAGGTGGGCCTCGAACGCCCCCACGGAGAGGACCGGGCAGTGAACAAAGACGACATGATTTTGATCAGCGTCGACGACCACACCGTCGAGCCACCGGACATGTTCAAGAACCATCTGCCGAAGAAGTACATCGACGATGCCCCGCGCCTGGTGCACAACGAAGACGGGTCGGACACCTGGCAGTTCCGCGACACCATCATTCCCAACGTGGCGCTGAACGCCGTCGCCGGCCGCCCGAAAGAGGAGTACGGGCTAGAGCCGCAGGGCCTCGACGAGATCCGCCCCGGTTGTTACAACGTCGACGAGCGAGTCAAGGACATGAACGCCGGAGGCATCCTCGCGTCGATTTGCTTTCCCTCCTTCCCGGGCTTCGCCGCTCGGTTGTTCGCCACGGAAGACCACGACTTCTCGGTCGCGCTGGTGCAGGCCTACAACGACTGGCACATCGAGGATTGGTGCGGCGCCTACCCGGCCCGCTTTATCCCGATGGCGATCCCGGTGATCTGGGATGCCGAAGCGTGCGCCAAAGAAGTGCGACGGGTCGCCAAGAAAGGTGTCCACGCACTGACTTTCACGGAAAACCCGGCGGCGATGGGCTACCCGAGCTTCCATGACGACTACTGGACGCCGCTGTGGGAAGCGCTGTGCGACACCGACACCGTGATGAACGTGCACATCGGATCCTCGGGCCGGTTGGCGATCACCGCCCCCGACGCGCCGATGGATGTGATGATCACGCTGCAGCCGATGAACATCGTGCAGGCCGCGGCAGACCTGTTGTGGTCCAAGCCGATCAAGCAGTATCCGGACCTAAAGGTCGCACTTTCCGAGGGCGGCACCGGATGGATTCCGTACTTCCTCGAGCGCGCGGACCGCACCTATGAGATGCACTCGACGTGGACGCATCAGGACTTCAAGGGCAAGCTGCCCAGCGAGGTGTTCCGGGAGCACTTCCTGACCTGCTTCATCAGCGACAAGGTGGGCGTCAAGCTCCGCAACATGATCGGCATCGACAACATCTGCTGGGAGGCCGACTACCCGCACAGCGACTCGATGTGGCCGGGCGCCCCCGAGGAACTGTGGGAGGTGCTGTCGGAGAACAGCGTGCCGGACGACGAGATCAAGAAGATGTCGTATCAGAACGCGATGCGCTGGTACTCCTTCGACCCGTTCAGCCACATCACCGAGGCGCAGGCCACGGTCGGCGCATTGCGCAAATCCGCTGAGGGTCATGATGTCTCGATCCGGGCGCTGTCGAAGCACGAGCACGGTGGCGCCAGCTTCCAGGACTTCGCCGCCAGCGCGAAAGAACTGACCGGCAACAAAGACTGACACGAAAGCCGGTGCCTGAACCGATCAAAGGAGATTTCGCAGTGGCCGGCGCTGGGATGAATTTCGAGCTGACTGATGACCAAGAGCTGATTCGCAAATCGGTCGCCGAGCTGGCATCGAAATTCGATGACCACTACTGGATGGAAAAAGACCAGGCCCACGAGTTCCCGACCGAGTTCTATCAGGCGATAGCCAGCGGAGGCTGGCTCGGCATGACGATTCCCGAAGAGTACGGCGGCCACGGGCTCGGCATCACCGAAGCCACGCTGCTTGCCGAAGAGGTGTCGAGGGCGGGCGGGGCGATGAACGCCGCCAGCGCGATCCACCTGTCGATCTTCGGTATGCAGCCGGTGGTCAAGCATGGCTCCGACGAGCTGAAGGCGCGCACGCTGCCTCCGGTTGCGGCCGGTGACCTCCACGTGTGCTTCGGTGTCACCGAACCTGGTGCGGGCCTTGACACCTCACGTATCACGACGTTCGCCAAACGCGACGGAGACCACTACGTGGTCAACGGTCGCAAGGTCTGGATCTCCAAGGCGGTCGAGTCGCAGAAAATACTGTTGCTCACCCGTACTCAGCCGTATGCCGACGTCACCAAAAAGACCGACGGCATGACGCTGTTCCTCACCGACATCGATCGCAGCCGGATCGACGTCCGGCCGATCCGCAAGATGGGCCGCAACGCGGTGAGCTCCAACGAGGTCTTCATCGACGACCTGCACATCCCGGTCGAAGATCGAGTCGGCGAGGAGGGCAAAGGCTTTCAGTACATCCTCGACGGACTCAACCCTGAGCGAATGCTGATTGCCGCCGAAGCACTGGGCATCGGCCGGGTGGCCCTCGAGAAAGCCGTCAAATACGGCAACGAACGCGTCGTCTTCGACCGTCCGATCGGGATGAACCAGGGTATCCAGTTCCCGCTGGCCGACTCACTTGCCCGACTCGACGCCGCCGAGCTCATATTGCGCAAAGCCACCTGGCTTTACGACAACGGCAAACCGTGCGGGCGCGAAGCGAACACGGCGAAATATCTCTGCGCGGACGCCGGTTTCGCTGCGGCCGACCGAGCCCTGCAGACCCACGGCGGGATGGGCTACTCCGAGGAATACCACGTCGCGCGCTACTTCCGTGAAGCGCGACTGATGAAGATCGCGCCGGTCAGCCAAGAGATGATCCTCAACTTCCTCGGCTCGCATGTGCTGGGATTGCCGAGAAGCTACTGATGCCGCAGGACCGCGGGCCGCTGACGGGCATCACCGTGGTGGCCCTGGAGCAGGCCGTCTCGGCGCCCATGTGCACCCGCGTGCTGGCTGACTTCGGTGCGCGGGTGATCAAGATCGAGAATCCCAACGGCGGGGACTTCGCCCGGTACTACGACGAAGTCGTCAACGGACTTGCCGCGCACTTCGTCTGGGCCAACCGTGGTAAGGAGTCGGTGACGCTCGACCTGAAAGCCGAGGCAGGCCGCGATATTCTTCACCGGTTGCTCGAGCGTGCCGATGTGCTGGTGTCCAACCTCGCCCCCGGGTCGATCTCCCGTCTCGGCATCGCGGCCGCCGATCTGGAGCAGCACCACCCCAACGTCATCGCGGTCGAAATCGACGGATACGGTCCCGGCGGACCGTTGTCGCACAAGCGCGCCTACGACCTGTTGGTCCAGGCGGAGTCGGGCGCCTGCGCCATCACCGGCAACCCGGGCGCGCCGGCGAAACCAGGTCCGCCCGTGGCGGATATCAGCACCGGGTTGTATTCGGCACTGTCGATTCTGGCGTTGTTGTATTCACGCGACGCGCAGTCGACACCCGGTAGTCACGGCAATTCGATCGGACTCAGCCTGCTCGACACCATGACGGAATTGATGGGCTATCCGCTGACCTACACCCGCTACTCCGGTATCGACCAGGAGCCGTTGGGCATGAGCTCGCCCGCCGTGGCACCCTACGGCGCGTACCGTACCGCCGACAACCAGACTGTCGTGCTGGGCACCACGAATGATGCTGAGTGGCAACGGCTTTCGCGCCAGATCATCCAGCGCGACGACCTCGCCGACGACCCACGGCTCACTCACAACTCCGGTCGCTGTGCGCACCGCGACATCGTGGACGAAGCCATCGGCACCTGGTGCGCGCTGCACGACCTGGATCACGTGCAGAAAACCGCGGACGCCGCGGGGATCGGCAACTCGCGGTACAACCTGCCCAGCGAAGTTCTGGTCCATCCGCAACTGACAGCGCGTGACCGCTGGCGGCAGGTCGACACGCCCGCCGGGCCGATTCAGGCTCTGCTGCCGCCGCCGGTGATCGCCGGCTACCAGGCTCCGATGGGCGCGGTGCCCGGCCTCGGGCAGCACACCGATGCGGTGCTCGCCGAATTGGGCTATGGCGCGGACGAAATCGATGGCCTGCGTGGGCGAGGCGCCATCGGACCGGCGTACTGCTGATGCCCCCCGCTAGCGACGATGCAGAGCGAAGCGATGAGGAGGAGCGGCGCTTGATGCCCGGCGACGAGGAACCCGTGTTGCTGTGCAGTGACCGCGACGGGGTGCGAACGCTGACCCTCAACCGGCCGCGGCGCAAGAATGCGATCAACCGCGAGCTGTGGATCGGGCTGGCGCAGGCACTCACCGCTGCGGGCCGAGACGGCGGCGTGCGGGCAGTGGTGCTCACCGGCGCCGCGGGGGCTTTTTGCTCGGGCGCCGACATCTCGACTCCGGACGACAGCCACCCCGTCCGCAAGCTGCAACGGCTGACCGATGTGGCGCTGGCGCTGCACGAGTTATCGGTGCCGACCATCGCGAAAGTCAACGGGGTGGCGGTCGGGGCCGGCTGGAACCTGGCTCTAGGCTGCGACTTGGTGGTTGCGACCCCCGAGTCGACGTTCTCGCAGATTTTCTCCAAGCGAGGGTTGTCGGTCGACCTCGGTGGCTCGTGGCTGCTGCCGAAAATCGTGGGTCTGCAGCAGGCCAAGCGGCTGGTGTTGCTGGCCGAGAGCATCGGCGCGCCCGAAGCGCACGCGCTGGGCCTGGTGACGTGGGTGGTGGGCGCCGGTGAGATCGACGCGTTCGTCACCGACGTCGCCGACCGACTGGCCGCCGGACCGCCGGTTGCGCTGGCGTACAGCAAGGCGCTGCTGAACGAGGGCGCCGACCGGACCATGCGCGATGCGCTGGCCAACGAAGCCCGCGCGCAGGCCGGTAACTTCGCCACCGAGGACTCGGCCGAGGCCTATGCCGCGTTCGCCGACAAGCGCGACCCATCGTTCACGGGTCAGTGGGCGGTCAAGAGATCGGAGCAGGGAAATGCGTGAAACAGTCATCGTCGAAGCGGTGCGGACGCCGGTCGGCAAGCGAAACGGCGCCCTGTCGGCCATGCACGCCGCCGACCTGTCGGCCGTCGTGCTGAACGAGCTGGTCGAGCGCGCCGGCATCGACCCGAACGTCATCGACGACGTGGTGTGGGGATGTGTGTCGCAGGTCGGTGATCAGTCGAGCAACATCGGACGTTACGCCGTGCTGGCCGCCGGCTGGCCCGAACACATTCCGGGCACCACGATCAACCGGGCCTGCGGATCCAGCCAGCAGGCGCTCGACTTCGCCGCGCAGGCGGTGATGTCCGGCCAGCAGGACGTCGTGGTCGCCGGCGGCGTCGAGGTGATGAGCCGGGTACCGCTGGGCTCGGCGCGGGCAAGCGGGCAACCGTACGGCCCGAAAGTGCTTGCCCGCTATGACGGCTTTGCGTTCAACCAGGGCATCTCGGCGGAGATGATCGCCAAGAAGTGGGGCTTCTCCCGCACCCAACTCGACGAGTACTCCGCACTGTCGCACGAACGCGCGGCCGCCGCGCAGGACAGCGGCGCCTTCAACAGGCAGATAGCGCCGGTGTTCGTCGAGGACACTGCGGTGACGGCGGATGAAGGAATACGGCGGGGTACGACGGCGGAGAAACTGGCCGGCCTCAAACCCGCCTTCGACGAGGCCGGGGTCATCCACGCCGGAAACTCCTCCCAGATCTCCGATGGCGCAGCGGCGCTGTTGGTGACGACCTCCGACATCGCGGTCGAACTGGGACTTACCCCGCTGGTGCGGTACATCGCCGGCGCGGTCACCGGCGCCGACCCGGTCCTGATGCTCACCGGCCCGATCCCGGCTACCGAGAAAGTGCTGTCCAAGGCCGGCGTCTCACTCGCCGACATCGGCGCGTTCGAGGTGAACGAGGCCTTCGCCCCGGTTCCGTTGGCGTGGCTTGCCGAAACCGGTGCCGAC
>JAVHWH010000119.1:0-6521 GCA_032159915.1 Mycobacterium sp.
CGAAGCCGTGCAGGGCCATCAGGGCCAGGTTGGGTCCGTACTCGCCGGGAAGACAGGCTAATCTTCGGCCACCCGACGGCCAACTGGACAGCAACACATCCAGCGCGTGCTGCGACCCGGTCGTGAATACGACCTGAGCATCGGGCTTGCCAGTCAGTGCGGCGACCGCGGCGCGGCCGGCGTCAAGAACCGGCGTGGCCGCCTCCGCCGCGACGTATCCGCCAACCTCGGCTTCGTGCCGCGCATGCCGGTCTGCCGCGTCGAGCGCGGCGAAGCTCTGCCGCGAGCACGCGGCACTGTCCAGGTGTAGCCCGGCGACCGGCGGGCGGGCTGCCCGCCAGGCCTCGGCCTGGCTGACGCTCACTTGACCGACAGCGACAATCCGAAATCGCCGGAGGCGTCGGTCCACCACTTGGTCAGGCGCAGGCCGGCCTGTGACAGCTCGTCGGCCACCCCTTCGGCCCGGAATTTGCACGACACCTCGGTGAGAACCTGTTCACCGTCCTCGAAGTCGACGGTCAGATTGAGCGCCGCGATGTGGACCCGCTGCGCACGCTCGGACCGCAGCCACATTTCCATCCGTTCTTCGGCGGCGTTCCAACTCGCCACGTGCTGGAACGCGTCGACGTCGAAGTCCGCGTTGAGTTCCCGATTGATCACCGCGAGCACGTTGCTGTTGAACTTGGCCGTCACTCCAGCCGCATCGTCGTAGGCCGCAATGAGCCGACCGGTGTCCTTGACCAGGTCGGTGCCCAGCAGCAGACTGTCGCCGGGCTGCAGGGCCGCCGCCAACCCGGCCAGGAATTCCTCGCGCGCAGCAGGTACCAGGTTTCCGATGGTGGAGCCCAAAAACACGAACAGTCGGCGGCCGCCATTCGGGATATTGGCCAGGTGTTCCTCGAAATCGCCGCAGACCGCTGCAATTTCGATATTGGGATACTCGCCTTGGATGGCCTTCGAGGCTGCCGAGAGCATGTTGGCGTCGACGTCGAACGGGATGAACCGGCGCAAAGCCCCACCGTCACGCAGTGCGTCCAGCAACACCCGGGTTTTCTCCGACGTGCCGCTGCCCAGCTCGACCAGCGTGTCGGCGCCGGTGACCGACGCGATCTCCGTAGCACGGGCACGCAGGATCTCCGCCTCGGCCCGGGTGGGGTAGTACTCCGGCAACCGGGTGATCTGATCGAATAGATCACTTCCCACCGAGTCGTAGAACCATTTGGGCGGCAACGACTTCGGCGAGCTTTGCAGTCCAGCGCGCACATCACGACACAGCGCCTCGTACGCCGAGTCGGCGGCCAGGTGGTTGGACAACGTCAGCGTCATCACTATCCCTTCGTTGGGTTCAAAGCGGTCACGGTCACCCGATCGGCGGTGACCTCGACGAGGTGGCGGTCGGGCACGTCCTCCCAGCCGGGCTGATCGTCGTACGGCTCGCTGGCCAGCACCACGCCGTCATCGCGGCGCAGGATCGACAAGGTGTCACCCCAGGTGGTGGCCAACAACCGCAAACCGTTGGCCGCCAAGATGTTCAGTCGTGCGTTCGGGTCGGCGGCTCCTACTTCGGCGATCGTCTGCCCTAACGCACCAAGCCCTCGAGCGAAGATCAAAGCGGCGAGAATAGCGCTGTCGCAGGTAGATTCGGCAGCTCCGCTAGCGGGTAGCACGTCGCGGTTGACGACCCCGTTGTGCGACAGCAGCCAGTTTCCGTCGCTGAAGGGGGCCGTCGCGCTGGCTTCGATAGGCATTCCGACGGTAGCCGAACGCACGGCCGCGACGACGCATTGGCTGCGAAGTGCCGGTGCGACGGAATCGAATGAGACATCGCCCCATAACGGTGCGGAGCTGCGCCAGCGCCGCGGCGTCGACCCGTCGAAGAAGCCCACTCCCCAACCGTCGGCGTTCAGCAGGCCGTGTTTTTGTCGACGCGGAGCGTACGACTGCACCCGAAGGCCGCACGGCGGTTCGAGCACCAGCGAGGACACCGAGGTCTCGCGTCCCAGCCAGCCGAGGTGGCGACACATCAGGTGCGCCCCCCCGGATCGGCGTCGACCGACCATGCCAGCCGGAGCCCGGAGAAGATCTGCCGACGGTACGGGTGATCCCAGTTGCGGAAACTGGGCCGCACGATGCTCGACTCCACGGCCCACGACCCGCCCCGCAGCACGCGGTAGTCGCCGCCGAAGAACGGCTCCGAATAACGTTCGTAGATCATCGGTGTGAAGCCAGGCCACGGCTCCAACTCAGAACTCGTCCACTCCCACACGTCGCCGAGCATCTGCTCGACCCCATAAGCCGACGCACCGCCCGGGTAGGCGCCGACCGGCGCAGGTCGCAGCGCGTCGCCACCGAGGTTGGCGTACGCCGGCGACGGCTCCTCGGCTCCCCACGGAAAACGCCGCCGCATGGTGCGCTGCGGGTCCCAGGCGCACGCCTTCTCCCATTCGCGTTCGGTGGGCAGCCGCGCTCCGGCCCAGGCCGCGTAGGCCTCCGCCTCGAAGTAGCTGATGTGCTGCACGGGTTCGTCGACCGGGATGTCCTCGACATGACCGAACCGGGTGCGGGTCCGGCCGTCGACGTGCCAGAACTGCGGCGCGCTCAGGTTCGCGCTTTCACGGTGCTTCCAGCCGCGCGCCGACCACCACCGCGATTGCGCATAACCACCGTCGTCGATGAACTGTTGCCACTCGCCGTTGGTGACCGGGACCCGGCCGATACGGAATGTCGGCACGTCGACAACATGCGCGGGACGTTCGTTGTCCAGCGAGAACGGCTCGTCGGATCCGTCGACGCCGAGGACGAACGGCCCGCCGGGCACCAGGACCGATGTTCCGGCCAGCCCGGGCCGGCCGGCCGGCGGGACGCAAGT
Organism: Mycobacterium sp.; assembly: GCA_032159915.1. Taxonomy (GTDB): domain Bacteria; phylum Actinomycetota; class Actinomycetes; order Mycobacteriales; family Mycobacteriaceae; genus Mycobacterium. The sequence continues at coordinate 2,870 of JAVHWH010000119.1, forward strand.
CTCCGACAGCAGCGCCGGGCCGGGCCGAAGGTTCAGCGCCTGCAGCATGGTCTCGTCGTGCTGATTCTCATGACTGACCACCAGGCCGTAAACGAAGTTGTGCTCCGGTTCGTCGGGGAGCTGATCGAGCGCGTCCAGCGAAGCCGCCCGCACGGTTCGGCAGTAGCTGCGGGCCTGATGTGGGGACAACAGCGGCAACTCGGCGCGACGGGCGCGGGAGTGCACAAAGGCGTCGTAGAGGTTTTCCACCGCGCCGGACAGGATCCCCGGCCGATCCGGGTTGCCGCCGCGCAGCAGCCACAGTTCTTCCTGCTGGCCGATATGCGCCAAGTCCCAGACCAGCGGGCTCATCAGCGGGTCGTATTGGCGGCGCAGTTCGGCGTCGTCCAAATCGACCAGCCGCAAGGTTCTTTGGCGGGCCCGGTGCATGTCGCGGACCAGTGCTTCGCGTGACGTCACCGCTCCCCTGACGCCAGGGCGGTCACGGTGGCAGCGATGCCGCTCTCGATCACCCGGTCGGAGACGTCGTCGGCCGGGCAGCGGCCTTGCTCCACGGCGTCGGCGAGGCGCTGCATCCCGTCGCTGCGCCCGGCGGGTGCGCGTTCGGCCGCAATGGCCAGGCACCGGTTTGCAGCGGTGAAGATCCGCTGATCTTCCAGGCCGATTCGGGCGGCGGTATCCCAGACCGTGGCGACGGGTTCGACCGCCTCGGCGGCAAGGTCTGCAGCGACGGGGTCGTCGAGCAGGGTCACGATGGTGGACACAACCGCCGGCCAGATATCGGCGGGCAGGCTGTCCAGATAGCGGATCTCCAGCCACCGCCGCGGCCGCACCGGCGGAAACAGCGTGGTCAGGTGATATTCCAGGTCGTGGCGGGTGGGGCGGCGACCGCCGAGCAGTTCGCGGCCGTCGGCCCAGTCGGCAAACGGCACGCGGTCCAGGATCGGCACCGCGTCGGGCGAATGCACCAGCATGACCGGCGCCTTGAGCGCGTAGCGCGCCCAGTCGGTGCCGGGATCCTCGCCGCTGGCGGTCAGGATGGGTCCGCAGCGTGCTGAGTCGAGCTGACTCCAGACCCGCTGCCGAGCCGAACGCCATCCACAGAACTCGCCGCTGAGCAGCGGCGAGTTGGCGGATATCGCCACCATTACCGGCCCGAGTGCGTGCGCCAGCCGGACCCGGTCGGCCCAGCCGCCCTGCGGCCCGGCGTCGAGGTTGACCTGGATCGATGCGGTCGAGGTCATCATCGCCGAGCCCGCAACACCGGTGTTGCTGGCCGTGAAGAACTCTTCCATCGCGCGGTAGCGCGCGCCCGGGTTGACCCGCTTGGCCGGCCGCAGCGGATCAGCTCCCAGCGACACCAGCCCCAGACCGGCGGCGCCGAACGCCTTCCGCAGTACGGCCTGATCACCGACCATCGACTCGATCGCGGCCGCCGCCCCGGGCGCGGGCGGGCCGGAGAGCTCGACAGCGCCGCCGGGTTCGACGGTGACGGCGCTGTCGCCGGGCATGGCCGGCAGCGACTCCAGGACGCCGGTGATCTCGTCCCAGCTCGGGCGTCGTTGCGGCTGCGCCGGGTCGTAGCAGTGGGCCTCGATCTCCAGGCCGACGCGGCCCACGGGGCCGTCGGCCAAGCAGCTGTCGGAGATGTATTGCGCCGCGGCCGAGGCGCTGGTGAACTCGCCGTCCGTCAGACGCGCGGCATCCATGCCAGACGCGACGGCAAACGCCATGGTCCGATCCCTTCAGGTCCTGACGATCAGTCGCGGACCACTGTGCTCGCGGCTACTCCACGATAGTCACACGAATCATCTTCCAGACCACACCGACATATTCCCCGTGGTCTCACTGCCACTACTGCCCGAGGGCGTTCTGCATAGCGCCGGCCAGCACATTCACCGCCGGACCACCATTGCCGGACTGGCAGACTTTGGCTTGCAGCAGGACGTTGTCCCGAAGCCGAGTCTGGGTGAAGCATCGGCGGTCCGTTCCGGGCTCCTGCTTGGTCCAAGACGCGTCGGTCGGGCCCGCCGGACCCCCGTCGAACGACCAGACCTGTGTGGTGCCGTTGTCCAGATGCATGGGAGTGGTCTGTCCTGAACAACCGGCCGTGCGGTCCACCACGCGATGAAATGCCGCGCCGGCCGCAGCGCCGGTGGCGAACACCCCGACCGCCTGCTTGACGAGGTGCGCCTGGTCAGTCGGTGAGGTCTGCGTGCTTGCCCCGTTGAACGACGCCAGGTCAGGATCGTTGTAGACCTCCGGCAACCCGATGTCGGCCCAGTTGTTGCAGACCGGGTTGTCGACGAAGAACCCTTGGAACGGCTGGCTGAACAGCGACTCGTCCCGCATAGGTCCCCCGACGATGTTGCCCACTGATCCCTTGCCCAAGACGGCGTAGCTCACCACGCCGGGATCCGATGGTCGCGCCCCTGCGGGTGAAGCAGCCAGAACGGCCACAACGCAACCGACTGACGCGCCCAATACCTTTGCGGCCGGGTACTTCTGCTGAGTCATCGCTGATGCGCGCCGCTATGGCGTGTAAGTCGGCGGAGGCGGGGGCTCTTCGGGGCCGCCGTGGCCGGGGCCGCCGTGGCCACCGTGACTGCCCGGCCCGCCGGGTCCGCCGGGACCCATCCCCGGGCCCCACGGGCCGACCCACGGCGGACCACCAGGACCCGAACCCGGTGGAAAGGGCCCGCCCGGGAACACCACCCAGGGCGGTCCGTCCGGGCCCGGCGCATCGGGTGCGAACACCCCGTGGTGGTGATTGCGGTACTGCGGGCCATGTCCGGACAGCTCCGCCCCGGCGAAGAATACGACCGCCAACACGAAGACGGTGCCGGCCACGATCACTACCCAGGCCGCCGCTTGATACAACCGGGTGTGCCTGAACGCCAGCGGTAGCCCGGCAGCCGGTACCGCGGCGGGTGGGCCAGCAGGTGGCTGAATCGGGGGTTCGGGTACTTGGGTCATCTCTTGATCATGCCCAGGCACGGTCCGGGCATCAACCAGCCGCGCACTCCCGGCGCCCTAATATCCGAGCGCCCAGGCGAATTTCAGGACAACCACGGCGATCAGCGTGAGTCCCGCAACGATCGCCACCCACGCCGCTACTTGGTAGAGCCGCTCTGATTGCGGCAACGGAGCCAGGATCGGCGCCGGCGCGGCCGTCGGCGGCGGGCTAGCCGGGTCGGGAGTCTCGCTCATACCCGCATAATGCCTCAGCGCCGAGGCGTCCGCGACTGCCCGTTACCGGGGTGGGGTACCTTAACGAAGAGCCCGGCGCCCCCTTTGCAGGACGCCGGGCTGGTGGAAAGTCGGGTTAGGAGTGCGCCGGCGCCAACGACGGAGCAACCGATTCCGGCATGTGCGACGGTCCCGGGCCGCTAGGACCGATCATGCCGGGCTGGAATCCGGCGCCCTGACCGTGGTGCTGGGCGCCGCCCGGGCCACCCGGGCCGCCCGGACCGCCCTGGTGCTGGTGGTGCCAGCCGTGGTGATGGCACTTGTGATGTCCCAGGTGGGCGACCTTGAAGCCGGTGAAGAAGATGCTCAGCACGATGAAGACGATGCCAGCGACGATCACGACCCATGCCGCTAGTCGGTAGAGCCAGTAAGGTTTGACCGCCACGGCAGCCGCATCGGCGGC
>JAVHWH010000134.1:0-7236 GCA_032159915.1 Mycobacterium sp.
CGGCCCGGCGCTCGAGTCGGTCCACGACACGACGGCGCCACCCAGGACCGCGGCGGCGGCGTTGTCGGGATGTCCCTCGAACTCCGAAGACAACTGGACCAGCTGGGTCTGGGTCAACGGGGTCAACCCCGCCTGCGCGAGAAGCCCATTGACTGCCGCAAGACCGCCCACGGCGGCCGCGGCCGACGAACCGAGACCGCGAGAGTGCGGAATGGCGTTGCGACAGCGCACTTTCATCCCGCCCACGCTGACACCGGCGGCTCGCAGCCCGTGCTCGACCGCACGAACAACCAGATGGCCGGCGTCGAGTACAAGTTCGCCGGCACCCTCACCTTCGACCTCGACAACCAGACCGGAATCAGTTGTCTCGACGACAATTTCGTCGTACAGGCTCAGCGCCAGCCCGAGGCTGTCGAAGCCAGGACCAAGGTTGGCGCTGGAGGCGGGAACGACCGCACTGCCCAGCAGCCCGGAAGGCAGCACTAGGCCAGCCCCAACTTGGCCACAACGGCGACCGGGTCGACCGGAACCGGCTCCACAGTCGGCATGTCGCGCAGCGCGGTGTCGGGATCTTTGAGGCCGTTGCCGGTCACCGTGCACACCACGGTCGAGCCCCGCTCGACCCAGCCGTCCTCGACGGATTTGAGCAGGCCGGCGATGCTGGCCGCCGACGCCGGCTCGACGAAGACACCTTCGCTGCCGGCAACGAGGCGATATGCCTCGAGGATCTCCTCGTCGGTGGCAGCCAGGAACCGGCCGTTGGACTGCTCCTGCGCCGCGACAGCCGGTCCCCAGGAGGCCGGCGAGCCAATGCGGATGGCGGTGGCGATGGTCTCGGGATTGCTGACCGGTTGGCCCGACACTAACGGCGCCGCACCGGCGGCTTGCGTGCCGAGCATCCGGGGCAGCTTGTCGATCACTCCGTCGGCGTGGTACTCGGTGTAGCCCTTCCAGTAGGCCGTGATGTTGCCCGCGTTGCCGACCGGCAAGGCATGGATGTCGGGCGCGTAGCCCAATACGTCGACGATCTCGAACGCTGCGGTCTTCTGGCCTTCGATGCGAACCGGGTTGACGGAGTTGACCAACGAGATCGACGGGAAGTCGGCGACGATTTTGCGGGCCACCTCCAGGCAGTCGTCGAAGTTCCCGTCCACCTGGATGATCCTGGCGCCGTGCATCACGGCCTGCGCCAGCTTGCCCATCGCGATCTTGCCCTGCGGTATCAGGACTGCGCAGGTGATACCGGCGCGGGCGGCATAGGCCGCGGCCGATGCGGACGTGTTGCCGGTCGACGCGCACAGCACCGCCTGCTTACCACGAGCCACCGCGTCGGTGACGGCCATGGTCATGCCGCGGTCTTTGAACGAACCGGTGGGGTTGAGCCCCTCGACCTTCAGATGCACTGTGCACCCAGTCTTTTCGGACAGACGGGGCGCCGAGATCAGCGGGGTGCCGCCTTCCAGCAGCGTGACGGGCACCCAGTCGTCGCCGACCGGCAGCCGATGCCGGTATGCCTCGATCAGGCCCGGCCACTGGCGATGGAGGGCGGCCTCGGACGGGGTCATTCGTTGGTTCCTTCCAGGCGCAGGACGCTTGCCACACCCTGCACCACATCGAGTTCGGCCAGCGCGTCGACGGTTTCGGACAGGGCGGCGTCGGTCGCGGTGTGAGTGACCACGACGACGCGGGCTCCGATACGCCGTCCGCCTTCGCCGACTACGCCCTCCTGGCGGACCTCGGCGATACTGACCTCGCGCTTGGCGAACTCCGCTGCGACAGTAGCCAGTACGCCTGGTTTGTCGGCGACATCCATGCTGACGTAATAGCGGGTGGGGATGACGCCCATCGGCGCAACAGCCAACTGGGCGTATTTCGACTCTTTGGGTGCCCGGCTGCCGAGCACCCGGTTGCGGGCCGCCATCACCAGGTCGCCGGCTACTGCCGACGCGGTCGGCGCTCCGCCGGCACCCTGTCCGTAGAACATCAGCCGGCCGGCGGCTTGCGCCTCCACTACGACAGCGTTGAACGCGCCGTTGACGGTGGCGAGCGGATGCTCCAGCGGAACCAGCGCGGGGTACACCCGGGCCGAAACCCGTTGTTGCCCATCGTCAGTGGTGATCCGCTCACAGATCGACAGCAGCTTGATCGTGCAACCGAGGGCTCGCGCCGAGACGAAGTCATCCGGGCTGATCTTGGTGATGCCCTCGCGATAGACGTCGTCGGCGGTCACCCGGGTGTGGAAAGCGATGGATGCCAGGATGGCGGCCTTCGCTGCCGCGTCGAAGCCTTCTACGTCGGCGGTGGGATCGGCTTCGGCGTAACCGAGCGCGCTCGCATCGGCCAGCGCTTTCTCGTAATCGGCGCCAGTGCTGCCCATCTCGGACAGGATGTAGTTGGTCGTGCCGTTGACGATTCCGGCCACCCGTTGCACGGTGTCGCCGGCCAGCGACTGGGTGAGCGGGCGGATCACCGGGATGGCGCCGGCCACCGCGGCTTCGAAATAGAGGTCGACGCGGGCGTTTTCCGCGGCCTGCGCCAGTTCGCCGGTCGACACCGACAGCAGGGCCTTGTTCGCCGTCACGACCGACTTGCCGTGCTCGAGCGCAGACAGGATCGCCTTGCGCGACGGCTCGACCGGCCCCATCACCTCGACGACGATGTCGACGTCGTCGCGGGTGACCAGCGAGTCGATGTCATCGGTGAGTAGGTCGACCGGCACACCGCGGTCGTCGGCCACGCGGCGTACACCGATGCCGCGCAGCACCAACGGCGCACCGACGCGGGCGGCGAGGTCGTCGGCGCTTTCGTTGATGATGCGGACAACCTCACTGCCCACATTGCCCAATCCCAATACCGCTACACCAACCGGCTTCTCATCAGTACTCATGTGCGCCACTCCTCTCCCCCGCAAGCGGGCGGTACCCCCACATCGCTACGCTCTGCATCGTCGTCGGCGCGACTCACACGACTCACCTCACTTCCAGACTCAGCAGATCGTCGACCGTCTCCCTGCGCAGGATCAGACGGGACACTCCATCGCGCACGGCCACCACGGCGGGCCGGCCGATCAAGTTGTAACGGCTCGACAGCGAATAGCAGTAGGCGCCGGTCGCGGCGACCGCGACCAGGTCGCCGGGCGCTATGTCGTCAGGCACCCACGCGTCACGGACCACGATATCGCCGCTCTCGCAATGCTTTCCGACGACGCGACTGAGCACCGGCGCGGTGTCTGTGCGGCGGGACACCAGGCGCACATCGTAGTCGGCGCCGTACAGCGAGGTGCGGATGTTGTCGCTCATGCCGCCGTCGATGCTGACGTAACGCCGGTGTGCCGTCGCGCTCACCCCGACGTCTTTGACCGTGCCGACCTCGTAGAGGGTGATGGTTCCCGGTCCGGCGATCGCGCGGCCGGGTTCGACGACCAGGCGTGGCGACGGCAGGCCCACCGCGGCGGACTCGTCGCCCACAATGCCGCTGAGTTTGTCCGCCAGTTCCTTCACCGGTGGTGCATCGTCGTTGGGCAGGTACGAGATACCAAGTCCGCCACCGAGATCCACAGTGGCGATCTGCGCGGTCTTGTCGACGCCGAATTCGGCGACCACGTCGCGCAGCAGGCCGATCACCCGGTGTGCGGCGATCTCGAAGCCGCCCACATCGAAGATCTGCGAGCCGATGTGGCTGTGCAGTCCCACCAGCCGCAAATGGTCGGTGGCGAACACCCGGCGGATGGCGGCCATCGCCGCGCCGTTGGCCAGCGACAGGCCGAATTTCTGGTCTTCGTGGGCGGTGGAGATGAACTCGTGGGTGTGCGCCTCGACCCCGACGGTCACCCGGACCAGCACATCCTGGACGACACCTGCTTCGCGGGCAATGGCGTCGAGTCGCTCGATCTCCATCATCGAATCCACCACGACGTGCGCAATCCCCGTCTTGACTGCAGTCGTCAGTTCCGGGACCGATTTGTTGTTGCCGTGAAATGCGATCCGCTCCGGTGGGAAGTCGGCGTGCAGAGCGACCGCCAGTTCACCCCCACTGCAGACATCCAGCGACAGGCCTTCCTCGTTGATCCAGCGGGCAATCTCGCTGGAAAGGAAAGCTTTTCCGGCATAGTGCACGTTGGCGCCGCCGCCGAAGGCAGCAGCCATCTCGCGACAGCGTGACCGGAAATCGTCCTCGTCGATCACGAACAGCGGTGTGCCGTAGTCCTGTGCCAGCGACTGCAGTGAAACCCCGGCGATGCTTACGCTACCGTCGCCGCCACGAACAGTGTTGCGCGGCCACACATTCGGCGCCAATTGCAGGAGCTCCTCCGCGGACTCCGGTCGCGGCGGCACGCCGGAGTGGTGGAACTCTTCGGCATGACGAGGACCGGCCGGGTGCGCATTCACATTCGCTCCGGAGCGCTGACGCCGAGGATGGCCAGGCCGTTGGCGATCACCTGCCGGGTTGCCTGGCAGAGCGCCAGACGCGCGGTGTGCAATTCGCCTGTTTCTTCGTCGCCCTGCGGCAACACCCGGCACGAGTCATAGAACCGGTGGTAGTCACCGGCCAGGTCTTCGAGGTAGCGGCAGACCCGGTGCGGTTCACGCAGGGAGGCTGCGGCTTTCAGCACCCGGGGGAACTCGCCGAGGTTGCGGATCAGCGCACCCTCTTTGTCGTGGGTGAGCAGCTGGAGGTGACTGGTGTCGGGGACCAGGCCGAGCTCTGCGGCGTTGCGGGCCAGCGCGGAGAGCCGCGCGTGCGCGTATTGCACGTAGTACACCGGGTTTTCGTTGGACGCCGATGACCACAGCGCGAGGTCGATGTCGATCGGGCTGTCCACCGATGAGCGGATCAAGCTGTAGCGGGCGGCGTCGACGCCGATCGCCTCGACCAGGTCGTCGAGGGTGATCACGGTGCCGGCCCGCTTGCTCATCTTGACCGGTTGTCCGTCGCGGACCAAGTTGACCATCTGGCCGATCAGCACCTCGACGGTGCCCGAGTCGTCACCGAACGCCAGGGCGGCAGCTTTCAGCCGGGAGATATAGCCATGGTGATCGGCACCGAGCATGTAGATGCACAGATCGAATCCGCGCCCGCGCTTGTCCAGGTAGTAGGCGAGATCGCCGGCGATGTAGGCATGATTGCCGTCGCTCTTGATCACGACGCGGTCTTTGTCGTCGCCAAAAGCGCTGGTGCGCAACCAGGTTGCGCCGTCCTTTTCGTAGATGTTGCCGTTTTCACGCAGCCGCTCGATGGCCTGCTCCACCCGGCCGCTGCTGTGCATGGACTCTTCGTGGGTGTAGACGTCGAAGTCGGTGCCGAACTCGTGCAGCGATTTCTTGATGTGAGCGAACATCAAGTCGACGCCGAGGCGCCGAAACGTCTCGTGCTGCTCGGCGTCCGGTTGGCTCAGCGCGTCCGGCACCTGCTGCACGATCTGCGCGGCGATCTCGGCGATATAGCTGCCCGCGTAACCGTCTTCCGGTGTGGGCTCGCCTTTGGCCGAAGCGATCAACGAGTTGGCGAACCGGTCGATCTGGGTGCCATGGTCGTTGAAGTAGTACTCGCGTACCACCTCGGCGCCCTGGGTGGTGAGCAGCCGGCCCAGTGCGTCACCGACCGCCGCCCAGCGGGTGCCGCCGATATGAATGGGGCCGGTGGGGTTGGCGGAGACGAACTCGAGGTTGATCTTGTGGCCGGCCTCGGCGTCGGAGTTTCCGTAGGTCTGCCCGGCATCGATGACGTTGTTGACGATTTGGCCCTGCGCCGAAGCGTCGAGCCGCAGGTTGAGGAAGCCCGGCCCAGCCACCTCGGCCGAGGCGATGCCATCGGCCGCCGCCAGCGCGTCGGCCAGCCATCCGGCCAGCTCGCGAGGGTTGGCGCCGACCTTCTTGGCCACCTGCAGCGCCAGATTACTGGCGTAATCGCCGTGCTCGGGGTTGCGTGGCCGCTCGACGGTGATCGCCGACGGCAGCGCGGCGGTGTCGAGGCCATGCTGGGTCAACACCGCGGTCGCGGTGGCCCTCAGCAACTCGGCCAAATCGGCGGGATTCACGCAGGCCATCCTATTGGTTGGGGCCCTCTAGCTTCGAATCCATTCCGGTGCCCGACCTGGCGCTGGGATGCGTTAGTCTGTCGTGGCCCGTTGGCGCAGCATTTCTCGCGTGCGCCCCCGTAGCTCAGGGGATAGAGCGTCTGCCTCCGGAGCAGAAGGCCGCAGGTTCGAATCCTGCCGGGGGCACCACTCTGACCAGCCCCTTCGCCACGCTCGCGGTTCGGCCAGAGCCGAAAACCGCTGCGGACGAAACGGCCATCCCGCAGCGGATCGTCGTGCGAGTGCGCATAGATTCAGGCAGGGGCATCAGAGGAGTCCCGCGTTTTTCGCGGTAGCGCAACGGGTAGCCTCCGGCGGTGCGCGCCGAATGCGTAATTGCGGCAGCCGCGGTCGCCGTGGTCATTGGCGCATGCTCGTGTCCTGCCGGTTCGGCCGACCCCACGTCCGAGAGTCCACCGTTTCCGATCGGTCAGATGGGCGTGCCCGTGCATGCGCAGGCGGCCGACGGCGCCACCGCCGACATCACGGTCAACAGTGCAACGTTCTTACCGCCCGGCTGCGCCTCGCATTTTGCGAATCCGACGCCTGGCACCGCATGCAACGTGGTGGAACTGACTATCACCGGGACGTCCCACCGATTCTTCCAGTTCGACCAGGGCCATATGTTCGCCGGATACGGTGGCGGCAATCAGCCATGGACCCATCCTGACGACGCGCCCCGGCCGGCAACGCTTGCGGTCGACTACCAGAGGCTCGACAAGATGCCCCCGCTGCATCAGGGCGGCCTTCAGGATGGCCAGACCGCACATGGATTCGTCGGCTTCGTTATGCCGACGGGAGGCGACCTGTACATCGCGATCAACGATCCCGCGCAACCCGCTCCCTACACCGAAGCGGGCTGGGTAGTCCACACCTGAATCTGTGCTACCTCACGCGGACTCACCGTTTCTGCACATCGGGCGGTCAGGGTTCCTATCCTTCCGGCATGACGACGTTCGCCCTGGTGCACGGTGCCTGGCACGGCCCGTGGTGCTGGGACATGGTTGCCCCGTTGCTGCAGCAGTCGGGTCACGGCGTGGTCGCGCCTGAATTGCCGAGCGAGGATGGATCGGCGGATTTCGATGCTTACGCGGATGCGGTGTGCGCAGCGCTTCACGGGGTGTCCGACGACGTGGTGTTGGTCGGTCACTCGATGGGTG
>JAVHWH010000166.1:0-16845 GCA_032159915.1 Mycobacterium sp.
CGCCGACTTGCGGCTCGTTGGCGAAGCGGGTGTCCAGCTCGAGCTCACCGCGGTAGGTCAGGTGGGCGAAGCGGCGGGCGATCTGCAGGCCGGCGTCCGGGCTGCGCCCGCTGCCGTAGTAGTCGCCGCCCTGCCAGTCGGGGTCGGCTTCGATCGCCGCGATCTGGGTGCACTGGGTGCCGATCTGGTCGGCAGTGGCACGCGCGCCCACGGCCAGCAGCAAGCCGGCGCCCACCCGGTGGGGGTGGGAGACCATCCACTCCAGCGCGCGTGCGCCACCCATCGATCCACCGAGGACGGCGGCGACTTCGGTGATGCCCAGCGCGGTTAGCGCCGCCACGTCAGCCTCGACCTGGTCTCGTATCGAGACCAACGGAAACCTTGAGCCCCACGGCTTTCCGTCGAATGCGGTCGAGCTCGGCCCGGTCGAGCCGCGGCAGCCGCCCAGCACGTTGGTGGCCACCGCGCACCACCGGTTGGTGTCGATCGGCGCGCCGGGCCCCGCGATCCCGTCCCACCAGCCCGGCGTGGGATGTCCGGGCCCGGCGGGGCCGGTGATGTGCGAGTCGCCGGTCAGCGCGTGCAGGACGACGACGACGTTGTCGCGGTTCGGCGACAGCTCGCCCCAGCGCTGGACGGCGATGCTGACATCGTCGAGCACCGCGCCGCTTTCCAGCGTCAAGGACCCCACGTCGACGATGCCGACCTCGCCTTCGGCGGGCAGCGTCTGTGTCGGCATGTCAGAGATTGTCACCTGTGGACTCCTCAGAACGCCGCCACGGCGTGCGGGTCGCCGGCGCTGGAGGCTGGGATGCCGCCGTATGGGCGAGCGGCGGCGAAGCCCAGCTCGAGGTCGGCCAGAATGTCGTCGATGCCCTCGATACCCACCGCGAGGCGCACCAATCCCGGACTGACCCCGGCGGACAGCTGCTCCGCGGCGCTGAGCTGGGCGTGGGTCGTCGACGCCGGGTGGATCACCAGCGACCGCACGTCACCGATGTTGGCGACGTGACTGTGCAGCTTCAGTGCGTTGACGAACGCCTTTCCTGCGTCGACACCGCCGGCCAGTTCGAAGGACAACACGGCCCCGGTTCCCTTGGGCGCCAACTCCTTCGCCCGCTCGTACCACGGAGAGCCCGGCAGCCCGGCGTAGTTCACCGACAGCACGTCGTCGTGGCGGTCCAGGTACTCGGCGACCCGCTGCGCGTTCGCGACGTGCCGCTCGATCCGCAGGCTCAGCGTTTCCAAGCCCTGGGCGACCAGGAACGCGTTGAACGGTGACGCCGCCGAACCCAGGTCACGCAGCAGCTGCACCCGCGCCTTGACGGCGAACGCGGGCGGCCCCAGCTCGGCGTACACCACGCCGTGGTAGCTGGGGTCCGGAGTGGTGAACCCGGGAAAACGGCCCTGCGTCCAGTCGAAGGTGCCGCCATCGACGATCACACCGGCGATCGCGGCGCCGTGGCCACCGAGGTACTTGGTGGCCGAGTGCACGACGATGTCGGCGCCGTGGGCGATCGGCTGGATCAGGTACGGGGTGGCGACGGTGTTGTCGACGATCAGCGGCACACCGTGCTCGTGGGCCACCGCAGCGACAGCGGGAATGTCGAGGATGTCGATTTGCGGGTTGGAGATCGTCTCGGCGAACAACGCTTTGGTGTTGGGGCGAACCGCAGCATGCCACGAGTCCGGGTCGTCGGGGTCTTCGACGAAGCTGACGTCGATGCCGAGCTTGGGCAGCGAGTAGTGGAACAGGTTGTAGGTGCCGCCGTAGAGCCTTGGGCTGGACACGATGTGATCACCCGTGCCGGCGAGATTCAGGATTGCGAACGTTTCGGCCGCCTGACCCGAGGACAGGAACAGTGCGGCCACTCCGCCTTCCAGCGCGGCGATGCGTTGTTCGACGACGTCGGTGGTCGGGTTGCCGATGCGGGTGTAGATATTGCCCGGGACTTCCAGGCCGAACAGCGCCGCCGCGTGCGAGGTGTCATCGAAGACATAGGACGTGGTCTGGTAGATGGGCAGCGCGCGGGCGCCGGTGGCGGGGCAGGGTTGCTGACCGACGTGGATCTGCTTGGTTTCGAACGACCAATGCGCGCTCGGATCGAGGTCGGCGTCGGTGTCAGGGGTGCCAGGGATATCGGGGGTGGCAGGGATATCAGGGGTGGATGGGGTACTCACGATCGATTGCTTTCCGGGAAAGAAGCATCAGCGACGCACAATGGGTCGGCCCATGTAGGCGCGCATCAGGTTTCCCTGTCTACTCCGGGGGGCCCATCACGGCGGACCCGCGCTTGCCGCGTAGCCACTTTTTGGCTACGAAACCTGGTCATCACCCGGGGCACCCCACCGCGGTTGGAGGGTTGCCGGCCAGCAAGCCGGGGCTTGATGCTGGCGCTCATGACCGACATGAAGCTTAGCTCATCACTTTAGAAACGTTGCCAGCGGTGTGCCGGGCGCTCCCACCGGCACGCAGTGCGGCCGGATCGAGGTCGACAACAGGGCAAACGTGCTTGATACCGTGGCAGCAGATACACCGCGAAGCCCGTCAGGATCTAACCGATACCGGGAGAAACACCGTGTGCGCCGACCAGCCGATCATCCACTACACGCTGACCGATGAGGCGCCCCTGCTGGCGACCTACGCCTTTCTGCCGATCGTGCGGGCGTTCGCCGAACCCGCCGGGATCACCATCCAGACCAGTGACATCTCGGTGGCCGCGCGGATCCTGGCCGAGTTCTCCGACTACCTCACCGAGGAGCAGCGGGTGCCCGACAACCTCGGTGAGCTGGGCCGGCTGACCAACGAAGCCGACACCAACATCATCAAGCTGCCCAACATCAGTGCATCGGTGCCGCAACTGGTGGCCGCGGTCAAAGAACTGCAGGGCAAAGGATTCAAGATTCCCGACTTCCCGCAGGGCCCCAAGACCGACGAAGACCAGGAAATCCGCGACCGCTACGCCAAGTGTCTGGGCAGTGCGGTGAATCCCGTTTTACGGCAGGGAAATTCGGACCGTCGTGCGCCCAAGGCGGTCAAGGAGTACGCGCGCAAGCATCCGCACAGCATGGGGCCATGGTCGCAGGCCTCGCGCACACACGTCGCCACCATGCGCCGCGGCGACTTCTACCACGGCGAGAAGTCGATGACGCTGGATCGCGCGCGTGACGTCAAAATGGAGCTGAAGACCAAGAGCGGCAAGACGATCGTGCTCAAGCCGAAGGTGTCGCTGCGCGACGGCGACGTCATCGACAGCATGTTCATGAGCGTCAAGGCGCTCCGCGAATTCTACGAGGCCGAGATCGAGGACGCCTACGAGACCGGGGTGATGTTCTCGCTGCACGTCAAGGCGACGATGATGAAGGTCAGCCACCCGATCGTCTTCGGCCACGCCGTCAAGATCTTCTACAAGGACGCCTTCGCCAAGCACCAAAAGTTGTTCGACGAACTCGGCGTCAACGTCAACAACGGACTGGTCGATCTGTACAACAAGATCGAGGCGCTGCCGGCGTCACTGCATGACGAGATCGTCCGCGACCTGCACGCCTGCCACGAGCACCGGCCCGAGCTGGCGATGGTCGATTCGGCCAAGGGAATCAGCAACTTCCACTCGCCCAGCGATGTGATCGTGGATGCGTCGATGCCGGCGATGATCCGCGCGGGCGGCAAGATGTACGGCGCCGACGGTCGGCAGAAAGACACCAAGGCCGTCAACCCCGAGTCCACGTTCTCCCGCATCTATCAGGAGATCATCAACTTCTGCAAGACGCACGGCCAGTTCGATCCCACCACGATGGGCACCGTGCCCAACGTCGGCCTGATGGCGCAGCAGGCGGAGGAATACGGCTCGCACGACAAGACGTTCGAAATCCCCGAAGACGGTGTCGCTGACATCGTCGACCTCGAGACCGGTGAAGTGCTGCTCACCCAAAACGTTGAGACCGGCGACATTTGGCGGATGCCGATCGTGACCGACGCGGCGATCCGCGACTGGGTCAAGTTGGCGGTCACCCGGACGAGGAACTCGGGCATGCCGGTGGTGTTCTGGTTGGACCAGGAACGTCCGCACGAGTACGAGCTACGCAAAAAGGTCAACACCTATCTCGCCGAACACGACACCGAAGGCCTCGACATCCAGACCATGTCGCAGGAACGTGCCATGCGGCACACGATCGAGCGGGCGATTCGCGGCCAGGACACCATCGCCGCCACCGGGAACATCCTGCGCGACTACCTGACTGACCTGTTCCCGATCTTGGAGCTGGGGACCAGCGCCAAGATGCTGTCCATCGTGCCGCTGATGGCCGGCGGGGGAATGTACGAGACGGGTGCGGGTGGGTCGGCACCCAAGCATGTCCACCAGCTCGTCGAAGAGAACCACCTGCGGTGGGACTCACTCGGCGAATACCTGGCGCTGGGAGCATGTTTCGAGGACATCGGAATCAAGACCGGCAACGAGCGGGCCGAAATTCTGGGCAAGACGCTCGACGACGCGATCGGCAAACTGCTGGACAACAACAAGAGCCCGTCCCGCAAGACCGGGGAGCTGGACAACCGTGGCAGCCAGTACTACCTGGCGTTGTACTGGGCGCAGACACTGGCGGAGCAGAGCGACGACGAAGAGTTGCGTGAACACTTCGCCGCGCTGGCCGACGAGCTGGGTAAGGACGAGGAGAGGATCATCACCGAACTCGCCGAGGCGCAAGGCGAACCCGTCGACATCGGCGGCTACTACCGGCTCGATGACGAGAAGACCACCGCGGTGATGCGGCCGAGCAAGACGCTCAACGCCGTACTGGCGGCCGCCCGGGACTGACGGTTCAGTCCACCAGGTCGCGAAGCGTCTCGATCAGCTTGACCCGCTCGTTGGCGGTCGCGGCGACGGGCGCCACGTTGAGGGTGGTCACTCCGGCCTCGCGGAAAGCCGCTACCCGCTCCTTGACGAATCCGGGCGTTCCGATCAGCGACACGTCGCGCACCAACTCGTCGGGAACCGCCTTGGCGGCCGCTTCCTTGTCGCCGGCGAGGTAGAGCTCCTGGATCCGGTCGGCCTGCGGTCCAAAGCCGTAGCGGGTGGCCAGCGTGTGATAGAAGTTTTTTCCCTTGGCGCCCATGCCACCGATGTAGAGCGCGAGATGGGGCTTCACGATTTCCCTGAGCGGCTCGACGTTGTCACCGATTGCCAGAGTCGGGCCGGCGAACACCTCGAGATCGCCGAGAGCCGGGTCGCGTTTCGCCTGGCCTGCGGCCAGCGACGTGCCCCACACATCGTGCGCCTTCTCCGGCAGGAAGAAGATGGGTTGCCAACCTTCGGCCAGCTCGGCGGCCAGCTCGACGTTCTTCGGTCCCAGTGCGGCGATCAGTATCGGAATGCGTTCTCGCACCGGCTTATTGATCAGCTTCAGCGACTTGCCCAGGCCGGTGCCCTTGCCGGCGGGCAACGGGATCTCGTAGTGCTCACCCTGATAGTTCAGCTTCTCGCGCCGCCACACCTGGCGACAGATCTCGATGACCTCGCGGGTGCGCGCAATCGGTGCGTCGTAGCGAACACCGTGGAAACCTTCGATGACCTGGGGGCCTGACGCACCCAGGCCCAGGGTGAACCGACCGTCGGAGACGTAGTCCAGGCCGGCGGCGGTCATTGCGGTCAGAGTGGGAGTACGGGTGTAGAGCTGCAGAATGCCCGAGGCCAGCTCAACTCGTTCGGTGCTGGCCGCCAGGTAGCCGAGCGCACTGACCGCGTCGTACGAATACGCCTCGGGAACAAAGACGATGTCCAGCCCGGCGCGCTCGAGGTCGGCCACCTCGGCGGCCACCTCTTTGAAGCCGCCCGCGTAGTTGATCCCTAATCCGATTCGCATGCCTGGCGCTCCTGTTGCTCTAAGTCCCTGTTGCTCTAAGCCCGAGTGAACTGGTCGGCCAGTTCAACGGCTTCGGTCTGGATTCGCGGAAACTGTGCGGCCATCGCTTCGGACAACGCCTTGGCACTGGAGAGCGGTCGCACCATCACCTTAAAGTCGTCGATCAGCCCTTCGTCATTGACGTGTAAGAAGTCGCAACCGTTGACGATCACACCGGGAGCACCTGCGATCCCGGTCTCGAACTCGAGCGCGTGGTGACCGCCGCCACTGTCGTGGATCTCCCGCACATAGCGAAAGTCTTCGAAGACCCGCAGCACACCGCGCAGGATCGCCGCGGTGATCGGCTTGCCGACGTACGGCTTGAAGGCCACCGGGCTCGAGAACACGACGTCCTCGGCGAGCAAGGCCTGGATGGCCGCCTCGTCGCGGTCTTCGACCGCCTTACGGAAAGGATGCATCAGATACCTCGAATGATCGTGTTGAGTGCTGCGCTCGACAGTAGAGCTTGCGGTCGGATAAGTCTATAAGCGATTAATCAATTTGTTGAGTATCACTCCGGTACCATCGCGTCATGTCGTTGCGTGAAGCCGTGTTGGCCGCCCTCCTCGAAGGCGAATCGTCCGGCTATGACCTGGCCAAGGGGTTCGACGCGTCGGTGGCGAACTTTTGGTCGGCCACGCCGCAGCAGTTGTACCGGGAGCTCGAACGTCTCGCCGAGCAGGGCCTGATTGCGGCCCGCATCGTGGAGCAGGAGCGTCGACCCAACAAGCGGATGTTTTCGCTGACCGAAGCGGGTTATGACGCGATTCGGCAGTTCACCGGGCGGCCAGCGAAGCCATCGGCGATCCGCGACGAATTGCTGGTCAAGGTCCAGGCTTTCGACGTCGGCGATGCTGCAGCCGTTCTCGACCTGATCATCGAACGCCGCAGTCGGGCCGAGGCAAAAGTGCAACGATATGAACGGCTGCGATCCCGCATTCTCGACGGCCGCAGCGAAGAGGAGTTCCTGGCCTCGGCGCCGCGCGTAGGTCCGTACCTCACGCTGCTGCGGGGCATCTCCTACGAGGAAGAGAACGTTCGGTGGGCTTTGCGGGCCCAGGCGATCGTCGAGCAACGTCAGGGCGCCGGGTCCGAGATTTCGGCTGAATCAACTTTCCTCTCTCACCATCGGGCGTAGTTTGCTGCTGGGGCCGGCGCGACCGGGCATGAGCCGATGTGGAGCCCCGCCAGAAGACGAAGGGCCGGCCATGGCAGATGTCGATTTTTGCGTAGTGGGTGCTGGGTTCGCCGGGCTGACCGCAGCCCTGCGGTTGAAACAGGCGGGCCACTCGGTGGCGTTGCTGGAGGCTCGTGATCGGGTCGGTGGCCGCACGTACACCGAGGTCCTGGCCGACGGCTCGTGGGTCGATCGGGGCGGCGCGTGGATTGGGCCGGGACAGGACCGGATCAAGGCGCTGATGTCGGAATTCGGTGTGCCGGAATACAAGCAGTACCGCGACGGTGACGCCATGATGATCATCGACGGCAAGCAGCACCGCTACGGGGGCACCATCCCGTGGTCGATGAGCCCGTGGGCGATCGCCAACCTCGGTGCCGGTCTGCTCGAGGTGGAGCAGATGTGCAAGACGCTTTCCCTCGAGGCGCCGTGGGAGGCGAAGAAGGCCGCCGAATGGGACCGCACCACGGTGGCCGGCTGGATCGACAGCAACACGCTGTCCAAACAGGCCCGCGAGATGCTGGATCTTGCCCTCGCCGGGCCCTACACATCGGCCGGCTCTGAAACGTCGCTCCTATGGATGCTGTTTCAGCAAGCCTCCGGGGGAGGTCCGATGTTCCTTATTTCGATCACGGACGGCGCCCAGGAAGCCCGCCCGGTCGGCGGCATGGGCGCCATCTACCGCCCGATGGCCGCCGAACTCGGTGACGCGCTGCACCTTTCGCAGCCGGTGCGCCGCATTACGCAGGACGCCGACGGGGTCACAGTCTGCTCCGACGATGTGATGGTGCGGGCACGGCGAGTGATCGTGGCGGTGCCGATCGCGATCGCCAGCCAGATCATCTACGAGCCGATGCTGCCGGTGGACCGGTCATTTCTTCATCAGCGCATGCCCGGCGGCGCGATTCTCAAGATCGCGGTCATCTACGACGAGCCGTTTTGGCGCGCCGATGGGCTGTCCGGCCAATCCTCTGCGCCCGGAACGGCGGCCACCCTGACCATCGATGCCTGCACCGACACCGGCACGCCGGGGATCATGTGTGTCATCACCGAGGGTCCGTCGGCGCGTCAGCTGAGCAGGCTCGATGACGCCGACCGCAAGGCGGCGGTCATCGGTGAACTGGTCGACCGGTTCGGGCCGAGGGCGGCCTCGACGGTCGATTACCACGAGCAGAACTGGACCACCGAACGGTACTCGGGAGGCGGGATGCTCAGTCATGCGCCCACCGGTGTGCTGACCGAGTTCGGCCCCGCCCTGCGGGACTCCTGCGGGCGGATCCACTGGGCCGGAACCGAAAGCTCGGCGGTCATGTGCGGGTGGATCGACGGCGCGATTCGCTCCGGTGAACGCGCCGCGGCCGAAGTGATGGCACGCGAAACGGCCGCGGTCGGCTAGACGGTACGACCGGCTCGCGTTAGCTGGCCGGAGGATCGATGGCGCGATCTTGCTGGCCGATGCTGTGCTCGGCAAGGAAATCGCTGATCACCTCGGTGACCCGGGCCGGTGCCTCGAACATCGGAATATGCCCGACGCCGTCGAGTTCGGTGATGCGGGTCCCCTGCGGCAGCTGAGCCTGAAAGTAACGGTGCGAACGTGGCCCGGGGAAGACCCGGTCTTTCTGACACAGCACCAGGTGAGCGGGAACGCCGGTCTGCGCCAGCTCGACCAATCCGGGCTGCATGAGCGATTTGACCAGCAGCTGGAAGTACGCCGGGCAGTGCGCCACGTCGTCGACGATGGCGGCCAGCTGTTCTTCGGTGACACCGTCGGGGGTCCCGCTGATCGGCAGCGTCGACAGCTGGCGGGTGAAGGGCAGACGCAGCGCGCGTGTCCCGAGTACGCGGGCCACCGCCCAGAACGGCATCGCCGACACAAACTTGGCAATCACCTCGAACTTGGCCGGCGTCCAGCGAGTCCACCCGCCGGCGGGTGCGATGCCGGTGACGGTCCGCGCCCGTCCCCGGCGCTCCAGCTCGAAAGCCACCCAGCCGCCGAGCGAGTTGCCGACGATATGGGCGGTGTCCCAACCCAGCTGGTCGAGCTGGCGCTCGACGTGGTCGGCCAGCACCGCCGAACTCAGAAACCAGGTACCGGACTTGGGCCCGCCGTTATGGCCTGCCATCGTGGGGGCGAACACCTCATAGGACCCGGTGTCGGCGAGCTGCTGAGCGACGGTGTCCCACACCACCTGCGAAATCAGGAACGGATGCAGCAGCAGGACAGGTTCGCCCGAGCCGAGATGGATGGGCGCACGGGTAGGGGCCGAGGTGGTAGGCACAGTGCCGACATTAAGTGCGATACCGCTGGTACCGCAAGAAGCCGCGGCCTCGGCGTGAAAAGATTGAGGGATCATGGGTACCCCGCCGACGACGGTGCAGAGCGAAGCGACGAGGAGGAGCGGCGTCAATGGTTAACGCCGGTTTGTCCCGGGTTTTCTCCGGTGTGCAGCCGACCTCCGACTCGCTCCACCTCGGAAACGCGCTGGGCGCCGTCACCCAGTGGGCTCAGCTGCAGGATGACCACGACGCATTCTTCTGCGTCGTCGACCTGCACGCCATCACCGTTGCGCAGGACCCCGACACGTTGCGGCGTCGGACTCTGGTCACCGCCGCCCAATACCTGGCGCTCGGCGTGGACCCGGCCCGCAGCACGATCTTCGTGCAGAGCCACGTGCCCGCCCACACGCAGTTGGCCTGGGTGTTGGGCTGCTTCACCGGTTTCGGCCAGGCGTCGCGGATGACGCAGTTCAAGGACAAGTCGACGCGCCACGGCAGCGATGCGACCACCGTCGGCCTCTTCACCTACCCCGTGCTGCAGGCGGCCGACGTGCTGGCCTACGACGCCGAGCTGGTGCCGGTCGGCGAAGACCAGCGCCAGCACCTGGAGTTGGCCCGCGACGTCGCGCAACGGTTCAACAGCCGCTACCCGGACACGTTCGTGGTTCCCGAAGTCTTCATCCCGAAGGCCACCGCGAAGATCTACGATCTGCAAGACCCGTCGTCGAAGATGAGCAAGTCGGCGGCCACCGATGCGGGCCTGATCAGCCTGCTCGACGATCCGGCCGTGTCAGCCAAGAAGATTCGCTCCGCGGTGACCGACAGCGAGCGGGAGATCCGCTTCGACCCGGCGGCCAAAGCCGGCGTCTCGAACCTGCTGAGCATCCAATCCGCGGTCACCGGGGTTGCCATCGAGAAATTAGTCGACGGGTATGCCGGGCGTGGTTACGGCGATCTGAAGAAAGACACCGCGGAAGCCGTCGTCGAATTTGTGACCCTGATCAAAACCCGGGTCGACGAATTGCTCACCGACCCCAAAGAACTCGAGTCAGTGCTGGCAGCCGGGGCCGGACGCGCCGAGGACGTGGCCGCCAAGACTGTCGACCGGGTCTATGACCGGCTCGGGTTCCTGCCGAGACGGCCTTAAGCGGGGTGTTGTGAGCGAGTCGGCGAAGCCAGGGATGCTCGATCGACTGCGGGCGCGCTACGCATGGTTCGATCACGCGATGCGGGCCAATGACTGGTTCGATGAGAACCAGGGCAACTTTTATGCGGCCGGGCTGACGTACTACACAATCTTCGCGTTGTTCCCTTTGCTCATGGTCGGGTTCAGCGCGGTCGGATTTCTGTTGTCGCGGCGGCCGGATGTGTTGTCGGCGATCGACAACAAGATCAGGGCCGCGGTACCCGGCGCGCTGGGTCAGCAGATGCTCGATTTGATGAACTCGGCGATCGATGCGCGGGCGTCGGTCGGCGTGATCGGCTTGACCGTCGCGGTGTGGGTCGGGCTCAATTGGACGAGCAATCTTCGCGTCGCGTTGACCGAAATGTGGCGGCAGGCCGACGGTTCGGACGGTTACCTTCGCACCAAGATTTCCGATCTAGGTGCAATGATGTCGTCGTTCCTGGCCATTTTCGCCACTCTTGCGCTCAGCGCCCTGGCCGGAGCGGCGCCGATGGCTCAGCTGCTGCGTTGGCTGGGCTTCAACGAGCTGCCGGGGCTGGACCTGCTCCTTCGCGCAGTCTCGATGTTGGTGTCATTCTTGTTGTCCTGTTTGGTGTTCGGCTGGATGATCGCACGGCTGCCCAGAATTCCGGTCAATATCGCCAGCGCGGTCCGGGCCGCAGTGCTTGCGGCGGCCGGATTCGAGCTGTTCAAGCTGGTGGGGGCGTTCTATCTGAAGTCCGTGCTACACAGTCCGGCCGGCGCCACCTTCGGGCCGGTGCTGGGGCTGATGGTCTTTGCGTATGTGACGGCGCGTCTGTTGCTCTTCGCGACGGCCTGGGCAGCGACGTCGACCCCGGAGTCGTTGCCCTCGGCGGCGAAAAAGGCAATGCCGGAAGAGGCGTCCCCGGAAAAGGTGCCGCAGCAGCCCGTTGTCATTGTGCCCGAGGCGCCGCCGGACGACGGTCTCAAGGCACGACAGGCGTTGGGTGCCGCTGTGTTGGGCGCGCTTGCCGCGCTTGGCCTTTCACGGCTGGTCCGGCGCGGCAACGAGGAATGATCAGCTCACTGCCTTCAGGCCCGCGATGCAGCCGACGACACCGGCAATCAGCAGCACCTTGACCGGCGATGCGGTCTCCGCACCGGTCAGCATCGCGTAGCCGACGGTGAGCACCGCGCCGACGCCCACCCAGACCGCGTAGCTGGTCCCGGTTGGCAGGCTGCGCATGGCGAAGGCCAGCCCCGCCATCGAAAACACCAGTGCCACAGCAAAAATCAGCGAGGGGATCAGCCGGGAAAACCCGTTGGACCGGTCCAACGCGGTCGCCCAGACGGCTTCAAGAACTCCGGACGCCACCAGAACCAGCCATGCCATCGCAGGCCTCTCCCGCGCCGTCTTGTCGCTGGCCGGGTACGGCACGCCTCGTCCGGTGTCAGATGCTGACCCGTTCGACGGTAGCAAACCTCAATGTCCGCTCACCCAGCTGCCACCTGCCATCACGGCGTGCACGGTCAAGTCCTGGTTCAGCACAACAAGATTGGCGTCAGTACCGACCCGCAGATAGCCGCCGTCGATGCCGAGCGTCCGCGCCGGGGTCGTCGATGTCAGTCGCACCGCCGTGATCAGCGCGGCGTCGCGATCGGAGCCCAGGCCGGCCGCCACGCCGAACAGCTGCTCCATGGTCGCGGTGCTGCCGGCGATGGTCGAGGTGCCGCGCACCCGCGCCACGCCCTCGGCAACCTCGACCGGCACCACGCCCAGCTGATAGTCGCCGTCGTCTGCGCCCGCCGCTGCGATGGCATCGGTGACCAGCGCCACCCGGTCGGCCCCGGCCGCCCGGACCGTCGCGTGCAGCACCGCGGGGTGGAGGTGAACACCGTCGGCGATCAGCTCCACCGTCACCCGCGGATCTTCCAGCAGCGCGAGCGCGGGTCCCGGCTCGCGGTGATGCAGTGGCCGCATGGCGTTGAACAGATGAGTGCCGACGGTGGCGCCCAGCTCGATGGCGTGGCGGGTCTGTTCATACGTCGCGTCGCTATGTCCAACCGCGACAACCACTCCGGCATCCACCAGGCGGGTGATCGCGTCATCGCTGCCGGGACGCTCGGGTGCCAGGGTGACCATTTTGATCGCTCCGTCGCCGGCGGTCAGCAGCGCATCTATCTCGGCCGTTGTCGCGTCCCGCATCTGGGCGCGGTCGTGGGCCCCGCAGTGTTCGGTGCTCAGCCAGGGGCCCTCCAGATGGATACCGGCGATCACACCGTCGTGGGTGGCCCCGGCGAGTCCGTGTACCGCCGACAACAGCCCGGCCGGAGATGCGGTGACCAGGCTGGCCAATGTAACGGTGGTGCCGTGCCGGCGGTGAAAAGTGGCGGCCCGCAGCGTGTCTGACTCGTCACCCACCAGGTAGGTCGCTCCGCCGCCGCCGTGCGCGTGGATGTCCACAAAGCCAGGGACGAGCACGGCGTCGGGCAGATTGACATCGGGGGATGCCGGTGGTGCACCCGCAGCGCAACCCACGATCGCGCGGCCGGCGGTGTGTACCCAGCCCGGACGGCAGACCCCTTGCTCCAGTACGACAGTGCCCGCCGCGATCAGCGGCATGCCGGTACATCCGTTAATGCGTCGGAAGTTTCATCGGGCCAGTGGCCGTTGTTCTCCCAGAAGCGGCGGATGTCTTCGAGTTGCCGCCCTTTGGTTTCCGGGGCGTAGCGGTAGACCAGGAAGAATCCCAGGGTCGCCAAAAGGGCGAAGATGCTGAACATTCCGGCGCCGCCCAGTGTGTTCAGCATCGTCAGGAAAACCGACTCGATGAGCGCGTTGGCGGTCAGGTTGGCGGTGAGCATGGCGCTGGAACCCAGCGACCGCAGGTGTGCCGGGAAGCTCTCGCCGGCGTAGACCCAGACCAGCGCCCCGAAGCCGAAGGTGAATCCCATCGTGAACAGGATCAGGCCCGCGTAGCCGAGCCCGGACACCGCGTCTGACTTGGCGGCGAACACACCGATCAGCACCGTGTCGCCCAGGATCATCGCCGCAATGCCGGACAGCAGGATGGGCCGGCGCCCGATCCGGTCGACCAGAACCAGCGACGTCAGGACCGCGGCCAGCGAAGCCAGTTGGATGAGCGCAGGCAGCACCAGCAGAGAGAAGTTGCCCTCAAATCCCATGGCCTGGAACAGCAGCGGGCTGTAGTAGATGATGCCGTTGATGCCACTGAGCTCGGCGAAGAATCCCAACCCGATGACGAATGCGGTGGCGCGCAGGTAGGGCAGGCGCAACATCTCCAGGATCGATCCGCCGCGTTCTTCGCGCATCGCGTCGGCGATCTCGGCGAGTTCGTGCTCGACGTCGCGGTTGGGTTCGACCCGCAGCAGCGCTTTGCGGGCGTCGTCGGCCCGGTTCTTGAACAGATACCAGCGAGCGGTGTCGGGCATGGTGGCCAGCAGCGGCAGGACCAACAGCGCCGGGACTGCGGCCAGCCCGAGCATCCAGCGCCAGCTGCCGGATTCGGCCAGCGCAAAGGCGGAGAGATAGCCGCCGATGATGCCGAGAATGGTGGCCACCTGGTAGGTGACCAGCAGCGAGCCACGGAGTCGCGCCGGCGCTGATTCGGCAATGAACACCGGGGTCACGGTGGCGGACAACCCGATCGTCATGCCGAGCAACATCCGCGCCGCCATCAACCACGGCATGGATACCGCTGCGGCGCCCAACAGCGAGAAAACCGCGTACCCACCGGCCACCAGCATCATCGATCGCTTGCGTCCGATCGCGTTGGCGAGGTATCCGCCGCTCAACGCTCCGCAGATTTCCCCGATCACCACCATCGTCGTCAGCAGCTCCTGCTTGCGGACCGTCAAATTGAAGTCGTTGGTGATGAACAGCAGTGCACCGGCGATGTTGGACAGGTCGTAGCCGCAGATGATGCCCAGGGTGGCGGCGGTGACGGCGATCAGCATTCGCCGTCGTGTCCGCAGTGATTCGCCGATGCGGCTCACAAGCTCCCCTCCGGAGTGGGCCGCCCCGGTCTTCCGGCCGGTGCTTAGTGCTGCGGCCGTCGGTTCATCGAACGCGCCACCATAATCAAGCCGAACACGACGACCGTACCGATCACCGCGACACCGACCCTAACCGGCAGAGCGTCGACGTTGGGTATCAGCGCGGCCGCGTCCGCGGCCGGCCCGCCCGCGTTGTCACCCGCCGCGGACTTGCCGGACGGCGCGAGCAGCGCCGGGTCCGGTTCGATCAGCGTGCCCACCCGGGTGCCCGGCGCTGTCGCGAAGCCGTAATCCAGCAAGTGGGCGGCTTGTTGCCACGGCGCGATCGGCATTCGGGTGCCGTGCAGCAGCACCGCCATCAGCCGCCGTCCGTCCCGGTTCGCGGCGCCGACGAAGGTTTGGCCGGCGTCGTCGGTGTAGCCGGTCTTGCCGCCGAGCGCGCCCGGGTAGTGGTAGAGCAATTGGTTGTCGTTCTCCAGCTCGTAGCCGGGGCTCTCGGCGTGTCCGGGGAAGTCGAACTTCTGGGTGTGCACGATGTCGGCGAAAGTCGGATTCTCCCAGGCATACCGGTAGAACAAACCGATGTCGTAGGCCGAGGTGCTCATCCCGGGCCCGTCCAGGCCCGATGGTGTCGCGGCGCGGGTGTCGCGGCCGCCGAGCTTGCCCGCCAGCGCGTTGATCTTCTCCAGCGCGGTCGGCATGCCGCCCAGTTGCATGGCCAGTGCGTGCGCGGCGTCGTTGCCGGAGTGCATCAGCAGCCCGTGCAGTAGCTGGTTCACGGTGTAGGTGCCACCCGGGGCTACGCCGACCCGGGTGCCCTCCGCGGCGGCATCCTCAGGTGTGCCGTCGACGGTCTTGTTGAGGTTGAGTTCGCGCAGCGAGGCCATCGCCACGAGCACCTTGATGATGCTGGCCGGACGGTGTCGACCGTGCGGGTCGCGTGCGGCGACGATAGCGCCGCTGTCCAAGTCGGCCACCACCCAGGCGTCGGCCGAGACGTCGCCGGGCACCGGCGGGGTGCCGGCGGCGGTGACCACGCCGCAGCCGCCCAGAGCATTACCGCCGATCGGCGACGGCGGCACCGGCAGCGGCAGCGGTGGCTCACCGGCTTGCGGCACTTCCGAGGAGTCGACCGCCGCCGGTGTCGCGACTTTGTACGGGCATACGTCGTGCACCGGACCCGGTATGGGGCCGGGCTCTGCCAACGCGGCCGGCAGGCCGAGCAGCGCGGGAGTGCTCAGCATGAAACTGGCCGCCGCCAGGCATGATGCTGTGCGCACGATCGGCCGTCGAGAGAACATGTCTGAGCAGAGTAGGCGATTTGCGGCCCGATTTCCGGGAGCCGCGCTGTGACTGGTGTTACGGATGTTACAAATCCAGGTAACAGATGCCCGGTCCGGCGATGCGGCCGAGCCAGAGCCGTCCCGGCGTTTCGACCACGCCGGTGGCCAACCCGAATTGCGGGTGCTGGAGGTGCAATTGAGCCACCACATGCCCATCGTCGGGGTCGAACCCGACGACCCACACCGTCGACTTGGGGTCGGGCAGCCATCGGTAGGGCAGTAACCGCCACATCGTGCTGCGGATGATCGGGGCGCGCGGGGCCAGCCACTCGTTGAGTGCGTTGCGGTCCGACACCAACGCCACCCAGATCCGGCCGTCCAGACCGGTGGAGATGTTGTCGGGATAGCCCGGCAGCTCGGTGACCAGCGGGGTGATGGTGCGCGCTCGGTCGCCGGTCAGCCAGTACTTCGACACCCGGCATCCTGCGCTCTCGGCGAACACCACCGCCGACTCGTCGGTGGTCAGCGTCACGCCGTTGGCGAAGTACAAGCCGTCGGCCAGCTCGGTGACTGTGCCGTCGGGATCGCGCCGGAACAGCGACCCGGTCGGACGTCCCTCGATGATCGATCCCTTGTAATACTCGTAGTGGAAGCGGCTGGTCGATTCGGTGAAAAAGATTGTGCCATCGGATGATTCGACGACGTTCGAACAGAACGTCAGGGGGCGGCCGTCGAACTCGGCGGCCAGCGTCTCGATCGCCGCGCCGGCCGGGTCATAACGCAGCAGCCCGCGGTGGCTGTCGCAGATCAGGAGACGGCCGTCGCCGGCGACCGCCAGGCCCAGTGGTCGCCCGCCGGTGTCGGCGACCACCTGCACGGTTTTTCCGTCGGCGCTGACCCGGACGATGCGGCCGTCCTCGACACCGGTGAAGATGTTGCCGTCGGCATCGGCGACGACGTCCTCGGCCGCGGTGCCCGGCACGTCGACAATGTGTAGCGCCGCAGCGAAGTCCGGTTCGGGCAGCGGCCGCGACGGCGGCGGC
>JAVHWH010000176.1:0-5801 GCA_032159915.1 Mycobacterium sp.
GACGCCGACGGAACGCTACCCGTATGGATTCGAGCGCGCGGAAGACGTTGCAGGGATAGGTGTCGCCGTCGTCATCTGGGCCAGCGCATTCGTCGCAGGCTGGCAGAGCATCGAGAAGTTGGTACACCACGGCTCGACCCATCATCTGGATTGGGGCGTCGGTGCCGCCATCGTCGGCATCGTCGGCAACCAGCTTGTGGCCCGCTACAAGCTCACCGTGGGGCGGCGCATCCAGTCGGCGACGATGATCGCCGACGCGAAACACTCATGGCTTGACGCCCTCTCGTCAACCGGCGCGCTCGTCGGACTGGTCGGCGTGGCAGTCGGCTGGCCCTGGGCCGACGCGGTTGCCGGGATCGCGGTCACCGGATTCATTTGCCATGTCGCTTGGGAAGTCAGCGCCGACATCGCCCACCGCATCCTCGACGGAGTCGACCCCACCATCATCACCACGGCCGAGACCGTCGCCTCGCAAACGCCGGGAGTGCTTCACGCGCACTCGCGGGCCCGGTGGACCGGACGCACTCTGCGCGTCGAGGTTGAAGGATGGGTGGAACCCGAGACCAACGTTGCTGATTCGGACCGCATCGGTCGAGAGATCGCCCAGACCTTAACGGAGCATCTGCCGGAAATGCGCAGCTTCACCTGGGCGGCCCGCGCTGCTTCACAGTGAACGGACCGCGTGCGACGCGCGAACGGCCGGAGTCCCCTAGCCGGCTTTGCACGCCCTGAACTGCTCAAACTCTGTGGAGCTAAGGGGAATCGAACCCCTGACCTTCTCGATGCGAACGAGACGCGCTACCAACTGCGCTATAGCCCCTGACCGGTAGATCAGGCTACCAGTCGCGGCCGAAGTCGCCGAAACGCTACTGGCCTGCCGCCCGGGGCAAGTCCCAGCTGTGCTCACGCGCATACGGCGCGTAGTCGAGATGTTCGAACATCGGGTCCTCGTCGTCGATCTCCAGGACCACCGCGCCGGGCCGTCGCAGCCGCGACGGGACCACGTCATACTCGCGGTCGTAGGTGTTCTCTACGCCCAGATGCGAGCGCGCCATCCGCTGCATCCGGCGCCGGCGCACCCGCTCCTCGATCCGGGTCTGCTTACGCAGATAGCCCAGGTAGAGCACGGTCACCACCGACGTGACGCCGAAGAACCACCACGCCGAGCGGGTGGCCAGGAACGCCGTCGTCGCCGAGAGCACCAGCGTCAGCGCCATGATCATCAGCACTCGTTTACGGGCGGCGTATTTGCGGGCAGTTATGGCGGCGGCTTTGTCGGCGTCGTAGCGAAGCCGGCGGTCAGACGACGCCGACGTCGGGATCGGCGACTCCTCCGCGACCGGAATCCCCGAGGTGTCGTCGATGTACTCGTACTGCTTCTGGTCGTCGAAGGCTTCGCCTTCGTCGTCGTACTCGACGGCGAGATCGACCTCGGTGGCGGTGTCATCCGCCGGATTCGCTTCAACGCCTGCCTCGCCACCCGGCAGCGCGGGCGAGGCCGGATCGATCACGTCGACGTCCAGGTAGTCCGGGCCGGTCTCGTCGGTAGACGGCTGGGCGGCAACCGTGGCCATGACGCGCGTCGGCAGGGCGTCCTCGTCCTCGTCGGCGTCGAGGTCGTCCAGGTGGTCTTCGCCGTGTTCGTCTTCGTCCGGCTGCCAGTCAGGGTTACTGCGATGCCCGGCCGCCGGCTTGCCGCGCTTGATCAACCGGGCGGCCGTGCTGTTGTTGAGCACGCGGGTTGCCAGCGCGACATCGCTGGTGCGCCGCACCGCGTCGCGCTTGCTCACCAGCATGGGAACCAGCACGAACAGCCAGAGCACCACGAGTGAGATCCAAAGCAATGATTGCGGGATGCTTGGCATGGCGACCCGCTCCTTTCCCGCCAGACGTGGCCCGATGACGACGCCTATAGCAAGCATCATTAGTCACAAAAGTCACGTTCGTAACACGACACGCCGCGAGTAATTGACCGACTGACATGGTTACGCCCAGCGGGCGTGGCCGTCGCGTACCAAGGCCGACGTCACCGACCCGTAGACCTCTTCGACCGTCAGAGCCACCAGCAGGTGATCGCGCCAGCCTCCGTCCACCTGGAGATAGCGCCGCAGCAGCCCTTCCTCGCGGAACCCGACCTTCGCCAGCACCGCCCGGCTCGCCGCATTCTCCGGTCGCACAGTCGCTTCCACCCGGTGCAGCCTGACCGAACCGAAGCAATGGTCGAGGCCCAGCGCCAAGGCGCCGGTGGCCACGCCCCGGCCCGTCTTGGGACTGGACACCCAGTAGCCGATCCAGGCCGAACGCAACGCCCCATGCGTGACGTTGCCGATCGTCAACTGCCCGCCGAACTGCCCGTCCAGCTCGATGACATACGGCAGCATCCGACCTTTGCGGGCCTCGGCCCGCAGGCTGGAGCAGATCGCCGGCCACGCCGAAACCGAGTGTCGTGCCCGCCAATCGGCCTCGGTACTGGGTTCGTAAGGCTCCAGGTGCGGCCGGTCGACCAGCCTCGCCCGACTCCATTGCGCGGCGTCGCGCAGGCGGACCGGGCGCAGCCGGATCACCCCCGCGGCCACCCGCAATGGTCCCACCGCGGTCGGCCAACCGGGGTGCGTCGAGGTGGAGCGCCACATGGTCACGAACCAGGTCACTCAGCCACGCTGAGCCAGAAACGCGACGTCGACAATTTCGCCGGTGCGGATCTGCTCAGCCTCCCGGGGAACCACGACCAGACAGTTGGCCTCGGCCAGCGTCGCGAGCAGATGCGACGACGCGCCCGGCGCTCCGCCCAGCGCCTGTACCAGGTATTCGCCGGTGTCCTGATCGCGCATCAGCTGGCCGCGCAGAAAGCCTTTTCGGCCAACCACCGAGGTGATCGGCGACAGCGTCCGCGCCTGCACGACCCGGCGCATCGGCTGCCGCTTCCCCAGCGACAACCGGATCAGCGGGCGAACCATCACCTCGAACACCACCAGGGCGCTGACCGGGTTGGCGGGCAACAGAAAGGTCGGTACCCCGTCGCGGCCGAGTTGCCCGAAGCCCTGCACCGAACCGGGGTGCATGGCGACCCGGGTGACCTCCATCTCGCCGAGCTCGGAAAGCACCGAACGAACGGCCTCGGCCGCCGCGCCGCCGACCGCACCGGCGATCACCACGATCTCAGCGCGATTCACCTGTCCCTCAACGACTTCCCCGAGTTCTCGTGCGTCGTTGCTGACGATGCCGACACGGTTGACCTCGGCGCCGGCGTCTCGGGCGGCAGCGGCCAGCGCATGGGAGTTGACGTCATACACCTGGCCGTTACCCGGGGTGCGGGAGATGTCGACCAGCTCGCCACCGACCGCCAGCACCGACACCCGCGGGCGCGGGTGCACCAGTAC
The DNA here is from genome assembly GCA_032159915.1 of Mycobacterium sp. Taxonomy (GTDB): domain Bacteria; phylum Actinomycetota; class Actinomycetes; order Mycobacteriales; family Mycobacteriaceae; genus Mycobacterium. The sequence continues at coordinate 3,381 of JAVHWH010000176.1, forward strand.
CCGGTCGCGTCCCACCGCGGCCAGCAACCCGACCTGGGCGGCCCCGATGATCGTGCCCGCCCGCACGGCGACGTCACCCGGTTGCACGTCATCACCCGTGCGCCGCACATAGGCACCCGACCGCACGCCGCGCAGCACCTTCACCCGCGACTGGCCGCCATCGGTCCAGCGCAACGGCAGCACCGCATCGGCCAGCGTCGGCAGCGGCGCACCCGTCTGGACCCGCGCGGCCTGGCCCGGCTGCAACCTGCTGGGCGTTCGGGCGCCGGCCTGGATGCTGCCCATCACCGGCAGGGTCAGGCCGCCGCCAGCCGGCGCCGAATCCGATCCCTCACCGTCGCCGGCCTGGTCGGTCTCCCCGACACTGAGCACGTCGACGCTGCGGACGGCATAACCATCGATGGCGGCCTGGTCGAAGCCGGGCAACGGGCGCTCGGTGACGACTTCTTCAGCGCACAACAGCCCTTGCGCCTCGGCGATTGCGACCCGCACCGGCCTCGGCGCCACCGCAGCAGCCGTCACCCGCGCTTGTTGCTCTTCCACCGAACGCACAGCGCGCCTTTCTCGTCGTCGGGCGCTGGTAGCTAGTCTTCGGCCAGACCCAATCGAGTCACCAGCCAACGCCGTAAATCTGGCCCGTAGTCGTCACGGTCCAAGGCAAAGTCAACCGCAGCCTTGAGGTAGCCGCCGGGATTTCCCAAGTCGTGTCGGGAGCCACGGTGCACCACCACGTGCACCGGATGACCCTCTTCGATCAACAACGCAATCGCGTCGGTCAGCTGCATTTCGCCACCGACGCCACGCTGAATGCGTTGCAACGCTTGAAAGATGGCGCGGTCGAGGACGTACCGTCCGGCCGCGGCGTACAGCGACGGCGCGTCTTCCGGCTTCGGCTTCTCCACCATGGCGTTGACCTTGAGGACGTCCTTGTCGGCGCCGGGCACCGGTTCGACGTCGAAAACGCCGTAGGCACTTGTCTCTTCGGGCGCCACCTCGATGGCACACAACACCGAGCCGCCGAACTGGGCGCGCACGTTCGACATGGTTTCCAGCACCCCGGTCGGCAAAACCAGGTCGTCGGGAAGCAAGATCGCAACAGCGTCTTCGTCGTCCCACAGCACCGGCTCCACACAGCTGATCGCGTGACCCAGACCCAGCGGCTCGGTCTGGATGACGGACTCGACCTCGATCAACTGCGGTGCCCGCCGCACCTTGGCCAGCATGGCCTTCTTGCCGCGGGCCTCCAGCGTGCCTTCCAACACCAGGTCCTCGACGAAATGCGCGACGACGCTGTCTTTGCCCTCGGAGGTGATGATCACCAGGCGCTGAGCGCCCGCTTCGGCCGCTTCGGCCGCGACCAACTCGATGCCGGGGGTGTCGACGACCGGCAGCAGTTCCTTGGGCACGGTCTTGGTCGCGGGCAGGAAACGGGTGCCCAGACCGGCCGCGGGCACGATCGCCGTGCGCGGAACCGAATTGGGTGAAGTTGCCATCGTTGAAACCCTATCGTTGACCTTGTGGCGACCGTGGGCAAGGCCGCATTGCGAGATCGGCTGCTGGCCGCCCGCCGTTCGGTTCCCGACAGCGTCCGCGCGGAACAGGACGCGGCGCTCGTGGCTCACGTTCGCGGGCTGGTGATCGGGGGCGGCACGGTGTGCGCCTACGTCCCCGTCGGTGCCGAACCCGGGTCGCTGGAGCTCCTGGATGTGCTGTTGGGTCATGCCGACCGGGTGTTGCTGCCGGTCGCGCGGACCACCGGCGACGACGATGCTGTGGCGCTGCAATGGGGCGAGTATCAGCCCGGGCAGTTGGTCAACGCACGGTTCGGGCTGCTCGAACCGGCCGGGCCGTGGCTGCCGGCGAAGACGGTCGCCGAGGCCGGCGTCGTCCTTGTTCCGGCGCTGGCGGTCGACCGCGCCGGGGTGCGACTGGGCCGCGGTCGGGGCTTTTATGACCGCACGCTGGTGCTGCGTGATCCGCGGGCGTGGTTGATCGCCGTGGTCCGCGACGAGGAGTTGCTTGACGAGGTGCCACACGAGCCGCACGACGTGCCGATGACACACGCGCTGACCCCCGGGCGGGGCCTGCTCGAGCTGGCCGGCTAGAACTTCGCGGTCAAAGGAAAAAGCCGTACCCGCTCACGACGGAGCGGGTACGGCTTCCTATGACTGGAGTCGGTTAAACGGCCCGAACTTTGCTGGCCTGGGGCCCCTTGGCGCCCTGAGTGATCTCGAACTCCACCTTCTGGTTCTCCTCGAGGCTGCGGAAGCCGCCGCCATCGATCTCGGAGTAGTGGACGAAGACGTCCGGACCCTCTTCAGGCGCGATGAAACCAAAGCCCTTTTCGGCGTTGAACCACTTCACAGTTCCCTGTGCCATTTGTTTCTCCTTTGTCAGAGATACCGGTCCGCACCATGCGGA
>JAVHWH010000180.1:0-17914 GCA_032159915.1 Mycobacterium sp.
ACAAGGTGAGCCAGGACAAGGTCGACACGATGCGCGCCTACGGCGCCGAGGTGGTGGTGTGCCCGACGGCTGTGCCACCCGAACACCCCGGCAGTTACTACAGCGTCTCCGACCGGCTGGTCGCCGAGATCGACGGCGCCTGGAAACCCGATCAGTACTCCAACCCGCAGGGCCCGGCCAGCCACTACGAGACCACCGGCCCGGAGATCTGGGCCGACACCGACGGTCAGGTCACCCATTTCGTCGCCGGGATCGGAACCGGCGGGACGATCACCGGCGCGGGCCGCTATCTCAAGGATGTGTCCGAAGGGCGGGTGAAGGTCGTCGGCGCCGACCCGGAGGGGTCGGTGTACTCGGGCGGCACCGGCCGACCGTATCTGGTGGAAGGTGTCGGCGAGGATTTCTGGCCCACCGCCTACGACCCGACGGTGCCCGACCAAATCATCGCGGTGACCGACTCCGACTCGTTCAACATGACCAGGCGGCTGGCCCGCGAGGAGGCGATGCTGGTCGGCGGCTCGTGCGGAATGGCGGTGGTCGCGGCGCTGAAGGTTGCTGAGCAAGCCGGGCCCGACTCGCTGGTCGTGGTGCTGCTACCGGACGGCGGCCGTGGCTACCTGTCGAAGATTTTCAACGACGCCTGGATGTCGTCGTACGGGTTCCTGCGTACCAGGCTGGACGGCTCGATCGAAGAACCCACGGTCGGCGACGTGCTGCGCGGCAAGTCCGGTCAGCTGCCCGACCTGGTGCACACCCACCCGTCGGAGACCGTGCGCGACGCGATCAGCATCCTGCGCGAGTACGGGGTGTCACAAATGCCCGTCGTCGGCGCCGAGCCGCCGGTGATGGCCGGCGAGGTGGCCGGCAGCGTCTCTGAGCGTGAACTGCTCTCGGCTGTGTTCGAGGGCCGCGCGCACCTGGCCGACGCCGTCGGGCAGCACATGAGTCCGCCGTTGCCGATCATCGGCGCCGGCGAACAGGTGGGTTCGCTGGCCAAGACGCTGCGGGACCTCGACGCCGTGATGGTCGTCGAGGAAGGCAAACCGGTCGGGGTGATCACCCGGTACGACTTGCTGGGCTTCCTGTCCGACGGCGCGTTACGTAAGTAGAAGGATTCGCTGATGACTGAACAATCACCGTCGTCGTTCCCGCCGCCTCCGCCGCCGGGCGGTGGTAACTATCCGCCACCACCACCGCCCTCGGGTGGCTACCTTCCGCCGCCTCCGGGACCGGTGCTGCGCGGGCTGGCGCGTGAGGATTTCACGCCATGGCTGAGCCGGGTCGCGGCCTACGTCGTCGACCATCTGCCTCTGCTGCTGATCCTGGGTGCCGGCTGGCTGGTGCTGCAGAACTCCGTCACGTCGGCATGTGACGTGACCCCGAGCTCCGGCGAACAGATCTGTTTCATCGGTCCTTCGACGGTTGGACTCACCGTGATGTGGATTGCCGCGCTGGCCGGACTGGGCTACTTCATCTGGAACTTCGGCTACCGCCAGGGAACCACCGGATCCAGCATCGGCAAGTCGGTGCTGGGGTTCCGGGTCGTCAGCGAGAACACCGGGCAGCCAATCGGGTTCGGCTTGTCGGTGCTGCGCACGATCGGGCACGCGGTCGATGCGGCCATCTTCTGCGTCGGTTACCTGTTCCCGCTCTGGGATGCCAAGCGGCAGACGCTGGCTGACAAAATGTTGGCGACGGTGTGCCTGCCGCTGAACTCAACGGCCGGCGTCGACTAGCTGACTAGGCTGGTCGTCGATGAGCGACCAAGAACATTTCGCGAAAGCCGGGCTGGCCACCAAAGCGATTCACGCCGGTTACCGGCCCGACCAGGCGACCGGCGCGGTGAATACCCCGATCTATGCCAGCAGCACCTTCGCTCAGGATGGCGTCGGCGGTCTGCGCGGCGGATTCGAGTACGCCCGGACCGGCAATCCGACCAGGTTTGCGCTGGAGGCCGCGCTGGCCGCCGTCGAGGACGGTAGCTTCGGCCGGGCATTCAGTTCCGGCATGGCGGCCAGCGACTGTGTGCTGCGCGCCGTGCTGCGACCCGGCGATCACGTGGTGATTCCCGACGACGCCTATGGCGGCACCTTCCGGCTCATCGACAAGGTGTTCGCCCAGTGGGGTGTGCAGCACACGCCGGTCGCGTTGTCCGATCTCGACGCCGTGCAGGCGGCGGTCACGCCACAGACCCGGCTGATCTGGGTGGAGACGCCCACCAACCCGCTGCTGTCGATCGCCGACATCGCCGGAATCGCCGAGATAGCGGCCGCGCAAACGGTAAAGATGTTGGTGGACAACACTTTCGCGTCACCAGCACTGCAGCAGCCGCTGACGCTGGGCGCCGACATCGTGCTGCACTCGACGACGAAGTACATCGGCGGGCATTCCGACGTTGTGGGCGGGGCGCTGGTGACCAACGACGAGGAGTTGGACGCGGCGTTCGGCTTCCTACAGAACGGCGCCGGCGCGGTGCCGGGGCCGTTCGACGCCTACCTGACCATGCGCGGGTTGAAGACGCTGGTGTTGCGGATGCAGCGGCACAGCGAAAACGCCTTTGCCGTAGCACAATTCCTCGCCGAACACCCGTCGGTGAATGCGGTGCTGTATCCGGGCCTGGCGAGCCATCCTGGTCACCAGGTCGCCGCCCGGCAGATGCACGGTTTCGGCGGCATGGTGTCGGTGCGGATGCACGGCGGTCGCGCCGCGGCGCAGGCGTTGTGCGCCAACACCAAGGTGTTCATCCTCGCCGAGTCGCTCGGTGGGGTGGAGTCGCTGATCGAATACCCGGGCGCGATGACCCATGCGTCGACGGCCGGTTCGCAGTTGGAGGTTCCCGACGACCTGGTGCGGCTGTCGGTCGGCATCGAGGACGTCGCCGACCTTATCGCCGATCTCGAGCAGGCCCTGGGCTAATCGCGTCGGCAGTGAATCTGCCTACGCGACACGCCATTACAGCGTCACTGCCTTCACACTCGGCGCGGCAATCAGGAGTGGTACGGCTCCGCGCTGACCAGCGTGACCTTCACGGTGCTGCCGTTGGGCACGGTGTAGCTGCGGGTCTCACCCTCTTTGGCGTCGATCAGGGCGCCACCCAGCGGCGAGGCCGGCGAGTACACCTCGAGCTTGCCGTCGTGCACGGCTTGCTCGCGGGTGCCGATCAGGAACGTCTCGGTGTCGGACTTGTCGCCGTCGTAGTAGACCTTGACGACCGAACCTGGCAGCGCGACGCCGGACTGCTTGGGTGCCTCGCCGACCTTTGCGTTGTTCAGCAGGTCTTGGAGCTGACGAATCCGGGCCTCCTGCTGGCCCTGCTCTTCACGGGCCGCGTGGTAGCCGCCGTTCTCGCGCAGATCGCCCTCTTCGCGCCGGTCGTTGATTTCGGCGGCGATGACCGGACGATTCGCGATCAGCTGATCGAGCTCGGCCTTGAGTCGATCGTGTGACTCCTGGGTCAACCAGGTCACCTGGGTGTCCGTCATCTCGTCGTGCTCCTTGTGGTGTCGGTTGGGCGGTATACCGCCTCGGGAGGCTGTCGGTCGTGCTGCCGGGCGGTCCCACCGCGGGTACTGCCGACCTCAGTAGTCGGGTAGGCCCCCTATGCGGCCCATAGGGCCACTAATGCAGCAATACACGGTCCCAGCCGGAACCGTGCATCCAAGAAGCCTACCACCGCCGAGACGGTGGCCGAGGAGATTTCCGCAGTTCGGCGTTTGCCGCCGATGTTTGCCAGAGCATCGGTGCTCAGGGCGCGCGCAGGTAGCCCGGGACATCGGTGCCGCAGCCGTAGACGTCACCTACGACGGCCGGCTTGCTGGATTTCAGCACCGTCGTCACCTGCACTGTTGTCTGTGCCGACGGGGGAACCAGCACCTCGCGCCGGCCGGTTTCGCTGCCGTCCCTGGCGCGCACCCGCACGATGCAGTCGACCGGGCGCGACGGGTCTTTTCGCTTCACACTGATCGTTACTGACACGGTCTGGCTGTCGATCAGCCGGTAGCCGGCCAGCGTCCCTTCGACGTCGCTGCGACCCAACCGCTGGTAGCCGATGGCAGCCAGGACGACACCGACCACGGCGACCACGGCGGCCGCGATGGCGGCCCGGCGGCGCGACGGGCGCAGTGAGCGCCGACCCCCGTACCGGGTCTGCGGTGGCGATGAAGAACCTTCAGTCATGATGTGTGGCGGTCGGTGCCGGGTAATCAGCTGGCGTCAAGAATGGAACTATAGGCGTAGAAGACAGCAGCACACAGTCAGGGAGCACGTGAGCGAACTGCGGTTGATGGCGGTGCACGCCCACCCGGACGACGAGTCCAGTAAGGGCGCTGCCACTCTTGCCCGCTACGCCGATGAGGGTCACCGCGTCTTGGTGGTGACCCTGACCGGGGGTGAGCGCGGCGACATCCTCAACCCGGCGATGGACTTGCCCGAAGTGCACGGCCGGATGGCCGACATCCGTCGAGACGAGATGGCCAAGGCGGCTGAGATCCTCGGCGTCGAACACGCCTGGCTGGGCTTCATCGATTCCGGCCTGCCGCAGGGGGATCCGCTACCACCGCTGCCGGAGGGCTGCTTCGCGCTGACGCCGCTGGAGATTTCGACCGAGGCGCTGGTCCGGGTGGTCCGCGAATTCCGGCCGCACGTGATGACCACCTACGACGAAAACGGCGGCTACCCGCACCCCGACCACATTCGCTGCCATCAGGTATCGGTGGCCGCATACGAGGCCGCCGGCGATTACCGGCGGTTCCCGGACGCGGGCCCGCCGTGGGCGGTGTCGAAGCTGTACTACAACCATGGATTCCTGCGGCAACGGATGCAGATGCTGCAGGACGAATTCGCCAAGCGCGGGCAGACGGGCCCGTTCGAGAAGTGGCTCAAACACTGGGATCCCGCGCACGACGTGCACGCCGAACGGGTGACGACGCGCGTCGAGTGCTCGGCGTACTTCAGTCAGCGCGACGACGCGCTGCGCGCCCATGCCACCCAGATCGATCCGAAGGGCGACTTCTTCGCCGCGCCGATCTCATGGCAGCAAGAGTTGTGGCCGACCGAGGAATTCGAGCTGGCCCGCTCGCGGGTTCCGGTGCGGCTGCCCGAGACCGACCTGTTCGCCGGAATCGAGGACCAGCCGTGACGCATCTGCACGTGGTCGCGTTGGCAGTGCTGGCCGAGAACGGGCCGCACAACAGCGGACCGGACTTCGGCAAGGCCAGCCCGTTCGGCTTGCTGCTCGTGGTCCTGTTGCTGATCAGCGTGGTGCTGTTGGTGCGGTCGATGAACCGGCACCTCAAGAAGCTGCCGGAATCCTTCGACCCGCAGCACGCCGAGCCCGACCAGGCCGTCGACGACGGCACCATCGAGCAGCCACCGCATGACCCGCCCGGCAGGTAACCAGCTCGCCGGGGCCGCCAGCCCCTACCTTCGCCAGCACGCCGACAATCCGGTGCACTGGCAGCAGTGGTCACCCGCCGCGCTGGCCGAGGCCGCGCGACGCGATGTGCCGATCCTGCTTTCGATCGGCTACGCCGCCTGCCACTGGTGTCACGTGATGGCCCACGAATCGTTCGAGGACGACGGTGTGGGCGCGGCGATGAACTCTCGCTTCGTCTGCATCAAAGTGGACCGTGAGGAGCGGCCCGACATCGACGCTGTCTACATGAACGCCACCGTCGCGCTCACCGGACATGGCGGCTGGCCGATGACATGTTTCCTGACGCCCGACGGTCGACCGTTCTTCTGCGGCACTTACTACCCCAAAGATGCTTTCCTGCAACTTCTTTCGGCGGTATCCCGAACTTGGCGGGACCGCCGCGCTGAGGTGGAGCAGTCGTCTGACCGGATAGCGGGGGAACTGCGGTCAATGACGTCCGCACTGCCCGGCGGCGGCCCGCAGGTGGAGCCGGGGCTCTGTGCCCACGCCGTCGCCGCGGTTCTGCGCGACGAGGACACCGAGCGCGGGGGTTTCGGCGAGGCACCGAAATTTCCGCCGTCGGCTCTGCTCGAGGCGCTGCTGCGGCACTGGGAGCGCACCGGCTCACCGCAGGCGCTGGCCGCCGTCCAACGCACTGCGACCGCGATGGCCCGCGGCGGGATCTACGACCAACTCGCCGGCGGTTTCGCCCGCTACAGCGTCGACAACGCATGGGTGGTACCGCATTTCGAGAAGATGCTGTACGACAACGCCTTGCTGTTGCGTGCCTACGCGCACTGGGCCCGGCGGACCGGCGACCGGCTGGCGGTCCGCGTCACCGCCGAGACCGCGCGGTTCCTGCTCGACGAGCTGCGCGACGGCGCCATGTTCACCTCGTCGCTGGATGCCGACGCCGACGGCCGCGAAGGCTCGACCTATGTGTGGACACCCGCTCAGCTTGCCGCGGTGCTCGGTGACAACGACGGGCCCTGGGCTGCTTCGATTTTCGGTGTGACGGCGGCCGGCACATTCGAAGAGGGCGCATCGGTACTGCAGCGGCCTGTCGAGCATGCCGACCCGGAGCGCTTCGAGCGTGTCCGGGCCGCGCTGCTTGCCGCGCGGCTGGCCCGGCCTCAGCCAGGCCGCGACGACAAGGTCGTCACCGCGTGGAACGGCCTGGCGATCACGGCGCTGGCCGAGGCCAGTGTGGCGCTGGATGCGCCCGAATTAGCGCATGCCGCAGCCGATTGCGCGACAGCATTGATGGCCCTGCATCTGGTGGACGGCCGGCTGCGACGGGCCAGCCTGGGTGGCCGGGTGGGAGACAGTGCCGCAATCCTGGAAGACCACGCCATGCTGGCTACCGGTCTGCTCGCACTGCATCAGCTCAGCGGTGAGGCCGGCTGGCTGACCGCCGCCACCGATCTGCTCGACACTGCGATCGAGCACTTCGCCGATGCGGATAACCCCGGCCGCTGGTTCGACAGCGCCGACGACGGTGAGCAGCTGGTGCTGCGGCCCGCCGACCCGTACGACGGCGCCACGCCATCGGGGGCGTCCTCGGTGGCCGAGGCGATGCTGACCGCCGCGCACCTCACCGGTGATGCGCGCTACCGGCAGGCGGCAGCCGATGCGCTACAAGCACATTCACCGTTGCTTGCCCGGGCGCCACGCTCGGCCGGCCATTGGCTGGCCGTGGCGGAAGCCGCCGTCCGCGGACCGTTGCAGATCGCGGTGGCCTGCTCCGGCCCGGGATCGTCGTTGTTGGCCGAGGCCCGGCGGCTGGCACCCGGCGGCGCGATCGTCGTCGGCGGCCCGATGGGCTCCTCGGAGTTGCTGGTCGGGCGCGACCGGGTCGCCGGTGCCGATGCGGCGTACGTCTGCCGCGGCCAGGTCTGCGATCTGCCGGTGACCAGCGCCGCGGATCTGGCAGCGGCTCTCGCCCGGTAACGTCTGCACCCATGCCGAGTGCTGAACACATCACCGCGACCGTCAACCGCTACATCAGCCTGGTCGGCAGCGGCACCGCGGATGACCTCGTCGAGTTGTACGCCGACGATGCCACCGTCGAGGATCCGGTCGGCGGCGGGGTGCACATCGGCCGGCAGGCAATCCGTGGCTTCTACTCCGCGATGGAAGGCGTGCAGCGGCACTGCGAACTGGTGACCCTGCGGGTGGCCGGCAACGAAGCGGCGTTCCACTTCAAGCTGATCGTCACCGCGGGCGACAGCCGGATGCTGATCGAGCCGATCGACGTCATGGTCTTCGGTGGCGACGGGAAGATCACCGCGATGAAGGCCTACTGGTCACCGGACAGCGTCACGCAGTTATAGCGGGACCCGGACGTAGAACACCGCGAACCAGATCGCGATGTAGTGGCAGATCGCGGCCACTGCGGTGCAGGCGTGGAAGAACTCGTGATAGCCGAACGTGCTCGGCCACGGGTTGGGCCAGTGCAGCGCGTACATGATGCCGCCGATGCTGTAGAGCGCGCCGCCGACGGCTAGCAGCACCATCGCGGCCACCCCGGCGTTGTGCAGGATCACCGCGATGTAGAACGCCGACACCCAGCCCAGGAGCAGGTACAGCGGAACTCCGACCCAGCTCGGCGCCGTGGGCCAGCACATCTTGAGCAGCACCCCCGCCATCGCGCCGCCCCAGACCATCCACAGCACCACCGCGCCCGCGTCGTGCGGCATGGCCAGCAGTGCGAAGGGTGTGTAGGTGCCCGCGATGAGAACGAAGATCATCGAGTGGTCGAGGCGCTTCATCCAGGTGCGGGCTTTCACCGATTTCCAGGTGACCCGGTGATAGACGGCGCTGGTGGTGAACATCCCTACCACCGCGCCGGTGTAGATGAATGTCGCCAGGCCCGCCTTGAGTCCTTCCAAGGGCCAGGAGACCGAGATCAATGCCGCGCCGGCGATGACCGCGACGACCGCTGACACCAGATGGATCCACCCGCGCGCCCGCGGCTTGACCAGTGCCTGGGCGGTGTGCTTGACGCCCTCGACGAACTGCTCGGCAACGTCGCCGACGCCGTGATGCCCCTGCGTTTCGTCGGCCTTGGTGGCCGTGGCTGTCTCGCGATTCAACAGGCCTCCTCACAGTTGCGGCAGATCGCCTATGAGCCGTTGCACCCACAGTAATCTTGATCCCCGTGGAGATCATTCCGCCGCGCCTGAAGGAACCCCTGTATCGGGTTTATGAGATGCGGCTGCGGCAAGGACTGGCCGCGTCGAAGTCCGCCTTGCCGCGTCACATCGCGGTGTTGTGCGACGGCAACCGGCGCTGGGCGCGCGACGCCGGCTACGACGACGTGAGCTACGGCTACCGGATGGGTGCGGCCAAGATCGCCGAGATGCTGCGGTGGTGCCAGGACGCCGGTATCGAAATGGCCACTGTCTACTTGCTTTCCACCGAAAACCTGCGCCGTGATCCGACCGAGCTGGCCGCGCTGATCGAGATCATCACCGACGTCGTCGAGGAAATCTGCGCCCCGGCCAACGGCTGGAGTGTGCGCACGGTCGGCGACCTCGAGTTGATCGGCGAAGAGCCCGCCCAAAGGGTCCGGGGCGCGGTCGAGGGCACCGCCGCCAGCGGTAACGGCAGCTTCCACGTCAACGTCGCGGTCGGGTACGGGGGCCGCCAGGAAATCGCCGACGCCGTGCGGGGATTGCTCGGCAAGCAACTCGCCAACGGAGCCAGCGGCGAAGAACTGATCGAGGCCGTCACCGTCGATGCGATCTCGGAGAACCTCTACACCTCAGGGCAGCCCGATCCTGACCTGGTGATCCGGACCTCGGGGGAGCAGCGACTGTCCGGCTTCCTGCTGTGGCAGAGCGCCTATTCGGAGATGTGGTTCACCGAAGCGCACTGGCCCGCGTTCCGCCGGGTCGACTTCCTGCGCGCGTTGCGTGACTACAGCTTGCGGCATCGCCGGTACGGCGGCTGACAGCCCAGCGGTGATCGCAAGCGCGGCGCAGCCGGGTGCAGCGGGTCGTCGCCGACAGGCCAGCGGTGATCGCAAGCGCGGCGCAGCCGGGTGCAGCGGGTCGTCGCCGACAGGCCAGCCTGCGTGCCACACTGACACTATGGCTGCGCTCTCGGCGTTGGTGTTCTCGCTGAGTTGGTGGCTTGGGCTGTATCTGTTGGCCCGCAACCCACGTAAGCCGGTGCTCGCGTTCTCCGCGGTGGGCCTGTGCAGTTTCGCGATGGCCGTCGCCCTGGACGCGGTGCGGCTGGTGACACACTCCGGTTTGCTCGGCCACATCGAGATTTATCTGGTCGCCGTGCCCGGGGTGGCTTGGTTCGCAGTACTCGTCGAGCTGGCCCGGCCGCGTGACGGCGAGCGGTCCCGGACCGGTGAGGCGGTGCTGGTCGGGGTGGTCGCCACGCTGACACTGCTCGGCGCGACGCTGGCCGGCCACGTCGAGGGGCCACTACGGCTCGGTCACGTGGTGATGTGCGGGGTCATCTCGTTGTCCACGCTGGGGGCGATGATCGCGGCCCTGCGCAGTAGGGCGCAGAAGATCCCGGTGGTCGGCCTGATCGTCACCGCGACGATGTTCTTCGCCCTGGCGAACGCCATCCTGGTCATTCCGCTGGGGATGGTGCCCAGTTGGCTGGCGCTGGCATCGACCGGTTGCGACGTGTTGGGCCTGGGCGTGGCGGTGGCGCTGTGGGATGCGTTCGACGAGGGCCAGGCGCTGCGGGCAGACATGCTGCGTTCGTTCACCGGCACCGGCACGGTGGTCGCGCTGATCGGTGGTCAGATACTGGTCGCGATCGAGTTGACCCGCCGGCAGAGCACCGCGCAGATCGCGCTGACTGTGCTGCTGTTCACCAGCCTGGCGATCGCGGCTTCGGTACAGGTGCTGGCCGACCCGCTGGCCGGCCTGCTCGACCGGCTGGTGTTCTCCCGGGCGCCGTCGCTACGGGCCGATCGAGAAACGTTGCGGCGCACACAGTCCGCGCTGCCGTTGCGGCTGGCCGATCCGCTGGAGGGCATCGATGACGACACGTTCGCCCGGCTGACCCGCCGCGCGCTGGGCCACTACGGTGACCTGTCCAAACTGGTCGCCAATCCGCTGACGGCGCTGCCCGCGATCGACGAGCGGCTGGCCGCCCGCGGCGCCCCGGATCAGCCGCTGGAGCGTGCGATCGAACTCAAGGCGCTGCTGGCCGACCGGATCGCGGCGCTCAAACCCCGCGACGGCGGCGACTTCGGCACCAGCGAGCAGTGGCGCCATTACAACTCGCTGTACTTTCCCTACGTGGTCGGCGTGCGCGCCTATGCCCAGAACGCCACCGCGGCGGGCCTGGACCCCACTGCCCGGCAGGCGTGGCAATGGTTTGTCACCGACGTGCCGCAACGCTCGCTGCACAACTGGCAGAACGTCGCCGCAAAGCTGATCGCCGCCGATCTGCGTGGCCGGGTGTCCGTCGACAGCTAGCGCCGTCGTCGCTTACTCGCTGCCGTGCTGTGTCCGGAGTGTGCCCGCTATGTCGATCAGCGCAGCTGCCGCGGCAGCCGCCGCGTTGCCTCGCTCGTACGCCGTTTTTGCCTCGAGTAGCCAGTCGGTTTCGGCCATGCGTCGTCTCCTTTGATCGCTGCTGAGGATCGTGTCACGAGGTGAAGCAGTTCGGCGCACCGATTAGCCGGGCTAGGCACGGAATACGTGGCCCAGATCACGTCGTTGACCTGCGAATGGCACAACCTGGCAGTGCATCGCGTCGATCTGGCAGTCCGAGATCGGCAGGCTCAGAGGTGTTCGACCCGAAATTCGCAAGGAGTTCCGACATGACCGCTGTTACTCCACTGACCACCCGGCCCTTCGACGACTCGACTGATTCCCTGTTGCGGTTCGCCATGCGGCTCGACGCAACGCTGAGCGGCGCAATCGGCCTCTTCGTCGCGCTGATGGCGGACCCGCTTTCGTCGGTGACCGGTCTGAGCTCGGCCGCACAATTCAGTGGAGGCGCTCTGCTGGTGCTCGGCGGCCTGGCCGTGTTCGGCCTCGCCGCGTCACCTGATCTGCGCCGCGTCGGAATTGCCATCATCGGCGGCAACATCGTGTTGACGGTGGCCGTGCTCGTCGTGCTGGCCGTCGGCGCGTTGCCGCTGACCGGGACTGGTGTTGCCGCGACGTTGGCCACCGCCGGCTACCTGGCGCTGATGGGTTACCTGCAATACCTCGGAGTGCGCCGCCTGCCGGCGTGACTCCCGTCCCGCCGGTGCGGGGCGCCGCCGTCAGAGGTTGCGGTGTGCGTCCCCGCATCGGCCTGAGTTAAAAGCTTATCCCGCAGCGACTTTGACCATTCGGGTGTCCATCGCGTCGACGACGTTGACACTCACAGCTTGCGCAGCCGCAGCCGGTTGATGGAGTGGTCGGCGTCCTTGCGGAGCACCAGGGTGGCGCGCGGACGGGTGGGTAGGATGTTCTCGATCAGGTTGGGCCGGTTGATCGAACGCCAGATGTCGCGGGCGGCGACCTCGGCCTGCTGGTCGGTCAGCCCCGCGTAGTGGTGGAAGTGCGACGCGGGATTGGCGAACGCTGTCGAGCGCATTGCCAGGAACCGCGAGATGTACCACTGCTCGATGTCTTCGATCCGCCCGTCGACGTACAGCGAAAAGTCGAACAGGTCCGACACCATCAACGTCGGCCCGGTCTGCAGGACGTTGAGGCCTTCGAGGATCAGGATGTCGGGATGGCGGACCACCTGTTTGGCGTCTGGCACCCGGTCGTAGTGCAGGTGTGAATACACCGGCGCGCACACATAATCCGATCCCGATTTCACCGACGTGACGAAGCGCATCAGTGCCCGCCGGTCGTAGCTTTCCGGAAATCCTTTGCGGTGCATTAGGTTTCGTCGCTGTAGCTCGGCATTGGGGTAGAGGAACCCGTCGGTGGTGACCAGGTCGACCCGCGGGTGGTGGTCCCAACGGGCCAGCAGCGCCTGCAGCACACGGGCGGTGGTCGACTTCCCGACCGCCACGCTGCCGGCCACGCCGATGATGAACGGCACCGGCCGGTCGGGGGCCTGCTGTGGCTCGCCGAGGAACTCGGCGGTGGCGGAGAACAGCCCCTGGCGGGCCGCGACCTGCAGATGCAGGAGCCGGGCCAGCGGCAGATAGACCTCTTCGACCTCGCGCAGGTTGACCTGCTCGCCGATGCCGCGCAGACCGACGACTTCTTCCTCGGTCAGCGGCTGCGGCGTCGACATCCGAAGCGCACGCCACTGACGTCGATCGAACTCCACATAGGGGCTCGGCTCGCTGGGCCGCGGCATGACGTCAGTCTTGCAGCCTTTGCTGGGTGATGGGCGCCTGGGTACGCGAGGCGCGGATAAGTGCGGGGTACCTACACTCGGACGGCGTGGACGCTGACGCGCTGATCCGTGAGTACCTGCTGCTTGGTTTGCGCTTCGACCGGATCGAATCGGGCTACGTCGACGCCTTCACCGGCGACCCCGCGTTGCGCCAGAGCGTGGCCGCCGAGCCCGCACCCGATCCGGCCGATCTGGTCCGGCACGCGGGTCGGCTGATCGCGGCCTTGCCGGACGTACCGCGGCGCAACGGGTTTGATCAGCAGCGCGCTGACTATCTGGGCGCCCATCTGCGAGCGCTGGAATGCGCGGCCCGCAAATTCGCCGGTGCAGACATCGGGTTCGTCGACGAAGTCCACGCCTACTTCGACGTGCGCATCGGCAAGGGCGACACCGATACCTATCGTCAGGCGCACACCCGACTCGACGAAGCTTTGGGCGGCACCGGCCCGCTGGCCGACCGGATGGAGGCGCATCGGGTGGGCGAGGAAATCCCGCCGGCGCGGTTGGCGGCATGCATCGATGCCTTCTCCAGTGCCCTGCGCGACCGGGTCCGCGCCGAGTACCCGCTGCCCGACACCGAGACCGTCGACTACCAGGTGGTGACCGACAAGCCGTGGTCAGGCTTCAACTACTACCTGGGCGACTACCGCTCGACGGTGGCCGTCAACGCGGACCTCAAACAACTGATGTCGAACCTGCCCCGGCTGGTGGCCCACGAGTCCTACCCCGGACACCACACCGAGCACTGCCGCAAAGAGGCCGGCCTGGTCAACGGCAAAGGTCAAGCCGAGCAGACCATCTTCCTGGTCAACACCCCGCAGTGCCTGATGGCCGAGGGACTGGCCGACCTGGCGCTGTATGCGGCGATCGGCTCGGGCTGGGGGAGTTGGGCGGGCGAGATCTACGCCGACCTCGGGCTGCGCTTCGACGGCGAGCGCGCCGAGGCGGTGTCCGAGGCGTCGTCGGCGCTGGCCGGCGTGCGTCAGGACGCGGCGCTGATGCTGCACGACGAGCACCGCGACGCCGACGAGGTCGCAGAGTTCCTGCGGCGCTGGCTGCTGGTCAACGACACCCGGGCGCGGCAGATGCTGCGGTTCTTGTCCTCGCCGCTGTGGCGCGCCTACACCAGCACCTACGTCGAGGGCTACCGGCTGCTGCGCGGCTGGCTGGACGGCCGCCCTGCCGGGATGGGGGTGGTCGAACGGTTCGGCCGGTTGCTCGACGAGCCGTTGATCCCGTCGACGATGCGGAGCGCGTAGCGCGATGCTGTGGGGGTACCTCCCGCTTGCGGGGGCGAGGCGGGACAATCGGACCAGTCCGTCTGCGCTCGGGGGCTAGCCGCACGAATACACTGGGCCGCGTGACTGCCGCACCCGACGCCCGCATTGGTTCCTCCGTGATGTCCGCGCCGTTGGCCGACGTCGATCCCGACATCGCCGAGCTGCTGGGCAAGGAGCTCAGCCGCCAGCGCGACACGCTGGAGATGATCGCGTCGGAGAACTTCGTACCCCGCGCGGTGCTGCAGGCTCAAGGCAGCGTGCTGACCAACAAGTACGCCGAGGGCCTGCCGGGGCGCCGCTACTACGGCGGTTGCGAGTACGTCGACGTGGTGGAGAACATCGCCCGCGACCGGGCCAAGGCGCTGTTCGGCGCCGACTTCGCCAACGTTCAACCGCACTCGGGTGCCCAGGCCAACGCGGCGGTCCTGCACGCGCTGATGTCGCCGGGGGAGCGGCTGCTGGGTCTCGACCTCGCCAACGGCGGTCACCTCACCCACGGCATGAAGCTCAACTTCTCCGGCAAGCTCTACGAGAACGCCTTCTACGGCGTAGACGCCACCACCCACCTGATCGACATGGACGCGGTACGCGCGCAGGCGCTTGAATTTCGTCCGAAGGTCATCGTCGCCGGCTGGTCGGCCTACCCACGGACTTTGGACTTCGAGGCGTTCAAGTCGATCGCCGACGAGGTCGACGCCAAGCTGTGGGTGGACATGGCGCATTTCGCCGGCCTGGTCGCGGCGGGACTGCACCCGTCGCCGCTGCCGCACGCCGACGTCGTGTCGACCACGGTGCACAAGACCCTGGGCGGTCCGCGGTCCGGGCTGATCATGGGTAAGCAGGAGTACGCCAAGTCGATCAACTCCGCGGTGTTCCCCGGCCAGCAGGGCGGACCGCTGATGCATGTGATCGCCGCCAAGGCGGTCGCCCTGAAGATCGCGGGCACCCCGGAATTCGCCGAGCGGCAGCAGCGCACCCTCTCGGGCGCGCGGATCATCGCCGAACGACTGCTGGCGCCCGACGTCGCCGAGGCCGGTGTGTCGGTGGTCAGCCGCGGCACCGACGTCCACTTGGTGCTGGTCGATCTGCGCGACTCGCCGCTGAACGGCCAGGCCGCTGAGGACCTGCTGCACGACGTCGGCATCACCGTGAACCGCAACGCGGTTCCCAACGATCCGCGGCCCCCAATGGTGACGTCGGGTCTGCGGGTCGGCACCCCGGCGCTGGCCACCCGCGGCTTCGGTGACGCCGAGTTCAGCGAGGTTGCCGACATCATCGCCACCGCGTTGGCTGCCGGCAGCGCGGCTGACGTGTCGGCTTTGCGCGACCGGGTAACCCGTCTGGCCAGGGAATTTCCGCTTTACGACGGCCTGGAGGACTGGTCGCTGGCTTGACCGCCTAGCGGGGCGCGAAACGCGACCGCGGGATTTTACGGCAGCTGTGTACGCGGGTTACAGTTACTTTTATGGCCGTCAAACCCGTCCCTGACGCACTGATGCTCGAACTCGATCCGGTGGTCGGGGAGAACCTCGACCGTCACATCGGCACTGAGCAGATTTGGTACGCGCACGACTTTGTGCCGTTCGAGCAGGGCGAGAACTTCGCCTTTCTCGGCGGGCGCGACTGGGACCCGTCGCAGGTGACGTTGCCGAAAGCCATCACCGACGCGTGCGAGATCCTGCTGATCACCAAAGACAATCTGGCCGGCTATCACCGCGAACTCGTCGAGCATTTCATCCTCGAACTCAACTGGCATCAGTGGATCGGCCGCTGGACGGCCGAGGAGCACCTGCACGCGATTGCCCTGCGCCAGTACTTTGTGGTGACCCGCGAGATCGATCCGACCGCCAACGAAGAGGTTCGCTTCGAGCACGTGTCGTCGAAGGGGTATCGCGCCAGCCAGTACTCCAAGGCCGAGACCCTGGTGTTCATGACGCTGTTCGAGGGCGCCAACGCGAAGTTCTGCAACAACCTCGCGGCGCAGATCGAGGAGCCGGTGCTGGCCGGCCTGATCAGTCACATCGCCCGCGACGAGGTGCGGCACGAGGAATTCTTCGCCAACCTGGTCAGCCACCTTCTGACCTACAGCCGCGACGAGACGATCGCCGCCATCGCCGCCCGCGCGGCCGAGATCGACGTTGTCGGCGCGGACATCGACGCCTACGCCGACAAGGTTCGAACCGTCGCCGAGGCAGGCATTTTCGGTCCCGACCAACTGCGTCAGGTCGTCTCCGACCGCATCACCGCCTGGGGTGTGGCCGACGAGCCCGCTCTGCGCCAGTTCGTCGTCAGCTAGCCACCTTCTCCGCATCGGCGCGCCTGCGCGGCGGACATCCGGCGACGAGAGTAGCGTCGTCGTCGATGGCTAGCGACATGCTCTGCTATCCGGGCGGCGCCTCTCGACTCGACCTCGAAAGGACCGCCGGCCCCGGTCCTTACGCCGCGGTCCCCGCCGAATCGTCCGTGCGGGCCGCACGGGCATCCAGCCCGGTGAAGACGCCTCGCGCGCATGGGTGGCGGTGGGGCCACCACCCGCATGCGGCAGCGATCCGGGCGATGAGCTTCCAGGAGCGCTCGTGACTGATTCTCCGGCGGTTTCACAGGACATCATCAGGACTTACGTGCTCGACACGTCAGTGTTGCTGTCCGACCCGTGGGCCTGCTCCCGCTTCGCCGAGCATGAAGTGGTGGTTCCGCTGGTGGTGATCAGTGAGCTGGAAGCCAAGCGCCACCACCACGAGCTGGGCTGGTTCGCCCGCCAGGCGCTGCGCTTGTTCGACGATCTCCGTATCGAGCACGGACGGCTTGACCAGCCCATTCCGGTTGGGACACAAGGCGGTACGCTGCACGTCGAGCTCAATCACAGCGACCCAGCCGTGCTGCCGGCCGGCTTCCGCACCGACTCCAACGACTCCCGCATCCTGTGCTGTGCGGCCAATCTCGCCGCCGAGGGCAAGCGAGTCACGTTGGTCAGCAAAGACATTCCGCTGCGTGTCAAAGCCGGCGCGGTGGGCCTGCCCGCCGACGAGTACCACGCGCAGGATGTCGTGGTGTCGGGCTGGACCGGGATGACCGAACTGGAGACCGGGGCCGGCGACATCGACGCTTTGTTCGCCGACGGCGAGGTGGACGTGGAAGCTGCCCGTGACCTGCCCTGCCACACGGGGATTCGGCTGCTCGCCGGCAGCTCGCACGCGCTTGGCCGGGTGAACGCACACAAAAAGGTTCAACTGGTCCGCGGCGACCGGGAGGTGTTCGGGCTGCGCGGCCGCTCCGCCGAGCAGCGAGTGGCCCTGGATCTGCTGCTCGACGAGTCGGTGGGCATCGTCTCGCTGGGCGGCAAGGCCGGCACCGGCAAGTCGGCGCTGGCGCTGTGCGCGGGCCTAGAGGCCGTGCTGGAGCGGCGCACCCAGCGCAAGGTGGTCGTCTTCCGGCCGCTGTACGCGGTCGGCGGCCAGGAGCTTGGCTACCTGCCCGGCAGCGAGAGCGAAAAGATGGGCCCGTGGGCCCAGGCCGTCTTCGACACCCTGGAAGGACTGGCGAGCCCGGCGGTACTCGAAGAAGTGCTGTCCCGCGGCATGCTCGAGGTGCTGCCGCTGACCCACATTCGCGGTCGCTCACTGCACGACTCGTTCGTGATCGTCGACGAGGCGCAGTCGCTGGAACGCAACGTGCTCCTGACGGTGCTGTCCCGGCTCGGTGCGGGATCACGGGTCGTGCTGACCCACGACGTCGCCCAGCGCGACAACCTCCGGGTCGGTCGTCACGACGGCGTCGCGGCGGTGGTCGAAAAGCTCAAGGGACATCCGCTGTTCGCGCACATCACTCTGCTGCGCAGCGAGCGGTCGCCGATCGCGGCGCTGGTCACCGAGATGCTGGAGGAGATCAG
>JAVHWH010000208.1:0-8023 GCA_032159915.1 Mycobacterium sp.
TGCAAGCGCCCACGTCGAGCAATGCGCAGGACTGGCGTTGGCTGGTGATCACCGACGCCACCAAGCGTGCTGCGATCGCAGAGATTTACCGAAGCATCGGCGAGCGCTATCTTCCTGGGCTGGCGGCATGGGAGTCGGACGCGCAGACCCGGCGGGTGCTGGGCAGCGCGATAAGCCTGACCGAGACGCTCGCCGACGTGCCGGTGCATGTCATCCCGTGTCTGCAGCGCCGGTTCGACGGCAACGATCTTGTGGTGGCTTCGTCGGCGTGGGCGTCGATCATCCCGGCCGGCTGGAGCTTTCTGCTGGCTTTGCGATCTCGTGGCCTTGGATCAGTTTGGACGACAATGCATTTGGCCAAGGAGCGCGAGGTGGCCCAGCTGCTCGGGATTCCGGAAACCGTCACCCAAGCCGCGCTTTTTCCGGTGGCTTACACGATCGGCACCAACTTCCGGCCCGCTTCACGGCCGCCAGCGGAGACCGTGACGTTCTGGGATGGCTGGGGGAAACGCTGACTCGGCTCGATTTTGGGGGCGGGTGCAGTCGTTTCTTACCGAAGTATTAAACGCTGGAGTAGGTGACCTTAGAGTAGGCAATTAGCGTCTCAAGCAGGTCGGGATCACCGCTGATCCTGACATTGCAGTGCAGGGTTGGGATATGGGGGCGCGTCAGATGAACGACTCGGTTAACACGGCAGCGTCGTACTTGGCGCCGCGACACGCGCAGCTCCCCTTTGACTGCAACGGCGCCGCGGTGCGGGCCCAGTGCCGCCACCTCGCGACGGTTGTGACGATCACCGGTGCGATCGACGCGAGCAACGTCGATCAGGTCATCGACTACGCGCAGCGCTTCAACCTTCCCGACAACCCTTTCGTTCTCGACCTGACTGGCCTGAACACCTTCAGCGCGCAGGCAGTACGACTGCTGTACGCCGTCGACAACGCCTGCACCGCTGCCGGGGTGGAATGGGCGCTCATCCCCAGCCAAGCCGTGAGCCTGACGCTGCTGGTGACTCACGAAGACGTCAGCTTCCCCACCGCGACGACGGTTCACGAGGCGCTGCAGTACTTCGCCGATGCCACCACCGCGCGGCGTCGTCTGTTGCTGCCGTTGTTCAACAAGACCGCTTGATTGCCGATTCGGCGCCGACGCGTGTTTGGCAGAATTCCGTATGCTGCTGTCTGTGACGTCTAAGCCGACTATTTCCGCCGCCGTGGCGCTGATGGCGCTGGCCTGGGGCGCCTCGGCCGTCCCCGCCGTTGCCGATCCGGCGCCCGCGCCGCCTGCACCTGCCCCGGGTCCGTCACCGGCAGCCGGACACGGAGCCGCGCCTGCTCCGGCAAAGACCACGATCGACCACGACGGCATCTACAACGTCGGCACCGACATTGTGCCGGGTGTCTACACGTCAGCGGGCCCGGTGGGCACCGGCGTCTGCTACTGGAAGCGACTCGGCGAGGACGCCAAGCAGCCGCTCGACAATGCGATGAGCAAGAAGCCGCAGGTCGTGCGGATCGACCCGACCGACAAGACCTTCAAAACGGACGGCTGCCAAGCGTGGGAGAAGAACGACGCAGCAGTCCCAGACCCAGGGAAGTCGCCCGAACAGGCCGGGATAGGCCTGGGCATCCTCAACTCGCTGATCGGGGGCGGAAGCGCGCCGGCACCAGCGTCAGCGCCGGCACCAGCCCCGGCGCCGCCGAAGTAGTCGCGCGGGCCGGCTCACTCGTATGCAGACCGTCGAGTACGCCGCCGGTCGCCTGGCGGACGTCTACGGCGAACTCTCTGAGCGCACGGTTCTGCTGTGGCATGGCCAGCAAGCAGATGCGCGTTCCTCGGTCCGGTCGCTCGCCGAGCTGATCGCTGGACATGGATTAGGCGTCGTCGCGCCCGACTGGAACTCTTCGGCCGCAGACGGCGGTCGCGCCGATCTGCTGGGTTCGGTGCACTTCACCCGAGAGCGGGTCGACGACCCTGATGGGCTGGTGCTCGCCGGCTGGTCGATGGGAGGCCTCGCGGCGGCGGCGCTGACGATCCAGGCAGAGAAGGCAGGTGTTGCCTTCGCGCACACCGTCTGTCTGGCCGGCGCGTTCATGGTTCCCGATCCGATCTTCAACGAAGTGCCGGCAACTCAACTCCGTCAGGCCGCACCGTCGACGCCGTTCACCCTGTTGCACGGGCTCGCCGACCGGGTCATCCCGGTCTCGGTGGCCCACGACTTCGCCGCGGCGCTGCAGGACGCCGACTGGCCGGTGCAGGTGATCGAGTTACCCGCCGACCACGGGTCGATCGCCGGCGCGGCCTACGACCCGGTCGCAGGGCGGTATCACTTCGCGACCGACCCGGTGTCCCTAGCGGTCGCCGCTGACGTGGCGGGCCTCATCGCCGATGCCGGCCGCGCGGATCGCTGACTGGGACAACCATTCGCGCAGCTTTGCATAAACCAGCGGGTGGTTGAGCAAGTCGAAGTGGTTCAATCCGGTCAGTGTCAGTCCGTGATCCGCCGCAAACGGGATACGTCGCGACTTACCTACTCCGGCAGCGCTTTGCGGGCGCACCAGATGGTCACCGGTCAGCATGCCGAGCAGTGACGGCGTCACCGAGGTGGACACGTAGTGATATGTGGCATGCGGCAAGAAGGACGCCTCGCGGCAGCGGTCTCGCAGGAACTCGTCCGGGTCGGCGTCGCGCCAATCGTCATCGAGGCAGGCGCCGTAGCGCAGATCTTTGACGCCGTCGCTGCGGGCGTTCAAGAAGGTTGCGATTGCCCGGGTTTCGGGCAATTTGGCCAACGCCCACGATGCGGCGTTCACACCCTTCTCCAGATCGGCGCCCAGATGCGGCGAGCCCAGACACACCACCCGGGTGACAGTGTCGGTCCAGCGGTGCTGCTCCTCTGCGCCGTAATGACACGCGCTGCGCGCCACCAGTCCGCCCATCGAGTGGCCCACCAGCACCAGTTCGGTGACCGGGACCGGCCACTGATCATGTAGCAGGTCCAGTATTCCGGCCAGCGCTCGGCCGTTGACCGAAATATGCAGTCCGGTGTTGTAGCGCAGATAGATTGGGGTGTAGCCCAAATCCTCGTGCAGTCGCTCGCCGTAGGTGCGGGTGTCGCCGGTCTCGCGTGGCGGACGACGCCAGGACCAGTCGGTGAGACACCAGCCGTGCACGAAGACGACTACCCGGCCGGTGGCCGCCGGATACGCCGCGGCCAGGTCGTCGGTTGTCAGCGCAAGGGCTTTGCCACCGTATCGGACCATCATCGCGCCGGCGAGCGGGTTTTCGTGGTCGGTCAACTCGTCGCCGTAGATGCCGTTCACCGCGGCCAGGAATGCGCCGACCGAGTCACCGCGTGATTCCAACGGCTCGTCGGCCTCGTTGCCCCAAACTTCGGCGGCGACCATGCCCGCGACCCGGCTCGCGCCACGCAGCCCACGGTCCACGCCGGTGTAGATAGCCCGCGACACACCGTCGTGGATCGTGCGAACCGGTGCGGCCGGCGGCCCGATCGAGCCGAACACCCGGCCGGCGATGCCGGCGTGCATGCCGCGTACCAAGGTGGTGAGCACCGACGACGCCTCCCCCGCCAAATCCCCCACGGCACGAATGTCGCTGCGTTGCATATGGCCCCCTCACGGTTTCGGGTGAATGGGTGTCAAAATGGCCTGACATCTTCTTTGTCTGCTCAACCCGTCGTCTGACGCGTGGCCTGAGCTGCCGGTTTGGCCGCTCAGTATACAAGCGTTTACTGTAATTACCAGTGGCCGCGACGACGGCACCACCGACATGCGGGCGCAACGCCTGATAGGAGCTTTGATGGACGCGACGTTTTCGCTGGATCTGTCCGACGAAGTGGTGCAAGTCCGTGACTGGGTGCACGAATTCGCCGAGGCGGTGATCCGGCCGGCGGCTGCCGAGTGGGACGAACGCGAAGAGACGCCCTGGCCGATCATCCAAGAGGCCGCCAAGGTTGGGCTCTACACTCCCGACCTGTTCGCTCAGATGGCCGGCGAAGCCAGCGGATTGGGCATGCCGATCGTCTTCGAGGAAATGTTCTGGGGCGACGCAGGTATCGCGTTGTCCATCATGGCCACCGGCCTTGCCGCGGCGGCGCTGGCCGCCAATGGAACTCCGCAACAAATCGGCGAATGGCTGCCGCAGATGTTCGGCAGTCCGGGTGATCCGCAGCTGGCCGCGTTCTGCTCGTCGGAACCCGGTGCCGGCTCCGACGTCGGAGCCGTCCGCACCAGAGCGAAGTACGACGAGGCCGCCGGCGAGTGGGTCCTCAACGGCACCAAGACCTGGGCGACCAACGGTGGCATCGCCAACGTCCACGTCGTGGTCGCATCGGTGGAACCGGAGCTGGGCACCCGGGGTCAGGCGACGTTCATCGTGCCGCCGGGCACGAAGGGCTTGTCTCAGGGGCAGAAGTTCAAGAAGCACGGTATCCGGGCGTCGCACACCGCCGAGGTGGTGCTCGACGAGGTCCGGCTTCCCGGCGAGCTCATCCTCGGTGGCCGCGAGAAATTCGAACGCCGGATCGCCAAGATTCGGGAAGGGCATCGCACCTCGGGCCAGGCCGCGATGATGACGTTCGAGCGCACTCGTCCGACCGTTGGCGCGATGGCCCTGGGCATCGCCCGCGCCGCTTACGAGTATGCACTCGAGTATTCCGGTCAGCGTGAACAGTTCGGCCGCAAAATCGCCGAATTCCAAGCTGTCGCTTTCAAATTGGCGGATATGAAAAGCCGCATCGACGCGTCCCGGATGCTGGTCTGGCGGGCCAGCTGGATGCAGCGCAACAACAAGCCGTTCACCTCGGCCGAGGGATCGATGGCCAAGCTCTACGCCAGCGAGACCGCGGTGTACGTCACCGACGAAGCCATTCAGATCCTCGGCGGCAACGGCTACACGCGCGACTACCCGGTCGAGCGGATGCATCGAGATGCCAAGATCTTCACCATCTTCGAGGGCACCAGCGAAATTCAGCGACTGGTCATCGGCCGGGCGCTGACCGGTTTGCCCATCCGCTGAGTTATCACCGCTGCCGTCGCAATTGCGCTTGTGCTTTCTGCACCGACGCAGCGGCATCCCGGTCCGCCTGCTCGGCCGCATCACGTGCCTTAGTGGCGGCCGCCAGGTCGCGCTGTGCTTTCTCCAGTTCTCGCCGGGTCTTTTCTCGCCGCCGCTGCGCCGCGGCCAGCTCTTGCTTGGCTTGGGCGAGTTGGGCTTTCGACTCGTCTCGGCGCCGGTCTGGATCGTCGGCAGCGTCGGCCGGCTTCCCCACCGCTGCCGTCGACACCGGCGATGCAGCGCCGAAGCCGCCGAAGCCGCTCCACCGCTCCGCCTTGGTCAATCGGCCGAGCCGCTCGGCGACTTCGGTGTCGGCGATCGCGGCGTGCAACGTGCCCGCAACGTCCTCGCGAATCGCGGCCGAGGGGTTCTTCACGTCGGCGTCCTGCAACCCGGCCCGAACCAGGTCATCGACGGTATGACGTTGCTCGGCCGAAAGCTTGCGGATCCGTTCGCCATCCATGCTGGCGTGCGCGCTGCGCAGCTGATCCCCAAGCTTGCTCAGCCGCGGCCTGACGTCCTTGTTTCCCAACACGAGCGAATTGACGATCCACGCGGCGGTGGTGGGTTTGCGGGCGGCCGAGATCCGCTTGGCGGCAGCTGCGTCACCGCGTTGCGTTGCCGCATCCGCGAGTTGTCGCCGCAGAGCGGTGAAGCCCTCGGGTTCGACCGAATACAGGGCATCCAAGTCGTCGTCGGACATCAGATGGTGACGGAGCCTCCGCGCTCGACCACGATCATCCGGTCCGCCATTCCCCGCTGCACCATTTCGTTGGTGAAGTCGGCAAGTGGCGAGGCGAACACGGTGTAGTCATCGAAATGCACCGGGATGACCTTGGGCAGGTTGAGCAGATCGACCACGTCGGCCCCTTGGCGTCCGTCCATGGTCACCGTCAGCCCGAACGGTAATCGCGGTCCGGCCGGCAGCCGGGTGCCGCCTAGATGTAACACGCCGGCGTCGATCGACTCGAACCGCAGCGGAATGTCCTTCAGCTCTTCGACGAGCAACGTGTCGCCGGATATGTAGAGCCGTCGGCGTTTCGAACCGTCTGGCGATTCGAAATCCAGCATGGTCCCCATCACCGGAGGTAGCAGGCCTTTCACTGGCAGGGGCGCATGCCGGCCCGGCATCGACGTCAGAGTGAGCCTGACGCCGGGCGCGGTGATGGTGTGCGTCTCCCAGGTGGACAACGCCAGCGCGTTCTCAAATCCCCGGCGATGAAGGCGCTTGGCGGCGTGCGGAGTGGTGATCACCGGCAGGCTGTGGTCGAGTCCCCGCTGGGCGACGCGGTCCCAGTGGTCGCCGTGCATGTGTGACAGCACGATCGCGTCCAGCGGCGGCAGCTGGTCGATCTCCAACGCAGGGTTATGCCGGCGTTTGGAGACCAGCCCGTGGCCCAGGTAGGCGCGCTGGCCCTGATGGAGAAAGTTGGGGTCGGTCAGCAGCGTCACGCCGCCGGCCGAGATCAGCGTAGTGGCGTTGCCGACGAAAGTGATCGTGATGTCCACTGGCACCGGCTACCCGCATCATCGGTGTTCAATCAACCCAGAGCGTGGGCTGGACACCAGTAGTTCGTGTAACACTGCCGTAATGGCGTATTCGATTGCTCGGCCCAAACTAGAGGGCAACATTGCGGTCGGTGACGATCGCCAGCTGGGGTTCGCCGAATTCGGTGATCCGCGTGGCCGCGCGATCTTCTGGCTGCACGGCACGCCGGGCGCGCGACGGCAGATCCCGGCTGAAGCGCGCCTCTACGCCGAGGACAATCACATTCGATTGATCGGAATCGACCGCCCCGGCATCGGGTCGTCCACCCCGCATCAGTACGAGAACGTTCTCGCCTTCGCCGACGACTTGCGTACGGTCGCCGACACGCTCGGCATCGACAAGATGGCCGTCATCGGGCTGTCCGGCGGCGGGCCTTACACACTGGGATGTGCTGCGGCGATGACCGACCGCGTCATCGCCGCCGGCGTGCTGGGCGGCGTGGCGCCCACAGTCGGCCCGGAGGCGATCAGCGGCGGCCTGATGTCACTCGGCTCGCTTGCGGCGCCGCTGCTTGCGGTCATCGGCTTGCCTATTCGCTTAGCCGCAGTGGGATTCATTCGATTGCTGAAGCCGGTCGCCGAGCCTGCGCTGTACCTGTACGCGCGGGTGTCCCCCGAGGGTGATCGGCGACTGTTGGTGCGACCCGAATTCAAGGCCATGTTCCTCGACGATCTGCTCAACGGTTCCCGCAAACAGTTGGCGGCGCCGTTCGCCGACGTCGTCGTGTTCGCCCGGGACTGGGGTTTTCGACTCGAGCAGGTGAAGGTCCCGGTCCGCTGGTGGCATGGCGACCGCGACCACATCGTCCCGTTCGCCCACGGGCAGCACGTCGTCAGCAGATTGCCCGACGCGGAGTTGTACACGCTGCCCGGCGAAAGCCACCTCGCCGGTCTCGGCTTCGCCGAGGAGATCCTCCGCACCATGATCGAGCTCTGGGACAGCATCGAGAAGAACTAAATGATCTCAGCCCGCCACACCGTCGCGCGCGGTGTGATAGACGGTGCGAGTGCCCGCGAGCCCGCCGCTGACCAAGGATCAACGCAACTCGTTCATCGCCGCGCTGTTGGGCTGGACGATGGACGCCTTCGACTACTTCCTGGTGGTGCTGGTGTATGCCGACATCGCCAAGACGTTTCACCACTCCAAGGCCGAAGTCGCGTTCCTCACCACGGCAACCCTGCTGATGCGTCCGGTGGGCGCGCTGCTTTTCGGGCTCTGGGCCGACCGGGTCGGCCGGCGCCTGCCGCTGATGGTGGACGTGGTGTTCTACTCGGTGGTCGGCTTTCTGTGCGCCTTCGCGCCGAATTTCACCGTGCTCATTGTGCTGCGACTGCTGTACGGCATTGGCATGGGCGGTGAATGGGGTCTGGGCGCCGCGCTTGCCATGGAGAAGGTTCC
>JAVHWH010000291.1:0-42027 GCA_032159915.1 Mycobacterium sp.
GTCAGTGATGCGCACAACGAGCGCGCTCCGCGCGAGGAGTAAGCAGAACCGACAGTCGATGGTGAACCGCGTGACGATCAGTGGAGTCCGACGCCGGACTTGGCAGAGCTTCGTCTTCCTCGTTGCCGCAATGGTGCTGAGTTCATGTGGCTGGCACGGTATTTCGAACGTCTCGCTGCCCGGCGGTCCCGGCAGCGGGTCCGGTGCATACACGGTGTACGTGCAGATGCCGGACACCTTGGCCATCGACGGCAACAGCAGGGTCATGGTGGCCGACGTCTTCGTCGGCTCGATCCGCAAGATCGAGCTGAAAACCCCGGACATCAACATGAACGGCCACCGCGTCAAGAACTGGGTCGCCACCCTCACGCTGAGCGTGGCCGGCAACGTCAAGCTGCCGAAAAACGTCACCGCCAAAATCGGGCAGACCAGCCTGCTCGGTTCGCAACACATCGAGTTGGATCCGCCGGCGAACCCGTCGTCGCAGATGCTCAAGAACGGCGACACCATCCCGCTGAAGAACTCGTCGGCATTTCCCAGTACCGAGCAGACACTGGCGAGCCTGGCGATGATCGTGCGCGGCGGCGGTCTCCCGAATCTGGAAGTGCTGCAGAACGAGGTCAGCAAAATTCTGACCGGCCGTGGGCCACAGATTCGGGCCTTCCTGGGCAAACTGGACACGTTCACCCGTCGGCTCAACGAGCAGCGCGACGACATCACCCACGCCATCGACTCGACCAACCGGCTGTTGGCCTACGTCGGCAACCGGTCCGATGTGCTGGATCGCGCGCTGATCGAATTCCCGCCGCTGATCAAGTACTTGGCGGATCCGACGTATCAGAAGCATCTGATCGACGCGGTCGAATCGGTGGGCGCGCTCAGTCAGGCTGCCGCGCAGTACCTCGGTGAAGCTAGAGGCTCGATCCATCAGGACCTGCAGTTGCTGCAGTGCCCGTTGAGAGAACTGGGCAAGGCATCGCCGTACCTGCTCGGCGCCTTGAAGTTGGTCTTTACCGCGCCGTTCGACCTGGACACCGCACCGAAATTGATCCGCGGTGACTTCATGAACTCCTCGCTCGAGGTGGACACGACGCTGTCCGCGGTCGACAACGCGTTCCTCACCGGCACCGGGTTCTCAGGAGCGTTGCGGGCTTTGGAGCAGTCGTACGGCCGGGATCCCGCGACAATGATTCCGGACGTGCGCTTCACGCCGAACCCGAACGACGCGCCGGGTGGACCACTGGTGGAGAGGGCGGACCGGCAATGCTGACTCGTTTCATCAAGCGCCAGCTGGTCATCTTCGGCATCTTGACCGCCGTGGCCCTGCTGGTGCTGGGTATCTACTACCTGCAGCTGCCGACGGTGATGGGCATCGGCCAGTACCAGTTGAAGGCCGAACTGCCGGCCTCGGGCGGCCTGTACCCGACGTCCAACGTCACCTACCGGGGCATCACGATCGGCAAGGTGACCGCCGTCGAGCCGACGGAAAAAGGCGCCGAGGCGACGATGAGCATCTCCAGCGATTTCAAGATTCCGCTGGACTCAGTGGCGAACGTGCACTCGGTTTCAGCAGTCGGTGAGCAGTATCTGGACTTGGTGTCGAACGGCAAAGCGCGCGGGGTCTTCTCGCCTGGCCAGACGATCACCAAGGGCACGGTGCCGAGTGAAATCGGGCCGGCGCTGGACACCGCCAACCGCGGTCTGGCGGCGCTGCCGAGGGAAAAAATCGGTCAGCTACTGGATGAGACGGCCGACGCGGTCGGGGGGCTGGGTCCCGCGCTGCAGCGACTGGTCGACTCCACGCAGGCGATCGTCGGCGACTTCAAAACCAACATCAACCAGGTCGACGACATCATCCAGAACTCCGCACCGATCCTGGACAGCCAAGCCACCTCCAGTAGCGCGATCGAGCGGTGGGCGCACAACCTCAACGTCCTTGGTGCGCAATCTGCCCAGCAAGACGCGCACCTGAGAAGTGCTCTGACGCAAGCGGCCCCGACAGCTGATGAGGTCAACTCGGTGTTCAGCGACGTCCGTGAGTCGCTGCCGCAGACGCTGGCCAACCTGGAGATCGTCTTCGACATGCTCAAGCGCTACCACCCGGGTGTCGAACAAACGTTGGTGATGTTGCCGCAGCTCGGGTCGATCGTGCAGGCGATCTCCGCGCCGTACGAGAAGGACCGGATGGCGGCGCTGGACCTCACGTTGGCGATCAACTATCCGGCACCGTGTTTGACCGGGTTCCGTCCCGCGCCGGAGTGGCGCTCGCCGTCGGACACCAGCATTGCGCCGCTGCGGGACAACAACTACTGCAGGATCCCGCAGGATTTCCAGGCCAATGCGGTGCGTGGCGTACGCAACATGCCCTGCATGGACGTCCCCGGCAGGCGCGCGCCGACGCCGCAGGACTGCCGCAGCGGGAAGCCGTACGAGCCGCTGGGGACCAACCCGTGGTTCGGTGATCCCAACCAGGTCCTGAACTGCCCGGCCCCCGCGGGGCGCTGTAACCAGGCGGTGAAACCGGGCTATGTCATCCCGGCGCCGACGGTGAACAACGGCCTGAACCCGCTGCCCGCCAATCGGCTGCCACCTGGAGGGCAGACGCCGCCGCCGACCAGTGATCCGCTGCAGCGCCCAGGCTCGGGCTCGGTCCAGTGCAACGGTCAGCAACCCAACCCCTGCATCTACACTCCGGGCGGGCCTCCGGCAGCCGTCTATAGTCCGATGAGTGGCGAGGCGATGGGCCCCGACGGTTCTAAGTACTCCGTCAACAACTCACGCAATACAGGAGATGACGGATGGAAGGAGATGCTGGCGCCAGCCGGCTGACCCCGCACGACACGAATGAGGATCCCGCGTTGACACTGGATGCGGCAGCCGACCATCCCGCCGCTGAGGAAACCGTCGAGGACTCGCTGGAATCCGACCGGGCGGCCGACCATGAGATCGTCGAGCCAGACGCCGAAGACCTCGCTGAGGTCAGCGAAGTCCAGGAAGACCCGCGCGCTAGATCGCGCCTGGGCCGTGGCTGGTTCGTCGGCATCGCCGCCGGGCTTGCTGTGCTCGCCGGCGGCATCGGTGCCGGTGGCTATCTCGCGTTGCGCTCGCATCACGACAGCCAGGCCACCTCGCGCCGGGACGCCGCCGCGGTGGAAGCCGCGAAGGACTGTGTGGGAGCCACTCAGGCGCCCGACATCGGGGCGATGGCCGCGAGTGCTCAGAAGATCGTCGAGTGTGGTGCCGGAGCGTTCCGGTCGCAGGCGATCTTGTACAGCGGACTGCTCATCGACGCCTATCAGGCCGCGGACGCCCACGTTCAGGTCTCCGATCTGCGTGCCGCGGTCGAACGCAACAATCCCGACGGCTCCGTCGACGTCCTGGTGCCGCTGCGGGTCAAGGTCTCCAATGCCGAGAGCCAGAATCAGGAAGCGGGTTACCGCCTGCGCGTGACGATGGTGCTCGACGAAGGTAAGTACCGAATTTCCAAGCTCGACCAGGTGGCGAGGTGACGGTGCTGGTCGCAGAGACCGAGGCCGCACCGGCAGTTGACCAAGCAGCGCCGCATGGGTTGGCCCGCTGGCACATTCGCGCTGCCGCCCTGGCGGTGGACCTGGTGCCCGGTGCCGCCGTCGTGGTCACGATGGCGCTGGTCTGGATGGCAGCGCCGCCGCAGAGCCTCTGGTGGTGGGCATCGATATCGGTGCTGGTCGCCGTGACTTTGGCGACGACGGTGAACCGGGTGGTGCTACCGGCGATTTGCGGGTGGAGCCTGGGTCGGGCGCTGCTCGGTATCGAGGTGGTGCAACGAGACGGATCCGCCGTCGGCGTCGGGCGGTTGACGCTGCGGGAGCTTGCGCACCTGCTCGACACGCTCTCGGTCTTCGTGGGATGGCTCTGGCCGCTGTGGGACTCGCGCCGGCGCACCTTCGCCGACCTGTTGGCGCGCACCGAGGTGCGTGGCGCAGCAGAAGATCGGCGACCCGCGGACATCCGGCGCCACGCCGCGACCGCTGCCGGGGTGGCCGTGCTGCTGTGCGTCGCCGGCGCCGCGATCAGCGCGTTTGCCATCTACCTGCCCGGCCGGGCTTCCCAGCAGACCCGCGAAGCCGTCAACGCGCAGGGGCCCAAGATCGTCGCCCAGATGCTGACCTACGATCCGAAAACGCTGGAGCAGGATTTTGCCCGGGCCCGGTCGTCGACCACTGACAAGTACCGACCGGAGCTGGTCAAGCAGCAGGAGTCGGTGCAAAAAGGTCATCCGGTGATCAACGAGTACTGGGTGACCGACAGTACGGTGTTGTCGGCCACGAGGGACGGCGCGACCATGCTGCTGTTCATGCAGGGCCACCGCGGCGGCGGCGGCGATGAACGGTTCATCACGGCTACGGTTCGGGTCTCGCTTGTCAAAGGTAAAAATGGCCAGTGGCTCGTCGACAACCTGGACGTGGTGACCAAGCCCAAGCCGGCGCCGCCCAGGCAACCGGCTCCGCCCAAGGAACCGACTCCACCAAAGGGGCCCAAGTGAGCCCCCGCAGACGGATTCAGCCCGGCGAAGAGCCGCTGCTGAAGGCGCCCAAGCCGACGCTGTGGTCGCGGCTGCCGTGGCGGCCGACGCTGCCGGCGCAGTGGTGGAAACCATCACGAAGTTGGGCGATGCCCGCCGCCGCGGCCACTGCCACCGCACTTACTGTGGGGGCGATTACGACGTCGTCGCTCGTTCTGGTTGATCAGCGCTCGAACCACCGGGAGGCCATGCAGGAAGTCGACGTCCTCGGCTACGTCAAGGCCTTCATGACCCTGTTCACCACGCTGGATCCATTCCACGCCAACGCCTACTACGACCGGATAGCGGCCAATGCGACCGGTGACTTCGCCAAGCAGTTCCACGAAAAGCAGAACGAGATCCTGGTGCAGATCGCGAAGGCGGAGCCGACCAAGGGGACGCCACTTGCCGCCGGCGTGGAACGCTGGAACGACGATGGCAGCGCCAATGTGATGGTGGCGACCGACATCTCGTCGAAAACTCCTGACGGGAAGCAGAAGATCGAGGCCACAAATCGTTGGGTGGTCACAGCTCAGCGGGAAGGTAATCAGTGGAAGATCAGCAGCATGCAACAGGTGATCTGACCGACGGATCGGCCATCGACACGGTCGCCGCTGAGACTGACGCAGCGTCTGTCGACGATTCGGCGGTCGAGGTGTCCGACGGTGGCAAAACGGACGTCGGCGAATCCGATGTTGACGAAAACGCCGAGGGTATTGACGAATCGGATGTTGACGGCGAAAACGCCGAGGGCACAGCCGAAGACACCGAGACCGACGGTGAGGACGCCGTCGTCCGCTTTCGCGAGCGACGGCCGGCCGGCAAGTGGTCGGTGATCGTCGCGGCAGTGGCGGCTGTGCTGTTCGTCGCCGCCGGCGCATTCGCCGGTGTGACCATTCAGCCGTACCTGACCGACCGCGCCACTGTCGCCACCAAGCTGAAGGTCGCGCGCACCGCCGCCAACGCCATCACCACGCTGTGGACCTACACCCCGGAAAACATCGACAAGCTGGCCGATCGGGCGTCGCAGTACCTCAGCGGCGACTTCCAGGCCGCCTACCGTAAATACCTGGACGCGCTCGTCGCACCCAACAAGCAGGCGAAGGTCACCAACTCCACGCAGGTCGTCGGCGCGGCCGTGGAGTCACTGAGCGCGGCCGACGCGACCGCGATCGTCTACACCAACACGGAGTCGACCAGTCCGGCCACCAAGGATGTTCCGTCGCTGAAGTACCTGTCGTATCGGCTTGTACTGCAACGGGATCACGCGCGCTGGCTGGTCACCAAGATGACCACGATCACCTCGCTGGACCTCACTCCCAAGTTCTAGTTGAACGCGAGCCAGCCCGGCAACGAACGCTCGTGGGCGTCGCACAACACCTCGCGGGTGTCGCAATTGCCTTTTGGCACACCGGCACCGGCCCACATGCCACCGGTGTCGCGCCGCAGCACGATCGCCGACGAGGTGCCGCCGTCGAGCAGCACCGCGTTGTCGCTGCCCAGGCCGCGGAACAGGTCTTGGATGTTGTCCGGCGTGTAGCTCCCACCCTGGAACACGTACATTTCATCGCGGGGTTTGGAATAGGCCAGTGCCGTCCGGGCCGCGTTCGGGCCACCGTCGTTGAGCTGACCGGTATTTCCGGGCGCCAACAACCCGAGGCCGCTCACGGCGACGAATTGTTCCCCCCGATCGACCAATCCGGTGACCACGGAGGTGGCGGCGTCGTAGTCGTGACCGTCGCGGCCACCGCGTGGCCAC
The DNA here is from genome assembly GCA_032159915.1 of Mycobacterium sp. GTDB lineage: Bacteria > Actinomycetota > Actinomycetes > Mycobacteriales > Mycobacteriaceae > Mycobacterium. The sequence continues at coordinate 6,303 of JAVHWH010000291.1, forward strand.
AGCACCGAAGGCGCTCCGCGGTTGGGCAGAATCATGGTCGCCAACGCACTCCAGTTCTCGTTTCCACCAGACAGTCCTTGCTTGCCGGCGTAGGGAATGGTGCCGGTCACCGCCTGATTGGCCCGGCCCTGCCCGTGGGTGTTGTCGACGTAAGTCCCCAGCGGCGAACTGCAGCCCGTCGAGCGCCAGGAGCCACCCTTTTGGCCACGGATGTCGAAGAAGTTCGCGTTGATCGCGATCGTCGGTCGTCCCAGTGCCTGCCAAGCCTGCACTGCCGTATAGGTTTCCGAGGCTTGGACCAGCCCATCGCCGGTACGCGCGTGCGGATTGCGTTCGCAGCGCGACTGATAACCCTGATGGCTGTCGACCAGCAGATGCGGTTCGAGTCGCTGCGAGGCGGCCTTGATGATCATCACGTGGCCGCCGCTGCCCCCGTCGTACCAGTTGCCCGCGGCATTGAGCATCGGCGCAGGATGCCCACCGCCGAAGTTGTACACCAGATAGGAGCCCTGGGTATTGGCGATGGCGCTGGCCAGAAGCTCGCGTGCCTCAGCCCGCGCCACCGGTTGACCCGTGCTGGTCGCCAGCGTCAGACACAGCACGCTGCCCGCGCAGCAGGCCGTGACACGCCGGAAGGCGGCAGCAAGATATGGCACGTCGTCCCTCCGCGCGAAAGTCGTTGCTGTATTACACAGCAACGCCCATAACAGCGGCGTGACGAATGGGCCGCAGTCCAATGACATTCGGCCGCTGACCGGGTACGGTGCTGCGCCGCTTATTGCGCTGGGTAGACGACCTCGGCAGCCGGGGTGGACGGCGGCTCGCCGACGGCACTCCCGGCGATGCGGTGGTCGCCACGTCGGTCGTAGACGCGGGTGACAACGGCGCCGAGCAGCGCACCGGCCACCAGACCGCCGGCAATCCACACCAGCGACTGCGAAAGGCCGGAACCGGCACTGCCGCTCAGGTACAGCAATGACCTTGTGCCCACGAACACTTGGTGCATCGGCTCGAATCGGGCTAGCCATTCGAACCATGCCGGGGTGGCCTGCAGCGGCACTGTCGCACCCGCCGACGGAATTCCCAGGATGACGAACAGGAACATACTCAGCACGACACCGAAGGCGCCCAGTGCCGCAATCAGTGACGTCGACGCAACGCCGACAGACAGGATCGCGAACGCGCCGAAAAGCCATAAGCTCAAGCTGTTTTGGACGGGCATGCCGAACTTTCCGGCGATCAGCAGGTAGGCGGCAGAAGTCAGCGGCGCCAGCACGGCGATCATCGACCACTTGATCGACAACGCCCGCAAGCGCGAGGTCGCCTGGGTGGCGAGCATGGAATCGACCCGCCTGCTGACCACGATGCTGCCGGTGAACCCGGCCAACACCAGCAGCAGAGCGTAATAGAAGGCAGACAGCCCGTTGCCGGTGCCATCGGGTAGTGCGTTGTGCACGGTCGATTTGACTTCGACAGGATTGGCCAGCATCAACGCCACGGCGCCCGGCTCGGGGGCCTTGCCGGTCTGCTCCGCAACTTCTTGCGAAAGCCGTTGACCGACGCGCTGATCGATCATCGCGACCGCTCGCTGCAGCGTCTGGCCGGCGATGTTAGCGCCCAGCGTGCCCGCGCGCGGATTCGTCGACACGATGATGACCGCCCGCTCGACCCGGCCCGGCGTCAACGCGCTTTTCGCATAAGCGTGAAGCTTGGAGGAGAAGTTCGGTGGTATGACGGCGACACCGTAGATCTGTGCCCTGTCCAACTGTGTCTTGGCCTCGTTGTGCTCCAGCACGCGCACGTCATAGGCGTCGTTGTCGAAACCGGCCAGCATGCCCTTGACCACCTGGGCACCGGTCGGCCCGGCATCTTCGTTCAGAATGGCGACCGGGAAGTGCCGCAAGTTGGTCATCGGCTGCAGGATTCCGCCGAGGTAAAAGGCTGCCAGCGCCGACAACACAGTAAGGGTGACGAGTATCGGGAGTGCCCAAAAGCGGACCGTCCGAGTCGATCTCGGCCTCAGCTGGTGATCATCAGCCGAGAAGTCGTCGCCGTCAGCGATGTCAGGTGTCGCATGACGTGCGTACGGTTCGGACATACCGGCTCCTGTTCGTCGGCGCCCACCCTAGTCGCCGATAGCCGCGTGCATCTCCCAGACGAGGATTTCGGCGGGCGCACGCGCGGCGACGCGCACACCGTCTGACGCGGTGAGCCGGACGGCGTCACCTTCGCCCAGCTCGGTCTCCTCGAAGTCGACCTGCCCGCGCGCGACGAACAGGTGCAGATAGGGCGCGTCCGGCAACACCAATTCGTCACCGGGAGCCAACCGCGCACCATGCAGCGCGGCCGATCGGTTATGGATGCTGATCGCGGCGTCGTGGCCCGGCCTTCCCGAAGCGATCGTCGCCAGGCGTCCGGCCAGCTCGTCGTCATTGATTGCGTGCTGCTGGTAGCCGGGCTCAATTCCGGCGACATCGGGTTGCACCCACATCTGGACAAAGCGCACCGGCTCGGTCGCCGAGGCGTTGTGCTCGGAGTGGGAGATACCGCTGCCCGCCGACATCCGTTGCGCCAGACCGGGATAAATGACACCGCTGTTGCCGGCCGAGTCGCGGTGCGCCAGCGAGCCGTCCAGCACCCACGTCACGATTTCCATGTCGCGGTGCGGATGGGTGCCAAAGCCCCCAGCCGGGGCCACGATGTCGTCATTGCTCACCAGCAGTACGCCGTGATGGGTGTTGCCCGGGTCGTAGTGATCGCCGAACGAGAAGGAATGCCGCGAGTTCAGCCACGACGTCGTGGTGACCGACCGGTCGGCGGCGCGCCGGATCGCAACGGTGGGGGACACGCTGCCACGCTACTCCGGGGCCCAGCAGCTCCTGGGCGGTGTCGAGCGGCCCGTTTCCCGCCGAGCGTGAAGGCACTTTCACGCCCGGTCGCGAACGTGAAAGCAACTTCACGTTCGCCCGAAGCCATCAAACCTCTTGCTGGAGTGCAGAAGAAAGCCCCGCCCGCGAACGGACACCGAGCTTCCGGTACACCGCGGTCAGATACGTCTCGACGGTTTTCTCCGAAAGGAAAGTCGCTGCGGCAATCTCCTTGTTCGACTGGCCCGCCGCAGCCAACCTGGCGGTCCGCTCCTCGGCTGCGGTGAGCCGCTGACCGTCGCTGCGCGCACCATCCAAACGCGCCAGCTCCGTCCTGGCCCGAGTCGCCCATAATGGCGCGTTCAGACGTTCGAAGGTACTCAACGCTTCCTGTAGCGACGCCACGGCATCGGATCTACGGCGCCGGCGTCGCTGCAGTTGACCCAACAGAAGTCGCGAGCGGGCCGTTTCGAACGGCATCGGCAGCCGCCGATGGTGAACCAGCGCTTGCTCGACGGCCTGCTGGGCGCCGGCGAGGTCGCCTCGCGCGGCCAACATATGACCGCGTCCGCGCGCACCCATGGCGAGCATCCACGGCCGGTCGTACCGAAAACCGTTGCGTTCCAACGCCTCTACCAATACGTCGATCTCGTCGGCACGGCCTACGGCGGCCAGCGTCTCGATCAAGTCGGGTAGGTAACCGCCGCCTTCGATTTCAGTCTCTACTCCACCGTTCTCGGCGAAAATTGTCAGGAAAGGCTCCAGCAACTCAAGGGCCGCAGGGTAATTCCCCAGCGACACTTCGAGGAAAGCCAGGCTGATCGTTGGCTCCCTCACCAAGCGCATCGCCCGGATCTCGTTGGCCGTATCGATCGCGGCCCGTGCGGCGGCCCGCGCGTCGGCCTCACGTCCGGTGTAGGCGGCGACGGCGGCTTGCTGAGTCCACGCTGTCACCAATATCAGTCGGCCGCCCATCTGCTCGGCACGCTCCGCCGCTTCCTGCGCGGCGTCGAACGCGTCACCGTAGCGTCCACACCACATCGCGATCCCGGCGATGTGCACCGCAGCCCAAGTGATGTCGACCTCGGTGCCATGTGCCAGCATCCGCTGCTGCACAGCGCGCATCTGAACCCAGGCACGTTCGAGGTCACCGGTGTACGCCGAGATCATCGCTTCGACAGCACCGGCCTGAAAGAAGGTCGTCGCTCCCCCGTAGGGATCCTCCAAGTCCAACGCCGTCTGCAGGGCTTCGCGGTCAACCCCTTGCCCGGCAATGAACTTCCCGACGACCCAAATCGACAGCGCCTGGGACCGCAGATTCGGTATGCCGAGTTGATCGGCCAGCGCAACGGCCCGCTCGCCCCGGGGCAGTGCCTCAGGCAGGCGATCGGCCATCACCAGCGCCAAGGCCAGGCGCAGTTGACACAGCAACTCGACTGCCGGATTGCCGCCGGCTTCGTCGACGCTCAGGGTCATCGCCTCGACCGCACCGGCCATGTCGTCGTCGTAAGCCTTGATCGCACCCAGCCACATCAGCGCCAGGCAGCGCAGTATTCCGGAGGGCTCGCTACGCAACGCGGTCTCCAGATGTAGCCGCGCCGCCGCTAGTGAGCCGGCCCGAAAGTGCAACTCCCCGGCGCGAATCCGGCGCGGCGTGTCTTCGCCGCTGAGTTTCAGTCCTAGTTCCACCAATTCAGCGGCGACGGCGGGGGCACCTCGTGCGATTGTGACCTCGACGGCGGCGTCCAGTGCTGCGAGCGTGGTGCTATCGCCAGTCGTGGCGGCCAGGGCCAGATGCCGAGCCTTGAGTTCTGGCCGCTCAACGATGCCGGCCAACGTTCGATGTACGGCCCTGCGCTGTGAGGGAGTGGCGTTGCTGTAGACCCCGGCGGCGAACAGCGGATGACTGAATCGCACGCGGTTACCGTCGAGAGCGACGATATGCAGGGGCTCCATCGATTCGAGCAGTTCGATGACTCGTTCTACCGGTCTGTCAACGGCCTGAGCGACCGACTCGGCCGTCGGCGCCACGCTGCACGCCGCGGCCAGAAGTACCGCCGCAACTTCATCGTCGGTATGTCCCACCCGGCGGCGGACCAGCGCGGCCAGATTATCGGGAAGCTCGAATGTGGTGGAAGCTATGTCGTCTGCCGCTGCCACGGCCAGTTCAATCGCGAAAAATGGGTTGCCCGCGGAGAGTTCATGGATTCGCGTGATAGCCGGGCGGGGCAGTGAGTGGCCCAACCTGGCCGCGACAAGCGTATGCAGGGCCGCCAGACTCAGCGGTCGCATCGTGACGCGCGTGGCGGTTTCGGGCCGGCGGAACTGCAACCACGCGCGGTCGTCATGGGCGTCCGGGTCGCCGGTCCGAAAACTCAGCACCATCCCGACGCGGCCGTTTAGCCGGCGCGCGGCGAATCCGATTACGGCGCGGCTCGAAGCGTCAAGCCACTGCGCGTCGTCGATGATCAGGAGCACCGGAGATCGGCTGCCGATGCCCTCGATTACAGACAGCAGTGCGGTGGCCACAATTCGCTCGTCGGTTGCTGGTCCAGCGATATCAATCTCACCGATGCGGGCGCGTTCGAGAGCAATTCGCTGCAGGTCCGGCAACGCGTCCAACAGCGCGACGTCGACGTCTCGGAGCAGGTCTGCCACCCCGGCGTAGGCATACGTCACTTCCGCGGGCGACCCCTGCGCCGGGAGCACGTAAAAACCTTGACTCTGCGCCTCGGCAGCGGCTTCGACCAACAGTGTCGTCTTGCCGATTCCGGCCTCGCCCTCCACCACCAGACCAGCGGGCTCATTTGGGACACGCGTCAGTAGGTCGGCTACCGCCCGGGTCTCCGTTGCTCGCGTAACCGTCCGTGTGTGCACGCCCGTAGCTTTTCAGCTTGTCGGCAGGCGTTACGCAGCTTTGTCGAAACTGACCTGTCGAGAACACGACGACGCTGGCATGGCTGTTAGACCCCTGTTTGGCGCTGCTCAGTCGCTCATAACGAGGATCAACCCGCCGCGACGGGGCTGACGGTGACTGAGACCGCTGTTGCGCCAGTGTTGGAGGCGATGACCAATTCAGTGGCGTTGGGCGCTGAGACGACCTCGCCGCCGGTGACAATGACGGAGTAGCCGTTCGGAAACTCCACAGTGGGCACTGAGATCTCGGTCTGGGAGCCGGCCGGGAAGCTGCCCAGCTCATCGACTCCTTGGGTGGCGTAGCCGAATTGGAAGGTGCCATTAGTGAACGACCAGGAGTCGGGAGTGCCTGAAACCTGTTGCGGGAAAGGCTCAGCCAGTACGGCCAGCTTCGCACTGTCGATGTTGTCACCGATAAGGGGCTGGCTCGGATCGTCGATCAACCACCCCATGCCGTTTCCGGTCGTCGTGATGTCGCCCTGGGCGGAGTACTCCCATTCCGTCCAGCCGATCTGCGCCTGATCAGCGAAGTGAGCTGTAGAGCCGATCACGGCGTCTCCCCCTCCTGAGCCGAACTCCGTCAGGACGGCGGGAATGTCGTGCTGGTGGGCGTAGTTCGCCGCGTTCTGCATACTGATAGCGGCCAGCGAGCCGGGTGCATAGTCGTGGAAAGACAACACCATCCCCGGTTGGTCGACAGTGCCCAGGGTGATGGGTAATCCGTTGGTGGTGATGGCGTCGGGTTCGTAGAAGATTGGCGTGTTCGGGTTGACCGCTCTGATAGCGCCGGCCGCCTGGTCGTAGAACGACGTCAGTTCTTGGCTGTCGAAGTGTGAGCTTCCTAGCAGGGTCGGCAGAATTTCAGAGCCCGGCGATGGCTCGTTCATGATCTCGATACCCGCGATGTCGGGGTTTCCGTTGAAGTAGTTGGCGACGTGCTCGAGCATCATGGAGTAGTAGTTTTCGAGTCCGATCCCGTTGGGCCCCTGGGAGTTGGACCAAAATGCATCCCAGGCATGGATCTCTGCGGGGTTGAAGAAATATCCGAGCGGAAACGGCAGGCTGGGGTTGGCCAATTGGCCGTCCTGTGCCGCCCACAACGGGGCGCCTTCGCCGCTGAACAAGGTGCTGTAGTCGTCTTGGTGCATATCGAGGATGACGTATATGCCGTGTTCTTGCAGCGTCTGTACGGTGTGCTGGATCGAGGCGAGGTAAAGGTCGTCGTAGACCCCGGGCTCCGGCTCGACCGCCGACCAGATCACACCAAGCCGTACGACGTTGAAACCGTTGTCCTGTAGAAACGCTGCGTCGTCGTTGCTGAAGCCCGTGACGGACGGTTCATACGGCGGCAGTTTGTAGACCTCGTTCAGACCGTGCAGGAAGACGACCTGCCCGTCGCTGTTGACCAGATAACTGCCGTCCGTGCTGATCGCGGCGGAACCGCTGGGCGCGATGCCGCCGATCGTGCCGTAGTCGCCGACCATGCCATGGTTGCCGAACGTGCCGCCGTCACCACCTGCGCCGGCTAGGGCGGGCAGATCGCTTGCAGCTCTGCCGATTCCGCTCAGGGCGCCGTTGCCGCCGTCACCGCCGTCGCCGAACGGGCCTGTGGCGTCGCCGCCGTTGCCGCCGAATCCACCGTCGGCACCGGAACCTCCGTCGCCTCCGCGCCCTCCGATCCCGAACAACAACCCGTCCGCATCTCCGCCGGCGCCGCCCGCGCCGCCGTTGCCACCGGCAAGGTCACCGCCATCTCCGCCCCTGCCACCCAGGCCCATGAGAAATCCGCCGGCACCGCCGTAGCCGCCCGCTGCGCCGGCCCCACCCTCGCCGCCGATGCCGCCGTCACCGAAGATTCCGGCCGGGCCCCCGTCGCCACCGACGATGCCGGCTTCGGTGCTGTCCCAGCCGGCACCCCCGTCGCCGAACCACAGACCACCCGCGCCACCAATGGGGTCGGCTTCGGTACCGGCAGCACCGTTGCCGATCAGGAACTCCCCGAAAGCTGCGTTGAGCAACCCGTCGACCTGTTCGCCGGTCGGGCTGTCGATCCACGATTGCGCGGCCATCTCCAGCGGGGTGTAGACGTATTGCTGAAATATCGTCGCCCCGTCTACGGCCGCCGGTAGCGCCACACTTGCCACGCTGTCCGCGGCGAAAGAAGGATCAAACCCGGCCGCCATCGCGGTCAGATCTGCTGTCAGCGCAGGAGCAACGCTGGAAAGCGAGCTGAGAAGGGGATCGATGATGATCTCCAACTCATCGGCGTTGGCCGTCGGCGGCACACCCAACGGCGTCGTCGTGAAAGCCAACAACGCCAATGCGGCCGCACCAATCCCCGCTAGACGACCTCGATGGTGCGGGCCAGCGGAAGAGGCCGGATTGCGAGCTTTCCGGGATGCGCCCATATCTTCCCCGATCTCAGGTGCGCCCGACCGACGCCGCGACGCCGGCCCCCTGTGCGCCAGACGGCCTGCCAAACACTGCGAACGTACCTGTTCAACGCACTGCCGCGGCCGGATTCACAGTTTCAACAGAGGAATCTGGGTGGATGAATTGGACGTTATCGCTCTGGCGCACAACCGTGTTGCGGCGCGGCCTCACGTTCACCCGAATAAATCAGAGCCGTTGCGGCAGGTCAAATTTCGCAAACAGCGTGGTGTCCAGAAACGCCACCACCCGCGACACCCCGTCGGCCCGGACATCGAGGACGTGCAGCTGAAATGGCACATGGCCCTCGCCGTCGCGCATGTACATCGCTGCCGCGGGTTGTCCGTTTGCCGTCAACGGGATCAGCCGCATGTCGCCGGGCGTATCCGCTGGGCACTGCTGATGAATCAACGCGATGATGGCGCGCGGTCCCTGATACCACCCGACGAACGGCGGCATCTCCCAGATCGCCTCGCTGGTGAAAATGTCCACCAGACGGTCGATGTCGTAGGCCTCGAAGGCGGCGATGTAACGGGTCAACTGGTCCTGGACGTCGGGTGAGTCGGGCGCTGCTAGCCGGTCGTCGGCGCTGGGCCCGGCTGCTTCGAGTTGCGCGCGGGCGCGCTGCAGGAGGCTGTTGACCGCGGCCGTCGTGGAACCGATCGCGTCGGCCACTTCGGCGGCCTTCCACTGCAGCACGTCGCGCAGCAGCAAAACCGCTCGCTGCCTGGGTGACAGGTGCTGCAGGGCTGCCACGAACGCCAACCGGACCGATTCGCGAGTGCCGACGATCGTCGAAGGGTCAGCCGGATCAGCCCCCGCGTCGGGCAACGGCTCGAGCCACGGCACCTCGGCGCCCTCGACCAGTTCCGCGGTCGGGTCTGAACTCGGCGCCCCCAACCCCGTCGGCAACGGCCGCCGCTGACGGTTCTCCAGCGCGGTCAGGCAGGTATTGGTAGCGATCCGGTGCAGCCAGGTGCGCACCGAAGACTTGCCCTCGAAGCGGTCGTATGCCTTCCAGGCGCGCAGCAGCGTTTCCTGCACCAGGTCTTCGGCATCGTGCAACGACCCGGTCATCCGGTAACAGTGCGCGAGCAGTTCGCGCCGGTAGGGCTCGGCAATGGCCGAGAAATTATTTGTCTGGCCGTCATCGGCCAACTCGCGGGCCAGCACGCTCACCGGAGGAAGCTTACGTACCGACTCCGACGTTGGGTCTACGCTGCCCCTGATGACGATGACGCGGGCCGAACGGTCCTTCGACGGTGTCGAGGGTGTGCGCATCGTCTACGACGTCTGGGCCCCCGCCGACATCGGGAGCACACCGCGTGGGGTGGTCATTCTCGCCCACGGGCTGGGTGAACACGCCCGCCGCTATGACCACGTCGTCGCCCGGTTCGGCCGCGAGGGGCTGATCACGTACGCCCTCGACCACCGCGGGCACGGCCGCTCGGGCGGTAAGCGGGTGCTGGTGAAGGACATCTGCGAGTACACCAACGACTTCGCCACGCTGGTCGGCATCGCCGCCCGCGAATACCCCGGGGCCACGCGCATCGTGCTGGGCCACAGCATGGGCGGTGGGATCGTCTTCGCCTACGGGGTCGAACACCCCGACGACTACGACCTGATGGTGCTTTCCGGACCGGCGGTCGCAGCCCAGAACGCGGTGTCGCCGCTGCTGGGTCGGGTCGCCAAGGTGATGGGAGTGATCGCGCCGGGGCTGCCGCTGCAGACGCTCGACGCCGACGCGGTATCGCGGGACCCGGCGGTGGTCGACGCCTACAACAACGACCCGCTGGTGTACCACGGCAAGATTCCCGGCGGCGTCGCCCGCGTCCTGCTGCTGGTCGGCGAGACGATGCCGCAGCGGGCCCCGTCGCTGACCGCGCCGCTGCTGGTGGTGCACGGATCCGACGATCGGCTGATCCTCGCCGAGGGCAGCCGTCAACTGGTCGCCGCGGTGGGCAGTACCGATGTCGAGCTGAAGATCTATCCCGGGCTGTACCACGAGGTGTTCAACGAGCCGGAGCAGCAGCAGGTGCTCGACGACGTGGTGTCGTGGATCAACGCCCGACTGTGAATGGCGGTGCCGGAGTGTCACGGGCTTGACCTAGTTTGGGTGCCATGAGTGACGACAAGATGCTGGCGCGGATCGCCGCGCTGCTGCGTCAGGCCGAAGGCACCGACAACGCGCACGAGGCCGAGGCGTTCATGTCAGCCGCACAGCGGCTGGCCACGGCCACCTCCATCGATCTCGCCGTCGCCCGGTCGCACGCCGACAAGCGCACGCCGGCTCAGACGCCGGTGCAGCGCACGATCACCATCGGCACGGCCGGTTCCAAGGGGCTGCGAACCTACGTGCAGTTGTTCGTGATGATCGCCGTGGCCAACGACGTGCGCTGCGACATCGCCTCGAACTCGACGTTCGTCTACGCCTACGGGTTCGCCGAGGACATCGACACCACTCACGCGCTGTACGCCAGCTTGGTCGTGCAGATGGTGCGCGCTTCGGATTCCTACATCTCATCCGGCCAGCACCGGCCCACCCCGACGATCACCGCCCGGCTGAACTTCCAGCTGGCGTTCGGCGCGCGGGTCGGTCAGCGGTTATCCGAGGCCCGCGACCAGACCCAGCGCGAAGCGAAGAAAGATCATCGCCGCCCGCCGGGTACGGCGGTTGCCTTGCGCAACAAAGAGATCGAACTGCGCGACTATTACCGCACGGCCTCCAAGGCTCGCGGAACCTGGCAGGCCAGCCGGGCAACTGCGGGGTATTCGTCGGCGGCGCGACGAGCCGGCGACCGGGCCGGTAAACGGGCAAGACTGGGCAGCGGCCCTGAGCTGTCCGGAGCGCGGTCCGCACTGGAACGATGACCTCCGAGGGTGCCGTGCGGGACTCGCAGCGCTCCAAGGTGTACGCCGCCGAGGATTTCGTCCGCACGCTGTTCGACCGTGCCGCCGAACACGGCTCGAGCAGCGTGGATTTCTTCGGCGCACAACTGACGTTGCCGCCCGAGGCCCGGTTCGGGTCGCTGGATGCGGTGCAGCGCTACGTCGACGACGTGCTGGCCCTGCCGGCGCTGCGCAGGCGGTGGTCCGATGTGGCGCCCCTGCGGGTGCGGGCCAGGCGGGCCGCCACCGCCGCTCACTACGAAAACCGCGATGGGACAGGCATTATCGCGGTGCCTGACCGCAGTGACGCCGATTGGGCGATGCGTGAACTGGTCGTCCTGCACGAGATCGCGCACCACCTGTGCGACGAGCAGCCACCACACGGCTCGCAGTACGTCACGACGCTGTGCACCTTGGCCGAACTGGTCATGGGGCCCGAAGTCGGGCACGTCCTGCGGGTCGTCTACGCCAAAGAGGGCGTCCGTTAGCCGGCGACCTCGACCATCTCGTCGCCGCACTTGCAGATGTAGGCCTGGTCGCCGGAACAGTGACATGCGACCTCGATGCGCACGCGGCATCCGCAACCGTCGTGGCCGCAACTCAACAGCGTGCCTGCTTCGTTTGACATCTTTTTCCACCTCTGTTAGTTGGTTGGGACTTGGCCCAGCCAGCCTATACCCCCCTGGGGTATCCGGCAAGGAGGGTTAAAGCAGTGGCGGGTGATTAAGCCGGCGGGCTAGTTTTGGGTGATGACCCAAAAGTTCACCCCCGCTGAGGTTGACGAATTCCTGGACGACACTGTGCTGGACGACGACGCGGTGTTGTCCGCGGCCCTCGAGGCCAGCGACGACGCCGGGCTGCCGAAGATCGCGGTGTCGGCACAGCAGGGCAAGTTCTTGAGCTTGCTGGCCGCCGCGACCGGAGCCCGTCGCATTCTGGAAATCGGCACGCTGGGCGGATTCAGCACCATCTGGCTGGCTCGCGGCGCCGGTCCCGACGGCCGGGTCACCACGCTGGAATACGAGCCCACCCACGCCGAGGTCGCCCGCGCCAACTTCGATCGCGCCGGGCTCGCGGACCGGGTCGAGGTCGTGATCGGTGCAGCCCTGGACACCTTGCCCAGCGTCACCGGCGGGCCCTTCGATCTGGTGTTCATCGACGCAGACAAGGAAAACAATCCCGGTTACCTGGAGTGGGCCGTCAAGCTCACACGGCCCGGCTCAGTTATCGTGGTCGACAACGTGATTCGCGAGGGCGCGATCCTGTCGCCCGGCAGCGACGCCGTGCTGCAAGGGGCGAGAAAAGTCCTCGAGCTGATGGGTGAGCACCCGCAGCTCGACACCGCGGTGCTGCAGACGGTGGGCGCCAAGCACTGGGACGGACTGGCGCTCGCGCTGGTGAAATAACCGACTAGCCGCAGATCGCCCCGTTGGCCGCCGAGCCGACCAGCTTGACGTACTTGGCCAGCACGCCCGAGGTGTAACGCGGTGGCAGCGGGGTGAAACCCTCACGCCGGGAAGCAAATTCGTCGGCATCGACCAGAACGTCCAGGGTGCCGTTGGCGACGTCGAGCCGGATCCGGTCACCGTCGCGCAGGAAGGCGATCGGCCCGCCATCGACCGCCTCGGGTGCGACGTGTCCGACGCACAGCCCGGTAGTGCCGCCGGAGAACCGGCCGTCGGTCAACAACAGCACGTCCTTGCCGAGGCCGGCGCCCTTGATCGCACCCGTGATGGCGAGCATCTCCCGCATTCCCGGACCGCCCTTGGGACCTTCGTAGCGGATCACCACCGCGTCACCGTGGGTGATGGTGCCGTCCTCCAGGGCATCCAGCGCCGCACGCTCTCGCTCGAAAACCCTTGCGGTGCCTTCGATCACGTCGGAGTCGAACCCAGCCGACTTGACCACGGCGCCTTCGGGGGCCAGCGAACCGTGCAGGATGGTGATGCCACCGGTGGGATGGATGGGGTTGTTCAGCGCCCGCAGCACCTTGCCGTCGGGATCCGGCGGGGCGATGTGCGCCAGATTCTCGGCCATCGTCTTGCCGGTCACCGTCAGGCAGTCGCCATGCATCAGGCCGGCGTCCAGTAGAGCTTTCATCATTACCGGCACACCGCCGATGTGGTCGACGTCGAACATCACATGCTTGCCGAACGGCTTGACGTCGGCCAGGTGCGGCACCTTTGCGCCGATGCGGCTGAAATCAGCGAGCGACAGCTTCACGTCGGCCTCGTGGGCGATGGCCAGCAGATGCAACACCGCGTTCGTGGAACCGCCGAACGCCATCACCACCGCGATCGCGTTCTCGAACGCCTCCTTGGTCAAGATGTCGCGGGCGGTGATGCCCCGGCGCAGCAGGCCGATGACCGCTTCACCGCTGCGCCGGGCGTACCCGTCGCGGCGACGGTCGGTAGCCGGCGGAGCGGCGCTGCCGGGCAGCGACATGCCCAGCGCCTCGGCGGCGCTGGCCATGGTGTTGGCGGTGAACATGCCGCCGCATGCGCCCTCGCCGGGACAGATGGCCCGCTCGATCGCGTCGACGTCTTCGCGCGGCATCAGCCCGCGGGCGCAGGCACCGACCGCTTCGAAGGCGTCGATGATCGTCACGTCGCGTTCGGTGCCGTCGGAAAGCTTGGCGCGCCCCGGCAGGATCGAGCCCGCGTAGAGGAACACCGAGGACAGGTCCAAGCGGGCGGCGGCCATCAGCATCCCGGGTAGCGACTTGTCGCAACCGGCCAGCAGTACCGATCCGTCCAGGCGTTCGGCCTGCATGACGACCTCCACGCTGTCGGCAATCACCTCGCGCGAGACCAGCGAGAAATGCATGCCTTCGTGGCCCATCGAGATGCCGTCGGACACCGAGATCGTGCAGAATTCCAGCGGATAACCGCCGGCGGCGAACACGCCCTCCTTGACGGCCTTGGCCAGCCGGTCCAACGACAGGTTGCAGGGCGTGATCTCGTTCCACGACGACGCCACTCCGATCTGCGGCTTCGCGAAATCCTCGTCGCCCATTCCGACCGCACGCAGCATCCCGCGGGATGCTGCCTTCTCCAGGCCGTCGGTGACCTCGCGACTGCGCGGCTTGATGTCGATGGTGGGAGAGGACTGCGTGTCGGCCATTGCTCAAGTATGCGTGTTTGGGCAGGTCGGCCAAAATCATTAAACTACCCCCCGGGGGTATAGGTTGCGATCAGGCAAAATCGGGCTTCACCAGGGTGGCGTGGCGCGAACGCGGACCGATCGTTGACAATGGTGACAACACCGGCGCCGTCGCGACGGCCCCGAGCACGATCTTCACGACCACGATGTTGGAGGGGCAGATGGCACCCACACACGGATACTCATCGCAGAAAGACAACTACGCCAAACGATTACGGCGTATCGAAGGCCAGGTGCGTGGCATCGCGAAGATGATCGAAGATGACAAGTACTGCATCGACGTGCTGACCCAGATCAGTGCCGCCAACAGCGCACTGCAGTCGGTGGCGCTGAACCTGCTCGACGAGCACCTCGGACACTGCGTCACCCACGCGGTAGCGCAGGGGGGCTCGGAGGCCGAGCAGAAGCTCGCCGAAGCCTCCGCGGCCATCGCGCGGCTCGTGCGCTCCTGATCGTCAACGGATCCATGCCACGCGTGGTTGAGTAGTCGCCGTGGGGCCAGCTCGTGCCGCCGGGGGGCGAACCGCTGTGGGCGGGCCCTGGACGTTCCGAATAGCTGTTCAGCTGGCAGTACTGGCCGCCGCGGCCTTCACCTACGTCACCGCCGAGCTGCTGCCCGTCGGCGCGCTGCCCGCGATCGCGCGGGACCTGCACGTCAGCATTCCCATGGTCGGGACGCTGCTGGCCTGGTACGCGCTGGTTGCGGCGGTCGCGACCGTTCCGCTGGTCCGCTGGACCGCGCACTGGCCGCGCCGCCGAGCGCTGCTGCTGTCGCTGTCCTGTCTGACCGTGTCTCAGGTCATCTCGGCGCTGGCGCCCAACTTCGTGGTGCTGGCCGGTGGCCGCGCCCTGTCGGCGGTCACCCACGGGCTGATTCTGTCGGTGATTGCGCCGGTCGCCACCCGATTGGTTCCGGCCAGCCACGCGGGACGTGCGACGACGATGATCTACGTCGGTATCAGTCTGGCCGTCGTGGTCGGCAGCCCGGTGACGGCCGCGATGAGCCTGGCATGGGGGTGGCGGATCGCCGTCGGGTCCGTGGCCGCCATCGCCGCAATCGTCACCGTCGGGGCCGTCGCAGTGCTGCCACCGTTGTCGCTGAGCGACGAGCAGCGCGCCCGCATCGGCCGGGCCGCCGGGCACCACCGCAATCGCAGGCTGATCTTCGTGAGCCTGCTCACCATGGTCGCGGTCACCGGGCACTACATCTCTTTCACGTTCATCGCGGTGATCATCCGCGACGTGGTCGGCATTCGGGGGCCCGATAGCGCCTGGTTGCTGTCCATCTACGGCATTGCCGGACTGTTGGCGATGCCGCTGGTGGCCCGGCCCTCGGATCACCACCCACGAGCCGCCGCGGTCAGTTGCATGATGGGCCTGTACGTGACGTTGCTGGTGCTGACCACATTGACCTTTCATCGCTTACCGGCGCTGGCAACCGCCCTGGTCGGCATCGTTGCCATCGCGTCGTGGGGTGCTTTCGCGAACGCGGTGTCGCCCATGCTGCAGGCCGCGGCAATGCGCGCCGGCGCTGACGATCCCGATGGCGCATCCGGGCTGTACATGGCGGCCTTCCAGGTGGGAATCATGGCCGGGTCGTTCGCCGGCGGCCTGTTCTACGAGCGCGGTGTGCTGGCCATGTTCGCCGCCTCGGCCGCCCTGATCGGGATCGGAGCGGCCGGAATGAGCGCCGACCGGCAGCTCTTCAACGTCTCCACCCCCGTCTCCGAGTAACAGATAAAACCGCAGGTCAGGCGCCCGCTCTAGGTCAGCGTCAAGGCTGTCCGCCCAGCGCTGGATTAATGGCCGGGCCCACCGCTGCTGCATACTGGGTTCTGACCGTGACTTGGAGGGAATCAAATGTCGCGATGGACCAAGGGTCCTGTCGCCGCTGCGCTGAGCGCAGTGGGACTGGCCGCTGGGCTGATGTTGGGCAGCGGGATGGCTGTCGCCGACCCGGAGCCAGCGCCGCCCGCACCCGGTGTGGACGCCCCGGCGCCGCCGCCCGGTGACCCGGCCCCGCCGCCCGCTGACCCGCTGGCAGGCCAGCCACCCAACCCGGTCGTGCCCCCGCAGCCGGGTGCCCCGCTCGCCGTGCCGCCGGCGGGGCCGGCCGCCACGCCGCCAGGGGGGCCGGCCGCCACGCCCGCCACCGCGCCGTCGGGTCCGGTCGTCGGGCAGAACCCCGAACCGTTCACCGGCTCGCCGCCGTTCGTGCCGCCGACCTTCAACCCGGTCAACGGCGCGACCGTCGGTGTCGCCGAGCCGATCATCATCAACTTTGGCCGCGCGATCGCCGACCGGCCGATGGCCGAACAGGCCATTCACGTGTCGTCGACCCCACCGGTGTCCGGCAAGTTCTACTGGCTGACTCCGAATCAGGTGCGCTGGCGCCCCCTCAGCTTCTGGCCCGCCCACACCGCGGTGCACGTCGACGCGGCCGGCACCCAGAACAACTTCGTCATCGGCGATGCGTTGCAGGCCACCGCGGACGACGCCACGCATCAGCTGATCGTCACGCGTAACGGCGCGGTGGAGCAGACCTTCCCGATGTCGATGGGCATGGCCGCCGGCGGTCACCAGACGCCCAACGGCACCTACTACGTGCTCGACAAGAAGGCCAAGGTCGTGATGGATTCGTCCACCTACGGCGTGCCGGTCAACTCGACGTACGGCTACAAGGTCGACGTCCAAGACGCCGTGCAGTTCGACAACAGCGGCGACTACGTGCACAGCGCGCCGTGGTCGGTGGGCGACCAAGGCAAGCGAGATGTCAGCCACGGCTGCATCAACATCAGCCCGACCAATGCGAAGTGGTTCTTCACCAACTTCGGCGCGGGTGACCCCATCGTGGTGAAGAACTCGGTCGGGACCTACAGCAAGAACGACGGCTCCAACGACTGGCAGCTCTAGGCGACTAGTTCCAGATCCTGACTCGCCGTTCGGGATCCAGGTACAACTGGTCATCCTCGGTGACCTCGAAGGCGTCGTAGAAGACGTCGAGGTTGCGGATGACGCCATTGCAGCGGAACTCCGGCGGCGAATGCGGGTCGATGGCAAGTCGCCGAATCGCCTCGGCTTCACGGGATTTTGTGCGCCACACCTGCGCCCAGCCGAGGAACACCCGCTGCACACCGGTCAGGCCGTCGATGATCGGCGCCTCGGCCCCGTTGAGTGACAGCTGATAGGCCAACAGTGCGATGGACAGCCCACCGAGATCACCGATGTTCTCCCCGACGGTGAAGGCGCCGTTGACATGGTGGGAGGCATCGAGGCCGCGAGGCGTGAAGACATCGTATTGCTCGATGAGAAGCTTTGTCCGAGAACCGAATTCGGCACGATCACTATCGGTCCACCAGTCGACCAGGTTACCTTCGCCGTCGTACTTGGCGCCCTGGTCGTCGAAGCCGTGGCCGATCTCGTGGCCGATCACCGCACCGATGCCGCCGTAGTTGGCGGCATCGTCGGCCTCGGCATCGAAGAACGGCGGCTGCAGAATCGCTGCCGGAAAGACGATTTCGTTCATCCCAGGGTTGTAGTAGGCGTTGACGGTCTGCGGCGTCATGAACCATTCGTCGCGGTCGACGGGCCCGCCGAGCTTGGCCAGGTCGCGGTCGAACTCCAGCGCATAGCCGCGCTGGTAGTTGCCGTACAGGTCGTCGCGGGCGATGACGAGCGTCGAGTAGTCGCGCCACTTCGCCGGGTAGCCGATCTTCGGGGTGAACTTGTCGAGTTTGTCCAGCGCCCGCTGCCGGGTCTTCGGCGTCATCCACTCCAGTTCGGTGATGCTGACCCGGTACGCCTCCCGCAGATTGGCCACCAGTTCGTCCATCCGGGCTTTGGCGTCCGGCGGGAAATGCCGCTCGACGTAAAGCCGGCCGACGGCGTCGCCCATCAAGCTCTCGACCAGGCCGACGCCGCGCTTCCACCGGTCGCGCAACTGTTCGGTGCCCGACAACGTGCGCCCGTAAAACGCAAAGTTCTCCTCGACCACGTCGTCGGACAGCAGCGACGCCCGCCCGCTGATCACGCGCCAGCGCAGCCAGCGCCGCCAGTCCTCGATGTCCTCGCTGTCCCACAGTTCGGCGAACGCGACCACCGCGTCGGGCTGGCGGACGACAACCTCGAGGGCCTGATCACTCGAGGCACCTAACGCATGCAGCCACACCGGCCAGTCGAAACCCGTTGCCTGCGAGCATAGTTCAGCAAATGTGCGCAGGTTGTAGGTCAGGTCGGCGTCGCGGCGTTTGACCACGTCCCAGTGCGCAGCCGCAATCTTGGTCTCCAGCGCGACGATGTGCGCAGCGGTCGCGTCCCAGTCGCCGTCGTGCTCGCCGTACACCAGCGCGAACATCCGCGCGATGTGCTTCGGGTATTCGGCGAAGATCGCCGCATGCTGCGGGTCGCGGTAGTAGGACTCGTCGGGCAACCCGAGGCCGGACTGGCTCAGGTGCAGCAGATAGCGGGAGGAGTTCTTCGAGTCGGTGTCGACGTACAGGCCGGTGCCACCCCCGATGCCGGTGCGCTGCAGCTCGCCGAGTTCGGCGGCCAGCTCGCTCGGCGTCAGCGCGGCGTCAACGCCGGCGAGCTCGTCGAGCAGCGGGCGGACGCCGAGGGCCGCGATGGCGTCGGTGTCCATGAAGCTGGCGTAAAGGTCGCCGATGCGCTGGGGGTCGGTGCCCTGGCCGCCGTTGGATGCGGCCGCCTCGGTAATGATGTCGCGCACCTGCTCTTCAGCGCGGTCGGCCAGCAGCCTGAACGCCCCGTCGGTGGCACGGTCGGCGGGAATGGCGTGGTCGGCCAGCCAGCGGCCGTTGACATGACCGAACAGGTCGTCTTGCGGGCGGGCACCAGCATCGACATGGCTCAGGTCGATGCCCGAGCGGATAGCTTCTACCGTCACGCCTGCCATTGTTCCTTAACCAACGATGTAGCCTCACGGCCATGCCCGACGAGGAGCAGACCGCGGAAGCGGCCGACGAGCCCGACGAGCCCGACGACACGTCGACGCCTGACGACGATGGCGGCCCGGTCTTCTCGCCCTACGGCATCGCGTCAGCCGTCCTGGGTGCGCTGTGCGTGGCGGCGATCGCGCTGGGCGCGGTGATCTGGACCGATCACCGCAACGACGTCGGCGAGCGCAGCTACCAGACCCGGGCCATGCAGGCCGCCGCCGACTGGACCGGTGTGCTGATCAACATCAACACCGACAACATCAAGGAAAGCCTGCAGCGCCTGCACGACGGCACCGTCGGTGAACTCAATGCCGACTTCGACTCCTCCATCCAGCCGTATCAGCAAGTGGTGGAGCGGCTGCAGGCGCGCAGCCGCGGCGAGGTCGAGGCGGTCGCGTTCGAAGTGGTGCACCACGATCTGGACGCGCAGCCGGGCCGGCCCGCCCAGTCCGACCCGTTGCCGGCATCCATCGCCCGCCGCACCGACACGGTCATGGTGGTGGCCACCTCGGTCAGCGAAAACGCCGGCGGCAAGCCGCAGACCGTGCACTGGAATTTGCGACTCGGCATCTCCGATGTGGACGGCAAGCTGATGGTGTCGCGACTGGAGTCGATCCGATGAGGAACGCCTGGCGGGTACTGGCTTTCGACGCCGCGGCACCCTTGGCCGCGATCGCGGCGCTGCTGGCGATCGGCTACGTGTTGGCGTGGCCGGCGTGGTGGGTGTCGTTGTGTTCGGTGCTGGTGCTGCTGATCGTCGAGGGCGTGGCGGTGAACCTCTGGCTGCTGCGCCGGGATTCGGTGACGGTGGGCACCGACGACGACGCACCCGGCCTGCGGCTGGTGGTCGTCGCGCTCACGACCTCGGCGGTGATCGCAGCGGTGCTGACCGGATACCGGCATTGGGCGACCCCGGACCACGATCTGAAAGTCGACTCGGCGGAGGTGGTGCGCATCGCCACCGGCATGGCCGAGGCGACCGCGACGTTCTCACCGCAGGAGCCGATGGCCGCCATCGACCGGGCCGTGGCCATGATGGTTCCCGAGCAGGGAAACACGTTCAGGGAGCAGTTCGGCAAGGCCACAGCCGATTTGGCGCATCGAAACGTCGTCGCCACCGCCTCGACGATGGAGGCGGGCCTCGAAGCGATCGGTCCCTCGGCGGCCGCGGTGGCGGTCGTCATGCGGGCGACACAGAATGAACCGGGCCAGCCGCCCGACAACGCCGTGCTCGCGCTGCGGGTGACACTGACCAAGCAGAGCGGCCATTGGCTGGTGCTCGGCGTATCCCCGGTCAACCCCCGCTGAAGCGGTTAGCGAAGCCGGGCGTGCTCGACCATCAGGCAGCGGTCCATGACCACCTGCAGGCCGGCCGCCTCGGCTTCGCGGCCGACATCCTCATGCCACAAACCTTCTTGTAGCCATAGGCTTTTCGGACGCTGCGGGAGAGCGAGCGTTTCCGCCAGGACCGACGGCAGATCATCGAACCGGCGAAACACATCGACCATGTCGGGCACCACCGGCAGGTCGGCCAGCCGTGGATACACTTGTGCGCCATTGATTTCGGTGATCGTCGGGTTGACCGGGAAGACCTGGTATTGGCCGGTCGTCACCAGATACGAGTAGATCTGGTTGCTGGGGCGGATCGGGTTGTTCGAGGCGCCGACTACCGCGATGGTTCGTGTCTCGGCCAGGATCTGCCGCAGGGTCTGATCGTCGGGGTCGCTGACCATCAGTGCCCGCGTGGCGACCGCTGCGGAGCCCGCCGGGCCGACTGCTGAGGTTCGGGCGAGCGGGCTTTGGCGAAGCGGTCCGACAGCCGGCGCATCCGGATCATCAACGATGCCGACGGGCTGGTGGTCGCCTCGAGGTACGTGGCGAGTTCGTCGACGGGCACGCCGATCCGGGAAGCGAACTCCGGCAGTTTCAGACCGGACCGCTCGATCAGGACCCGGACGTGGCGGGCCACCTCGTTGCGCTCGTTGGCTTCCAGGTGAGCGCGGGCCCGGTCCAGCACCTCCGCGAGGGCTTTCGAGATGCCATACGGGTGCGAGCTCTCCAACACCTCTTCGACCTGGCGCGCGGTGCGACCAAAGGGGTCCCGCTTGATCGCGACCGCGATCTGCTTCCAGGTGGCGATGTCGCCACCTTCCAGCGCCGAGCGAATCGCTGAGGTCGGCCAGAATTCGACGGGCCGATCGCCGTTGTGGGGGCGTGCCGGGGCGTGGTGCGGCGCCTGCCCATGGCGTCGATCCGCTGCCAACGTCACCTCGCCTCCTCCAACATCGCCACCGCTACCGCAAGGCAGCGCTCCCTGACACCTTCCCAGTCTGCCTTGGTATCGGACTCCGGCCAACCGTCGCCGTCAGCATCCGACGGATGCGGGTCAGCGAGGCGTCGGACCAACTCGCTCGCGATCCATTGCCGCCGGGGTGATTGACCAGAGTAATACCTGTCCATCCCCGCCAACACGACTGCGGCGTTGTCGGCGTCCATGGTGTCGACGAGCTCAGCGAACTCGGCGTAGTCGCGACTGCTGTTACGGGTCAGAATCAGGTAGCCCTTGAGCCGCAGCGTCTCGGCGCCGGTCGGGATTTGCAACCGGTCGCCGGTGGGCAGTTGGACGTGGGTGGTTTCCACCGGACTACGCCGCTCGAGTTCCGGCTGGTCGTCGTCGGCGTCGGCCTGCAACGCGTCCAGCGCGACCGAGAGTCGGCCCCGCCACAGCGTGACCGGGTGGACGGGGCGCACCGCACGCGGTGCCGCGCGGCCAGTGCCATTGCGATGTGACCGGCCCCCGGCGAACTTCCTGCCCGCCGAGTGGCCGCCCAGGCCGTTGGCCTCGTTGGGAGTGTCGATCACCGCGAGTTGGCGCGATGCTGCGCTGGCAACGTAATTGCCGCCCTTGACCTTGACCCGCGGCTCGTTGCTGCCGCCGCATCCGATGAAGGCCAGTGGGTCGGCGACAGTGATCGCATCGGGTACCAGGTTCTTGAGCTTGGCTGCGGATTTCAGCACGATCCGCAGGTCGGCATTGGGTACCGCCGGGGCTGAGATGTCGTTGGGGATCATCAACACGTCGCCCAAATCGACTGCGGGCAAAGGCTTCTCGAAGTCGACCGACGGCAGTATGCGTTCCAGCCAGGCGGGCAGCCACCAGTTCCACTCGGCGAAGACCGCCATCAGAGCGGGCACCATCACCAGTCGGACCACGGTGGCGTCGACCGCGATCGCCACCGCGCACGCCACCCCGATCTCGGCCACCAACGGCATACCGGCGAATGCGAAGCCGATGAACACCGCGATCATGATCAGGGCGGCGCTGGTGATGGTGCGCGCGCTGGTACTCACGCCGTAGGCCACCGCGTCGTGGGTGTTACCCGACTGCAGGAACCGCTCCCGGATCCGGGTCAGCAGGAAGATCTCGTAGTCCATCGACAGGCCGAACGTCATCGCCAGCACCAGCGGCGGAACGGTGCTGTCGATCGAGGTGATCGGCGCCAACCCCAGTCTCTCCAGCCAGCCCCACTGAAACACGACCACCAGGCTGCCGTAGGCCGCGGCCACCGACAGCATCGTCATCACCACGCCCTTGAGCGCCAGGAACACCGACTGGATTGACAGCAGCAGCATCACGAACGCGATCAGCGCGACGAAGAGCAACACCAGCCACTGCTTTTGAGACACCTGGTCGTCGAAGTCTTTGATCAGCGCGGTCGGTCCACCGACACTCACCTGCGCCGAACCGGTGGCGGCCGCCGGAAGGTGGTTGCGCATCCAGTCGACGGTGTGGCGGGCGCCGAGGTCTTCGGGGTCCACCGACAGCATCGCCGACAGCATCGCGCTGCTGTTGTTGTCGGCGAAGACGGGCGGGCCCACCGACAAGATGTTCGGCGAGTGGCCTATCTGGTCGCGGATCGCGGCGATCGTCTGGGTGTGCGTGGCCGACAACGCGTCGCCGTCTGGGAAGGTCACCAGCACCTGCACCGGGCCGAGCGCCCCGGGACCCAGCGCCTCGGATGCGGCCGACACCCCGGCACGGATCTCGTGTGTCGAGTTGAATTGGCGAAGCAGGCTGTTGCCTAACACCATCGACAAGGCGGGCACCCCCATGGCGAGCAGCACCGCCGACGCTGCCACCGCCGACGCCCACGGCCGGCGCATCACCCCGCCGACCCAACGCGTCCAGAACCGCGACTGGGTGGTTTCCGGGCGCCGCGACCAGTGCAGCGCAGCCGACCGCTTGGCGGCCGACCGGCCGAAGGTCGCCAGCACCGCCGGCGTCATGGTCGTCGACGTCAGCATCGCCACGGCAACCGCGAGGATCGCGCCGGTGGCCATCGATGCCAGCGCTGGAGTGTCGATCAGGTAGATGCCGGTCAGGGATGCGACCACGGTCATCCCGGACAGCGCGACCGCCAGGCCCGACGTTGCCATCGCCGCGTCGACGGCCTCCTGCGGTTGGCGTCCGGCGCGCAGTTCCTCGCGGAAGCGCATCAAGATGAACAGCGAATAGTCGACCGCCAGCGCGATCCCGAACATCGACACCGTCGACGTGACGAAGACCGACATCGTGGTGTACGCCGACACCAGGTACACCAGACCCATCGTGATGATGACGGTGCAGATGCCCAGCGTCAGCGGGATCGCGGCGGCGGCCAGCGATCCGAACACCGCCAGCAACACGATCAGAATGATCGGCAGGTTCCACTTCTCGGCCTTGGCGATGTCGTGTTTGGTGTTGGCCGCGGCGGCGGTGCTGAGCGCGCCCTGTCCGATCACGTAGAGGCGGACCCGGCCATTCTGCATCTGACCGGGGCGTTCACCCTGTACGCCGACCTTGACCCGAAGCTTCTTGGCGGCATCGCTGGCGCTGTTGTTGGTGGCCCCGTCCAGGCGCAACGAGAGCACGTACGGCCGGTCCGGCTGCGGCGACGGCTGGGCGGGATTGGGCACCACCACCACGTCGGGCATCTGCTTGGCCACCTGCTGCAGGAACCCCGCAGCAGCGTTCATGTCCTCGTAGCTGGCATCCGCGCGCGGGGCGGCGACCAGTGCCAGTGGCGACGTGCCCTGGTCGGGGTAATGCGCTTCGAGTTGATCGTGCACCCGCAACGATTGCGATCCGGGCACTTCAAAGCCGCCGCCGGTGAGGTGACCCGACTGGGTCAGCACCAGGTAGAGGGCCGGTAGCAGCGCGAGCAACCAGCCGGTGAACACCAGCCAGCGGAACCTGCGCAGGCTGCTGCTCAAGCGCATCATGAAGTGCTGGATTTCGATCGCCCCCGCATTCGTTGTCACGCGACGACCCGCTTGCCGGCTTGGCCGTGGAGAGGTTGTTGCGTGCCCGCGAGCTTACCCCAGCCGGCTGTGTGCCGAGGCGGCTTAAGAGTCGCTGAGCTGCAATGACTCCGCAGCGACGCCGATTCCCGTACAGGTTTCACATAGGTGTGACGAGAACCCCGCCGGCACAGTTGGTGACGGCGTCGAATCGGATGGCAGGATTGCCGGCAGGCGAGACGCGGGGCCATCCGCCCCGCAAGCCAAGAGGAGTGGTGAATGAGGTCGCTGACTGGGAGTACCTCGACGGTGCGCCGTCGACTGTTGGCCGCGCTGACCGCGACGGGGCTGGGCGGCGCCACGGCGGTGGTGTTGTTGTCCGCGCCCTCGGCGGTCGGTGCGTCGGACCCGTGTGCGGCCAGCGAAATGGCGCGGACGATCAGCAACGTGGCCAGGTCCGCAGGCGACTACCTCGACGGGCACCCGGAGACCAACCAGGCGATGACCTCGGTCATGCAGCAGCCGGCGGGTCCGGCATCGGTCAGCTCGCTGAAAAGCTTCTTCGACGCCAACCCCAAGGCGGCCGGTGATCTGCAAACCATCGCGTCGCCGCTGGCCGGGCTGTCCAACCGGTGCAAGATGCCGATCAGCCTCCCGCAGGTGCTCGGATTCACGCAGTCCGCGCAGGGGGCGCTGCCGGGCGCAGCGCAGGGGATCTCCGGCGTTCAGAACTCGATTCCGGGTGCGGCTGCCGCGCCCGGCGCTGCCGCAGCCATGCCGGGCATCAGCGCGTTCAAGTAGTTCGTTGCTCGTCGGACGGCGGTGAGGGCTGCTGCGCCGCCTCGGCCTCGCCGATGGCCTCGAGGCAGGGCAGCGATGGCGCCGTCTGCCCGTCACTGTCGTCGAGCTCGAGATGGTTCTCGGCACGGAACATGAAGAAGAACACCACCCAGCCGATCGCTGCCAGCATCAGCCAACTGATCAGCCGATAGATCAGCATCGTCGACACGGCGTTCGGCAGCGACATGCCGCTCGATACCAGGCCCGGCACCAGCACCGCCTCGACCACCAGCAGGCCGCCGGGCATCAGCGGAATCGTTCCGACCGCACGGGCGGCGGCGCAGGCGACTGTCAGCCCGCCGATCGACGCGTGCGTGCCGGCGGCGTAGGCGGCGAATGCCAGGCACGCCACATCGGCAAACCGGTTGACCACCGACCAACTGAAGGCAGCCGCTAGGTCGCGGCGACTCAGGCTGACCGATTCCAGCTGGCAGAGCATCTCGCGCCACTGGGCCAGGCCGGCATCGGCCGGCCTGCCGCGCAACGCGTTGAACCGCGCCAGCACCCGGCAGCCGATGCCCTCGATCAGCTCCGGTCGTGATGCCACTGCCTGCGCCAGCAGCAGCAGTGCGACGAACCCACCCAACGTGAACAGCAACGAGAACGGGTTGTTCTTCGCGCCGAGGACGAACGCGCCGCCCAGCCCGAGCAGCGCCAGGCCGACGGCCTGCAGCACTCCCGACATCACCAGCTGCCAGGACGCCACCAACGTCGATGCACCCCAAAGTCGTTGTTGCCGAAGCAGAAACGTGGCTGCCAGAACCGGGCCGCCGGGCAGCGTGGTGCTCAGCGAGTTGGCCGCGTAGTACGCCGCTTCGGAGCGTAATTCCTGAACCCGCACCCCGGCTGAGGCCAGCAGCGTCCGCTGTACTTCCGCGAAACTGTGCATCAACAAGACCGCCGCCAGGCCAGCGGCCAGCAGCCACCACCACTTCGCGGAGTAGAGGCTGCGAGCGGCTTTGGCCAGCTGATCCCAGGCCAGCGCCACCTCAACGCCCAGCACGACGATGACGACAGCCAGCGCGGCCCACCGCAGCCACCGGTACCTGCCTCGGTCATGCTCGGGAGCCTGACCGTCGTCGACCTTCCTGGCCGGTGCGTCGTGCGACACGCGATCAGCGTAGCTCCGCAGGTGCGCCCGGACGGCTGCGCGACGCCGGTGTCCGCACATAGTGTTGGCGGTATGGCACCCGAGGCTGCGCCCAGTTACGCCGAATCGGTAGAACCGATCGTTCGCAAGACCGCAGCCTGGGCCTGGCGGTTGCTGGTGATCCTGGCCGCTGTCGTCGCGTTGCTGTGGGTCGTCAAGCGCCTGGAAGTGATCGTGGTCCCGCTGCTGCTCGCCTTGATGCTGAGCGCGCTGCTGGTTCCCATTGTGGACGCCCTGGACAAGCGGGGCGCGCCCCGCGGCGGAGCGGTCGCGCTGGTGCTGCTGGCCGGCTTCGGCATCCTCGGCGGCATCATGACCTTCGTCGTCAGCCAATTCGTCGTCGGCGTACCGGATCTGGTCACCCAAGTCACCCGCAGCATCGATTCGGTGAAGAAGTGGCTGATCGAGGGCCCGCTGCATCTGAGCCGCCAGCAGATCGACAACGCCGGCAACTCGGCGATCCAGGCGCTGCAGAACAATCAGGAGAAGCTGACCAGCGGCGCGCTATCGACCGCGGCCACTATCACCGAAATCGTCACCGCGGCACTGCTGATGTTGTTCACGCTGATCTTCTTCTTGTACGGCGGCCGCAATATCTGGAGCTACGTCACCAAGATCTTCCCCGCCGATGTCCGCGAGCGGGTGCGCGAGGCCGGTGCTGCCGGATTTCACTCGCTGACAGGTTATGTGCGGGCCACCTTTCTGGTGGCATTGGTCGACGCACTGGGAATCGGCACCGGGTTGGCGATCATGAGTGTGCCGTTGGCGCTGCCGCTGGCTTCGCTGGTGTTCCTGGGTGCTTTCATCCCGCTGGTCGGTGCCGTTGTGAGCGGTTTCCTGGCAGTGATCGTGGCGCTGCTGGCGAAAGGCTTCGTCTACGGGCTGATCACCCTCGGCCTGCTCGTCGCGGTGAACCAGCTCGAGGCCCATATTCTGCAGCCGCTGGTGATGGGCCGGGCGGTCTCGATCCATCCCTTGGCGGTGGTGGTGGCAATCGCGTCCGGCAGCGTGCTCGCCGGCATCGTCGGTGCGCTGTTGTCGGTCCCGACCGTCGCGTTCTTGAACAACGCGTTCAAGGTGCTACTGGCCGACGACCCCGAGGAAGCAGCGGCCGAAACCGAGGATGACGACGCGTCGGTCATGCAGGCCGATCCCGACCGGGTGGAGTCCAAAACCCATTAGCGCGAAACGAATTCGCGACTAGATCCGGCCCTCTCGGCGAAGCAGGTCCTGAGCGCTGAGCCCACCGCCGCGGCGTGGCCGCGGCTTCTCGCCAGGTGCGTTCAGCTTCTCGGTGGCGGCGTCGTCGGCATCCTTGTCCTCCCGCGGTGTGGTCGGGATTGCGGTGGTGGCGTCTTCGGGTTCGGCGGGCGGCGGGCCCGACGGGGTGTCCCCGCGCGGCGGGATCTGCAGCGCCCGGGTCTCGTCGGCGGACGGCTGCGGGGCTTTGGGGGCAGCGCCACGGGGATCGCCGGTCTTTCCGCCGCGCAAGTCGCTGAGCCAGGACTCGATTTCGCGATCCTCCCCACGCGGCGGTTGCGGGGGAGCGGTCGATGCCGGCGGGCGAGCGGCTGCCGGCGCCGACGGCGGGTTGGGCTGGGCCGAGAAGCGGGTCGTCGGCGCCTCTTTGGGCTCGCTCCGTCCCGGTGCCGACATCCGGTTGGTCCCGGCGGCCGAGGGCGTGTCCTGAGCCGGCGGCCGGAAGTCGGGTCGCGGCGCGGACGGAGCCGGCGGCCTGGCCGGCCGCGAAGCACCCTCGGCGCTCGGGTGCGTGGGGTCGTGCGGCGGACGCGGTGTCGGCGCGACCGGCGGGCGGCTGGCGGTCGCGGCGGACCGGGCCCGCGCCGACGGCACTTTGCGCTCGTCGGGCAGGTGGATCTCGCCGAGGCCCAAGCGGTTCTGCAGGCGCTTCATCCACATCGGCGCCCACCAGCAGTCGTCGCCGAGCAACTTCATCACCGACGGCACCAGGAACATCCGGACCACGGTCGCGTCCAGCAGCAGCGCCGCCATCAGGCCGAACGCCAGGTATTTCATCATCACCAGGTCGGAGAAGATGAACGAACCGGCCACCACGGCCAGCACCAACGCGGCCGCGGTGATCAGGCGACCCGTCGTCGCCGTACCGATCCGGATGGCCTCTGCGGTCGACATGCCGCGGGCTCGTGCCTCGACCATGCGCGAGACCAGGAACACCTCGTAGTCGGTGGCCAAGCCGAAACCCACCGCGACCACCAGCGCGATCAGCACCACCATCAGCGGCGTCGCGGTGAAATTCAGGTACTTCGAGAGGTGACCGTCGACGAAGATCCAGGTCAAAATCCCGAGCGTGGAGCCCAGCGTCAGCGCGCTCATGACGGCGGCCTTGATCGGCAGCACGACCGATCCGAACGCCAGGAACATCAACAGCATCGTGGTGCTCAGCAGGACCACCAGCATCAGTGGAGCTTTGTCGAACAGGCTGTGAATGCTGTCCTGCTCGAGCGCCGGGACGCCACCGACCAACACGGTCAGCCCTCGCGGCGGCGTCATCGATCGCAACTCGGTGATCTTCTTGGCTGCGTCGCCGGCATTCGAGAGACCGTTCTGGATCACTCGCACCGAGTCGTTCTTGGGATGACTGCCGTTGGGGCCCGAGACGCACGGGTTGCCCTCGATCATCGGGCAGGCCCGCTCCTGCCAGGTGGTGTCGGTGAATCCGCTGATCGAGGCGGCCTCGTTACGGACCTGGGCGACCTGCTGGTCGGTGACCTTGCTGTGGTTGTCGCTCTGGATCACCAGCGTCAATTGGTTGGTGCGATAGCCGGGGAACAGTTTGTCGAAGTTCTCCTGCGACAGGCGTACCGAGTTGTCCGGCGGCAGATACTTTTCGCTCATGCCGCCGAACGAGAGGTTGTGCAGCGGGATGACCAGCGCGATCATCCCTATGACGATGGGGATGGCGAACAGCAGCGGCCGCCGCATGACGACGTTGACCAGCTTGCCCCAGAACCCGGCCTCCACCTCTTCGCGGGTCTTGGTCTTCTGCAGTCGATCGGCCAGCCAGTTCAGGTAGGCCCGGGACGGCCTCCAGTTAGCCAGGAACGGGATTCGGAACAGGGTCCGCACGCCGAGCGCGTCGACATGCCTGCCGAGAATGGCCAGGCAGGCGGGCAGCAGCGTGATCGACAGGATCGCGGCCAGCGTCACCGAGATGATCACGGCGTATGTCAGCGACTTGACGAAGCCCTGGGGCAGCAGCAGCAGGCTGGCTGCGGACGTGGCGATCAGCACCGCCGAGAACATCACCGTGCGCCCGGCCGTCATCACCGTGCGGCGTACCGCGGCCTCGGTGTCGTAGCCCTCGGCGATCTCCTCGCGGAACCGGCTGACCACGAATAGCCCGTAGTCGATGGCGATACCGAAACCCATCATCGACACGACGGGTTGGGCGAAGAAGTGGACGGGCCCGAACTCGGCGATGAGCAGGAGGATTCCGGTCGACCCGGCGATGCTCAACCCGCCGACGATCGCCGGCAGGGAAGCGGCGATCACGCCGCCGAAGACCAGGAACAGAACCACGGCCACCAAGGGCAGCGCCAGCACTTCCATGCGTTTCTGGTCGGTGGCGATGGTTCCGGTCAGCGCGCTGGCGATCGGCTCCAGCCCGGCGAGCTGGATTTTGCCGCCGTTCAGCTTCTGCAGATCGGGCTCGATGTCCTTGTAGTTGGTGAGGATGGTGTCGTCGTCGTCGCCCTTCAGCGGGATGCTGACGAACGTGTGCTTGCCGTCCTCGCTGGCCATGCCCTTGATGACCGAATCGGTGCTGGTCGGCGCGGCCAGCCAGCCGGCCCAGCCGACCACCTTGTCGGAGTGATTCTTTTTGAAGGCGTTGAGTTCGTCGACCATCTTCTTCTGCCACGCCGCGTCGTTGAGCGACGTCGGCGCGGTGAAGATGGCCACGATGTGGCTGGTGCGATCACGTCCGTAGGTCTTGTCGCCGAGCACCGACGCCTTGACCGACTGGCTGCCCTCGTCGTAGAAACCGCTCTGCGTGACGTGCTTGCCGAGGCTCATCCCGAAGATGCCGCCGAGCAGGCTCAGCGCCACCATCACGCCGATCACGATGAACCGGTAGCGATAGACCGTTCGACCCCACCAGGCGAACACGTAAGCTCCTTACTGGATCTGCAACGACCCGCGCATTGGTTTCAGTTGTCAGACACGCGAGGTCAGCAACGACGACAGCGGCCGGAAGGGTTGCAGCCACGCCCCCTGGTCAGGCAGCGAATCTAGGCCGATTCGCGGCAGGGGCTCCCGGAAGACACCCGCGATGTCCTCCAGGTCGACAAACTCCAAGGTATCCGACGCTAGCGCCCAACTCGCATGTTCGCGAAATCCCAGCACTTGCACGGGCACCCCGCCGCGGGCGATTTCCTCCAGCGGCGTGCGGAAGGCCTGACCGTCGGCGGACGCCACCACCAGCGCCGCCAAGCCCTCCCTCGATCGCAGCGCGATGTGCTCGAGCATGTCGCTGTCGACGTCGCTGTCTTCGTCCAGCTTCGGTTTGGCGAAAACCGCGAATCCGACGTTGCGCAGCGCATCGACCCACGGCCGGACCACGTCAGCACTGCCGGCGGCGATGTTGGTGAAGACGGTCGCCTCGGGCTCGGCGGAAACGGGGTCGTGGCTGGTCGACACCTCCGCGGTGCGGCGCAGTAGCCAGCGCCCGAGTGCGTCGAAGCGGGGGCGCTCCAGGGCGGTGGGCCGTCGGCCCAGGATCGAACCGAGGCCCATGTCGAGGTTGGGCGCATCCCAGACCAGAAGTACCCGCCGTACCGCCGGGCCGGATTCGGGGTCGTGGTCGCCGGGCGGCGCCGCCGGGGAACTGGTCGTTTCGTCGGTGAGACTCATGGTCAGCGTCTCTCCCAGAGGAGTTCGGTGACCGCGCTGCCGGCGTCGCGCGCCTTGCCCTCGTACTTCGTCGCCGGGCGGACGGTGGAAATCGGGGTCGGCGCTCCGGTAGCCAACCTGGCCAAGCGAGGTTCCGCGTCGCCGACCTGCGCGATCTGATCGGCGTAGCCGGCGTGGTCGGTCGCCGCGTGCAGCACCCCGCCGGGGCGCAACCGGTCAGCGATCATCGCCACGTTGGCCGGTTGCAGCAGTCGGCGTTTGTGGTGACGGGCCTTGGGCCACGGGTCGGGGAAGAACACCCGCACACCACTCAACGAGCCGGGAGCCAGCAGCAAATCCAGCACGTCGACAGCGTCGCCGCGGATCAGCCGGATATTGGTGACGTGTTCCCGGTCGATGGCGGAGAGCAGTTGCGCCAGCCCGCGCCGGTAAACCTCGACCGCGATGACGTCGACGTGTGGCTCCGATTTCGCCATCGCGATCGTGGAAGTGCCTGTGCCACAACCGATTTCCAGGACGAGGGGAGCGTCGCGGCCAAACCAGGCGTGGGTGTCCAGCGGTTCTGCTGAGCCTTCTGAGTCGTTTCCGGACGTCGCTTCCCTCGCCGCGGTGCCCAACTCGGGCCACAGCCGCTCCCAGGTGCGCTGCTGCGCGGCCGACAGCTGCGAGCGCCGTGTGCGGAAACTGGTGGTCCGGCGGTACTCGCCGACAACACCGCGTTCCGCAGGCAGGGCGGTAGAAGGCGTCGGCGGTGTGGCCGCGTCCACCCAGGGCTGCGCGCGCATCCGTTCATCGTTACCCATGAACCCATCATGTCGCCGCCCGCAGGGCAGATTGATACCCAACAGTTGCCTTGGCCTGGTATCAAGTGACTCGCTTCCCGGCGGCGCACATGTCACCATTCGACCGACAAACCGGTGGTGCTACGCCGCGATCGGCCGGTACTCAGCCACAATGACGGGATAGCAGCACCTGCACGGGCGACCTGAGCGGATAGGGGCATCCGATTTTC
Organism: Mycobacterium sp.; assembly: GCA_032159915.1. Taxonomy (GTDB): domain Bacteria; phylum Actinomycetota; class Actinomycetes; order Mycobacteriales; family Mycobacteriaceae; genus Mycobacterium. The sequence continues at coordinate 38,697 of JAVHWH010000291.1, forward strand.
GTCGAAGAGCTGAAGCGGTTTGCGGCGGCGGTCTCCGACCCGCGCTGCCTCGCGATCGCCGAGCGGCTCGCCGCCCCGCTACGGGTAGCCGTCACGGGACGCCGCGGCGTCGGTCGCAGCACGGTTACGCACGTATTGGCTGGCCGGGAGTTCACCGTGACATCCCCGGCGGACGCCGAGGTGAACATCCATGTGCTGGCCGACGTGGTCAAACCCGAGGATCGCGCCGCCGTCGAAACGGCCGGCCGGCCGGTGCTGGTGGTGCTGAACAAGGCCGACCTGATCGCGACCACCGCAGCGGGTCGACACCCCGACGGCCCGACCGCCGCTGCCCGAGCCCGGTGTGCGCAGTTGGCAGCGCGCGCCGGATTTCCCGTCGAGCCACTGGTCGGCGTCCTCGCCGTCGCAGCGCTGGACGACACGTCGTGGCGGGGGCTGCTGGCCTTGGCCGGCGGACAACCGGTCGACGACGCTATTGGCGGTCGGTTGATGCACACCCTCGACGCGTTCGGTATCCGTCAGGCCACCGCCGCAATCCGCCGCGGAGCCGGCCGCGGCGATGTCGAGGCCCTGCTGCGCGGCTTGAGCGGCATCGACGACGTGATCGACAAGCTGGTCGTGCTCGGCGCGCAACCCCGCTATCAGCGGCTGCTGGATGCCGTCGCCGAGTTGGAGACAATGGCCGTCACCGAGCCCCGAATCAGCGAGTTCCTGGCGACCGACGAAACCGTGGTGGCCCGGATGACGGCCGCGTTCGACGCAGTCGAGGCGGCCGGTATCAGCGTGGATCGCGGCGACTCGGCCGCGGCGCACCTGCGTCGCGCGGTGCACTGGCAGAGCCAACGCCGGCAGCCGGTCGCAGGTACCGGGCGCGCGTGTCGTGCGGACATCGTCCGCGGCTCGCTGCGGCTGTGGTCGAAGGTCGGAGGATCGGTGTGACCGGCAAGCAGGGCAATGCCGACGACGCGGTCGCCGAAGTGGACGCCATGGTCGCGGCCATCGTCCCCGAAATCGAGACTCCGGGCACCGAGCGCCGCGACGCCGTGCTGGTGACCGGACCATGGCTGTCCGGAGTGAGCGGCGTGGTCGCCGCGCTCAGCGGGCGGCTGCCCAAGGAGACGTTCCTCGAGTCGGCGGACCTGGCGACCGGCGAGGCGCCGGCCGTAGTGGTGTTCGTCGTCTCGGCCGCTGCGCCGTTGACCGAGTCCGACTGCGCCCTGCTCGACGCGGCGACCGCCGAGACCGACGGCGTGATCGGTGTGGTGTCCAAGATCGACGTGCACCACAACTGGGAAGATGTCCTGACCGGCAACCGGCAGATATTGGCGGCGCACGCGCCGCGTTACCGCGACGTGCAGTGGGTCGGGGTGGCCGCCGCGCCCGAGGAGGGCGAGCCCCGCATCGACGACCTCGTCACCGCGGTGTCCGGCCAGCTTGCCGACGCTGAGCTTGCCCGGCGGAACAGGTTGCAGGCCTGGAAGTTTCGGCTGGAAACCGTCGCCGACCGTTACGATCGAGACGCGGACGGCCTGGGCCGCCGAGCGCGGATCGAGGCATTGCGGGAACAGCGCAGCGAGATCCTGCGACAGCGACGGCTGTCCAAGTCCGAGCGGACGATCGCGCTGCGCAGTCAGACCCAGCAGGCCCGGGTGCAGCTGTCTTACTTCGCCCGCAACCGCTGTGCCTCGGTGCGTTCGGAGCTGCAAGAAGACGCCTCGAGCCTGAGCCGCGGCAAGTTGGCGGCGTTCGAGTCCCAAGCCGGTGCCCGGCTCAAAGAAATCATCGCCGAGGTGGACGACGGCACGACGACGCACCTGGCCGAGGTCGCCCAGACCCTGGATTTGACGATCGATCCGCCCGCGGCCGCGCCGTTGCCCACGGTCGACCTGCCCGCGCCTGCGTTGAAGTCGCGAAAGTTGGAGACCCGGCTGATGATGCTGGTGGGCGCCGGCTTCGGGCTGGGCGTGGCGCTGACCCTGAGCCGGCTTCTGGCCGACCTGACACCCGGGCTCACCGTCGCCGGGGCCGTCGCCTGCGCGGCGATCGGGCTGGCGCTCACCGTCTGGGTGGTCGGTATGCGCGGGCTGCTGCGCGACCGGGCGCTGCTGGACCGATGGGCCGGCGAGGCCACCGCGCTGGTGCAGTCCGCCGTGGAGCAGTTGGTGGCGACGCGGGTGCTGGCCGCCGAGTCGTCACTGACCGCCGTGCTCAACGAGGAGGACGAAGGCGAGAGCGCGCGGGTCGCCGATCGGGTCAGCGCGATCGACACCGAGCTGCGGGAGCACTCCGTGGTCGGGGCGCGGGCCGCTGCGCTGCGCGGCAAGGAGATGCCGGCGCTGCAAGCCGCTCTTGCCGCGGTGCGCGCCGAACTCGGCGAACCCGAGCCGGTGGACCCCGAGACCGAGACAACGTCCGACGATTCGGGCGCGGAGTCCGAGGTGGCGGTGGCCGAGGACGACGAGCCGGGGGAAATCGACGGAAGTGCGACGACAGATACCGCCGATAACGTGATCTGAATCGTTCTTGTGAGTTAGGCGATAGACTCCCGGCCCTTTATGGGTATTCAACTCGCGATAACCTGTGTGTAGGCCGCCGCAACAAGCCGCGCACTACGCACAACGCGACTGCAGGAGATTTTGATGACTTCAGCGACCGTTCCTGGTCTGGATACCGCCCCGACGAATCACCAGGGCCTGTTGGCCTGGGTAGAGGAAGTCGCCGAGCTGACGCAACCCGACCGGGTGGTCTTCGCGGACGGCTCCGACGAGGAGTGGCAGCGCCTGGCCGACCAGTTGGTCGCCGCCGGCACCTTCACCAAGCTCAATGAGAAGAAGCACAAGAACTCCTACCTGGCGCTGTCGGACCCGTCCGACGTGGCGCGGGTCGAGTCGCGCACCTTCATCTGTTCAGAGCGCGAGGTCGACGCGGGCCCCACCAACAACTGGAAGCCACCGGCCGAGATGCGGGCCACCATGACCGAGCTGTACCGCGGTTGCATGCGCGGGCGCACCATGTGGGTGGTTCCGTTCTGCATGGGGCCGCTGGGCGCCGAGGACCCGAAACTCGGGGTGGAGATCACCGACTCGGAGTACGTCGTCGCCTCGATGAAGGTGATGACCCGGATGGGCAAGGCTGCCCTGGAGAAGCTGGGCGACGACGGGTTCTTCGTCAAGGCACTGCACTCGATCGGCGCTCCGCTGGAGCCCGGCGAGAAAGACGTGCCGTGGCCCTGCAACGACACCAAATACATCACGCATTTCCCGGAGACCCGGGAAATCTGGAGCTTCGGATCGGGCTACGGCGGAAACGCGTTGCTGGGCAAGAAGTGCTA
>JAVHWH010000293.1:0-7124 GCA_032159915.1 Mycobacterium sp.
CCTCGCAGGTGCTCAAATCAATTGCGCTGCGGGCTATTCAAGTGCACGGCGCGCTGGGGTTGACCGATCAGCTTCCGTTGGTCAACGTCCTGCTGGGCGGCATCGCACTGGGACTGGCCGACGGGCCCACCGAGGCGCACAAGGTCAACCTGGCCCGGATGCTGCTCAAGCATGTCGAGGCCGAAAGCGCGGAGTGGCCCAGCGAGATGCTCGACGTTCGTCGTGAGGCGGTCCGCGCCAAATACGGTGACCCCGTTGCCCATTAGTGGGCCGGCGACTAGCCGGGTCGCTGCAGCCGTCGAGCGTGCGCTGGACGAACGGCAGCGGGAGGCGACCGAGGAGGTCGAGCGCATCCTGGCCGCCGCCGTTCGGGTAATGGAACGGGTCGCGCCGGAGCCGCCGCGGGTCAGCGACATCGTCGCCGAGGCCGGCTCGTCGAATAAGGCGTTCTACCGTTACTTCGCCGGCAAAGACGATGTGATCCTCGCGGTGATGGAACGCGGCGTCGCGATCGTCGTGTCCTACCTGCAGCACCAGATGACCAAGGAGCACACCCCGGCGGGCCAGGTGCGGCGCTGGATCGAGGGTGCTCTCGCGCAGGTCGCCGACCCGCACCTGATCAGCATGAGCCGGGCTGCGGCCGGCCAGGTCGCGGTCACCACCGACTGGCGGGCCGCCGACGACGCGATCATGCGGCCGATGCGTGACTTGTTGGCCGAGCCGATTGCTGCGTTGGGCAGCAACGACGTTCAGCGCGATACCGACGCCGTGTTCCACTGCACGGTGTCGGCGATGCGACGCTATCTGGATTCGGCGCAACGGCCGAGCCCGGCCGACGTCGACCATGCGGTCCGGTTCTGCCTACGCGGACTGGGCGTCAGCTGATGCGTGCCGTGCTCTGCCAGTCCTACGGCCCGCCTGAAGACCTGATCGTCGACGAGGTCGCCGATCTCGTCCCGGGCCCCGGCCAGGTGGTGATCCGGGTACATGCGGCGGCGGTCAACTTCCCGGACGTGCTGCTGATCGCCGGCAGGTACCAGATCAAGATTCCGGCCCCGTTCACCCCCGGCAGTGAGCTTGCCGGCGAGGTGATCGCGGTCGGCGCGGGCGTGTCGTTTCGTCCCGGTCAACGCGTTTGCGCAACAACGTTCATCGGCGCCTTCGCCGAGCAGGCGCTGCTGCCCGCGGAGGCGGTGACCGAGATACCGGCGGGCGCCGACTACGCGTCCGCCGCAGCGTTCGGTGTCACGTACCGGACGGCCTACCACGCGCTGCGGTCGGTCGCCGACGTGCGAGCGGGTGATTGGGTCGTCGTCCTCGGTGCCGCCGGCGGCGTGGGTTTGGCCGCGGTGGACCTGGCGGTCGCCATGAGGGGGCGGGTGCTGGCCGCAGCGTCGAGCCCGGTGAAGCTAGAGCTGTGCCGGTCACGCGGTGCCGAGGCAACGATCGATTACGACCGCGAAGACCTGAAGATCCGCATCCGTGAAATCACCGGTGACAGCGCCCGTGCCGTGCTCGACCCGGTCGGCGGAGCCTACGCGGAGCCGGCGCTGCGGGCCCTGGCCCGCGGCGCAACGTTCGTCACGCTGGGTTACGCCTCGGGCGTGATCCCTTCGATCCCGCTGAATCTCATTCTGCTCAAGGGAATCACTGTTCGGGGCATGGAGATTCGCACGTTCATGAGCGACCGGCCGGACGATTCCGCACGTGACATGCGCGAACTCACAGAGCTGTTCGCCACCGGAGCCATCCGGCCCTATATCGGCGCGCGCTTTCCGCTGGCCGACACGGCGGCGGCGCTCCGGCTTGTCGCCGACCGCAAGGCGATCGGCAAGGTAATCATCGACGTCACGACGTGAGCGTGCCCGGTTTCGCGTCCGTCACAGGCGTCCCTCGCGGCGGGGCCACTCGTTGTGCCCACCTCTGAGCGAAAACAGCTCTCGCGCAATCGGAATTCGCTCAGAGGCGGGCAAATCGGCACTCGGCCGATGCAGCGGCTGATGTGGCAGAAGTGGACCACCGCCCCGTTCACGGCGTGACGATGTTGAACGACGGGTCGGGCCGGTCGAGCACACCTAAGAGCTGCTGTAGGGCCGCCTGGTCGCCGGACACCTCGAAACCCGGTGAGGTGAAATCACCCATTCCCAGCGTCAGCAGGCGAAAGGCGTTGTCCAGCTTGATCGTCGCGGTGGCGGACACCGTATCGGCGGGCACCCGGCGATGCACCAGCACACCGTTACGCAGTGTGAGTCGGTAGTTGGCGTCGCGATCGGCCAGTACGACGTCGATCACGAGGTCCAGCTCCCAGGCCCGCGGCCCGTTGACGCTGATAGCCAGGCCGTCGAAGATCTGCTCCGGGGTCAGCACACCTAACAGCGTCGGCGAGTTGGCCTGAGTGGCGGTGCCGAAGTTCCCCTCACGCAATTCGGTGGCGCCGCAGAGGAAGAAGTTGCGCCAGGTCGCGTTCTCGGCCCCGTACGCCAACTGTTCCAAGGTGGCCGCAAGCAGGGTGCGGGCACCGTCATGCGTCTCGTCGGTGAATACGACATGGTCGAGTAATGTTGCAGCCCAGCGTAAGTCGCCGGAGTCGAATGCCTGCTGGGCTATTTCGACGACGCGGTCGATACCGCCGATCGCCTCGACGTACCGGGCGGAAAGCGCTTCCGGCGGGTGCGGCCACAGCCGGGCCGGGTTGCCGTCGAACCAGCCCATGTAGCGTTGGTAGACCGCCTTGACGTTCTGACTGACCGACCCGTAGTAGCCATGCGTGTGCCAGGCCCGCTCCAGCGCCGGCGGCATCTGCATGGACTCGGCGATCTCGGCTCCGGTGTGGCCCTGGTTGAGCAGCCGGAGGGTCTGGTCATGCAGATAGGCATACAGATCCCGTTGCAAGGCAAGGAATTCCACGACGCGCTCACGGCCCCAGGTCGGCCAGTGGTGCGAGGCGAACACCACATCGGCCCGGTCGGTGAACCTGTCGATCGCCTCGGTCAGGTATCCGGCCCAGGCGTGCGGATCGCGGACCAGCGCGCCGCGCAGCGTCAACAGGTTGTGCAGGTTGTGGGTGGCGTTCTCGGCCATGCACAACGCGCGGAACTGCGGGAAGTAGAAGTGCATTTCGGCGGGCGCCTCGGTGCCCGGCGCCATCTGGAACTCGATCTCGACCCCGTCGATGGTGTGGGTTTCACCGGTGCCCGCAACGTCGACCGTCGGCACGATCAGCCCTACCTCGCCCTGCGACGGCACCTGGCCCAGGCCGCAGCCGACGTGTCCTTGTGGGCCGCGCGGCAGCAGGGTGCCGTACATGTAGGTGGCTCGGCGCGTCATCGCGGGCCCGGCATAGACGTTTTCCTGGACGACGTGCTCGGTGAACCCCTCGGGCGCCAGCACCGCCACCCTGCCGGCGTCGACGTCGGCCTGCGAAGTCACGCCCAGTACGCCGCCGAAATGGTCGATGTGGCTATGGGTGTAGATCACCGCGACCACGGGCCGCTCGCCCCGGTGGGTGCGGTACAGCTGCAGCGCCGCGGCCGCCACCTCGGTGGAGACCAGCGGGTCGATCACGATCAGCCCGGTGTCGCCCTCGACGAAGGTGATGTTGGACAGGTCCAGGCCGCGGACCTGGTAGATGCCCGGCACCACTTCGTAGAGGCCCTGTTTGGCGGTCAGCTGGCACTGACGCCACAGGCTCGGGTGCACCGATGGCGGCGCCTCGCCGGCGAGGAAAGCATAGGCGTCGTTGTCCCAGACCACCCGTCCGTCGGCGGCCTTGACGACGCACGGCGACAGGGCGCCGATGAAACCGCGGTCGGCATCGGCGAAATCGGCGGTGTCGTCGAACCGCAGCGGGTGCACCGGCTCATCGTGTCAGCCCGCATCAGCCCGCGTCTGGTCAATCGGGAAGCCGGTTGGCAAATTCGGGGTGGACCGGTCATATGCCCTCTCAGCAGGCAGCTCCAATTTCCCCAAAGTGCTATCCGCGGTTTCAGCAAAGCTGCATACTGCCGAAACGGCACATCATTGCCGACGTGCCGCAACCTCAACAAAGGAGTACCGGGTGAAGCGTTCCATAACGGTCGCTGCAGCAGCGACGGCGATCGTCATCGTGGGGCTGTCTGGCTGTTCTAGCGACAAGAAGTCGTCGGGGAGTTCCACTGGCTCGTCGAACTCGAGCAGCGGCGCCACCGCATCGAGCGGCTCGTCGGTGGCGAAGGTCTCCATCGACGGCAAAGACCAAAATGTGCAGGGCACCGTCGCCTGCACATCAGCCGCCGGCAACGAGAACATCGCCATCGGTGGCGCCGCCACCGGCATCGGTGTGGTGCTGACCGACGCCAGCCCGCCGTCGGTGAAGTCAGTGGGTCTGGGCAACGTCAACGGTGTGACGCTGGGCTACACCCCCGGCACCGGCCAGGGCAACGCCACCGCCACCAAGGACGGCAGCAAGTACAAGATCACCGGGACCGCAACCGGGGTGGACATGGCCAACCCGATGCAGCCCGTGAACAAGCCCTTCGAAATCGATGTGACCTGCCCCTAGGCCTCATCTAGCGGATCATGGCCGATACGATAGCGGCGACCCGGCGTCGCTTCGTATCGGCGAAATCTCCTGTATCGCAGGTTATTCGGACCTTTGGCGTCACGGCTCGACGGACAGCGGCAATCGAACCGTGAAGTCGGTGTGACCCGGCGCGCTCTCCAGCGTGATCGTGCCGTGGTGCGCCTTGACCACCGCCGAGACGATGGCCAGGCCCAGTCCGGTGCTGCCTCCCTTGCGGGACCGCGACGTGTCCCCGCGGGCGAACCGCTCGAATACTTCGGACTGCATCTGCATCGGAATACCAGGACCGTTGTCGCACACGCTCAGCACGGCGTGGGTGCCGTCGTCGCCCAACCGGGTGGTGACCACGGTGCCCGCGCCGGTGTGGACTCGGGCATTGGCGAGCAGATTGGTCATCACCTGGTGCAACCGGGCCCCGTCACCGGACACCATCACCGGCTCTTCCGGCAGGTCGAGCTCCCACCGATGATCCGGACCCGCGACATGCGCATCGCTGACCGCATCGACAGCGACTCGGGACAGATCCACCGGCTCTCGTTCCAGCGGCCGGCCGGAGTCCAAGCGCGCGAGCAGCAATAAGTCCTCGACGAGATGCGTCATCCGTTCGGTCTCGGACTGCACGCGGCTCATCGCATGGGCGACGGCGTCGGTATCGTCGCCGACTCGCTGGGCCAACTCCGTGTAGCCACGAATGGCGGCAAGCGGGGTGCGCAGCTCGTGGCTGGCGTCGGCGACGAACTGGCGCACCCGCGTCTCGCTGGCCTGCCGCGCCGACAGCGCGGCGCTGACGTGGTCGAGCATCTGGTTCAGCGCGGACCCGAGCTGACCGACTTCGGTGCGCGGGTTGGCATCTGACTCGAGTACCCGCACCGGCAATGTCACCTCGCCGCGGTCCAGTGGTAGGTCGACAACCCTGCCGGCGGTCTGGGCGACGCGGCGTAGTGGCGCCAGCGCGCGCCGGATGATCACGATGCCGGCCGTCGTAGCCGCGGCGAGCGCGATCACGGTCACGACGCCAAAGATCAGCAGCACGCGGATCATGGTGGCGTCCACGTCGGACATCGACAGACCGGTGATGACGATGTCGCCGCTGCGGCGAGCGTCGGCGGCAACCAGCCGATAGCGGCCCAGGCCGTCGATGTCGCGGGTGACCGGAGGCCGGTTGACCGCTACCGAGCCGAGTTCATCCCGGGCAGGATCAGTCAAACCGGCGCGTCCGCCGGCCGCTGTCAGGTAGCCGGCGTCCATCGCCCCGCCCTTCTTGATCACCGCCGCGACCATGCCGACGGGCTGAGCTGGAGCGTCCAAAAAGATCGGGCCAGGCCCCGGTCGGGGGTAGGGCCGCGAATGATGGCGCCACGGCGCGGTGGGCGGCTCGGCGAAGATTCGCACCGAGCGCTGCGAGGCATCCTGCAGCTGTGTGTCGAGCTGCGCCAGTAGGTACTTGTACAAAGAGAGCTCGGTCGCCGCGCCAATGCCGATGCACACGATGGCAAGCAGGACGATTTGACCGATCAGCAGCCGAAACCTGAGGGACCAGGCCCCGCCCATGGCTAGCGAGCCGGCTTGAGGACGTAGCCGGCGCCACGCAGCGTGTGAATCATGGGTTCGCGCCCGTTGTCGATCTTCTTGCGCAGGTAGGAGATGTACAACTCGACGATGTTGGATCGCCCACCGAAGTCGTAACTCCACACCCTGTCCAAGATCTGCGCCTTGCTCAGGACTCGCTTGGAGTTACGCATCATGAAGCGCAACAGCTCGAATTCAGTGGAAGTCAATGAGATCGGCTCACCTGCGCGGGTCACGTCGTGGCTGTCCTCGTTGAGCACCAGGTCACCGACGACCAGTTGTGCGCCGCTGTCCTCGGTCGTGACACCGGTGCGGCGAAGAAGTGCGCGCAGTCGCAGCACCACTTCTTCGAGGCTGAAAGGTTTGGTGACGTAATCGTCGCCGCCGGCAGTCAGGCCCGCGATGCGGTCCTCCAGGGCGTCCTTCGCCGTCAGCAGCAACACCGGCAGTTGCGGAGTCTCCTCGCGAAGCTTGCGTAGTACGTCGAGACCGCTCATGTCGGGCAGCATCACGTCGAGTACGACGACATCCGGCCGTTGCGAACGGGCGGCTTCTAGAGCCGACGCACCGTCGCCCGCGGTCGCGATGTTCCAGCCTTCGTACCGCAACGCCATCGAGACCATCTCAGCGAGGACGGCTTCGTCGTCTACCACCAAGACGTTGATCGGATTTCCGTCGGCGCGACGCATGACGACGCGCTCGACGTGGGTTTGGGGTTGACTCACAACTACCTAGTATGCGCAGGCCAATGGGTCGTTGCTATGGCGCTGCTATGTGCTGGCTGTGAGCCGACCCGACCGCTGCTAGAACCAGACTTTTCGGCCGCCGACCGGGCGTCCGACCGCACCGAGGATCCACAGGATCACGCCGATGACGATGAGGATGCCGCCGATTGTGTACAGGATGCTGAGGCTTGGAACAAAATATCCGATGACGAGCAGAACAATTCCGAGCACAATCATCATGACTCCAGTTCAGTTGTTTTCAGTTGTTT
>JAVHWH010000301.1:0-3534 GCA_032159915.1 Mycobacterium sp.
AGGGATTGCGAATTTTCACTAGCCTGGTCGTGTCCGACAGCGTGGTCGTTCTACTCAGCACTGCCGCGGAAGCGAGATGGGCAACGATCATGACACGCACTGACGGCGACAGCTGGGACATCACCGAAAGCGTCGGCGCCACTGCCCTGGGCGCCGCCATGGCCCGCGCCGCTGATTCCGACGGGAACTGCCCGCTGTTCACCGACCGGTACGCCCGGCTTTTCGTCGACGCGGCCACCGCGCGCGGCTGGGACTCCTCCGATGTCGGTCAGCACCTGCCGATCGTTCAGAATTACGTCGCCGCGCGCACCAAATGGTTCGACGAGTACTTCATCGCCGCCGGCGCCAACGGCATCGACCAGGCGGTGATTCTGGGGGCAGGCCTGGACGCTCGCGCCTGGCGGTTGCCCTGGGTCTCCAGCACCGTCGTCTACGAAATCGACCAGCCTCAGATTCTGGCGTTCAAAGCCGAGACGCTGGACACCCACAATGCCCGTCCCACCGTCGCGTATCGGGCGGTGCCGATCGACCTACGGGCCGATTGGCCGACGGCCTTACGCGAAGCTGGTTTTGATCCGTCGACACCCACGGCGTGGTCGGCTGAGGGACTGCTGCCCTACTTGCCGGCGGCCGGCCAGGACCTTTTGTTGGATCGGATTCTGGGGCTCAGCGCCACTGGCACCCGGATTGCCGCAGAAGTGTTGAACCCGGACGCCCTCGACCCCGAATACCTCGAGCGGGGTCGCCGATATCTGAGCGACAACGGGCTAGACATCCCCGCGCTGTTGTTCAGCGAAGAACGCGCCGAACTGCGAAAGTGGCTGACCGACCGGGGCTGGGCGGTCACAGCGACTGAGGCGATGGATCTGATGCGGCGCTACAACCGGACGCCGGAAGACGACGTCAAGGACCTGGCGCCGCGCAGCGTCTTCATCGAAGCACGGTTGAACATGAGTTTTGCACCGCCCGTGCCGGACTACTGCGAAAGCTGAAATTCGATGATCGCGGCGACGGAGTCCACCGCTTCGCCCAGTGCTGTCAGCCGAGCGTGTGCGGTCGGGGCGGTCAGCACGGAGTAACGGTCGGCCGGCCCGATCGGGATGCAGGATGCTAAGGCGTACAACCGTTCTCCGGCGTCGGTGAAGTCGATACCGGAGCCGAGTACCTCCGTACGATCCGGCACAGGCAGGTCGCGGGCGTTAGCGATCCGCTCGAACAGCGCCATCATCCGGTCTTCGAGTTCTTCCAGTTGGCCGGCACTCACCGACTCTCCCGGCTCATCCGGCCACTCCTCGACGACAGCCCGCGGGTAGGGATCGTCGGGCAACCACTCGCACACCTTGATCCGCTCGGCCGTCCGGCAGCGCAGCATGAACCGGCCCGAGCCGGCGACGTCGACGCATTCGGTGATCCTGGCCACCGTCCCGATGTCACAGCGCACGTCACCGCCGCCGACCTCGCGGCCCTGCGAGATCAACACCACGCCGAACCGCGGGCTGTTGTCGCGCATGCAGTCTCGCACCATCTCGGCATAACGCGGCTCGAAGATTTGCAACGGCAGATCCTCGCCGGGCAGAAATGCCGATTGCAGCGGAAACATTGCCAGCCGGCCGAACTCAGCTCCCGCCTCCATCAGATCGTCAACTCCCCGACCAACGCGTCCACCACGGCGCGCAAATCTCCATCGTGCTCCTCGGCGACCCGCCGCTGCCGCTGATAGGACGCTCCCAACCGCGGGATGTCGGCGACCGCCGCCAGTTCGTCCACGCAGTCCAACGACTTCGCAACGGGTTGCAATCGGGTCAGCACATCGTCAAGGTCCTCAGTGACCAGACGCTCGTTGCTGTCGGCGTCGAGGATGATGATCGAGTCCAACCCGTAACGGGCCGCGCGCCACTTGTTTTCCTGGTTGTGCCACGGGGGCATCGACGGCAACGACTCGCCGGCATCGAGGCGTTGCTCGAGATCAACGACCAGGCAGTGCGTCAACGCAACCAGTGCACCGAGTTCACGAAGGTTGGACACCCCGTCGCAGATTCGCACTTCGAGCGTTCCGTTGTGCGGCGACGGCCGAACATCCCAGCGCACCTCGTTGACGTCCTCGATGATCCCGGTCTTTTTCTGGTCGTGGACGAAACCCTCGAACTGGTCCCACTTTTCGAACTGGAACGGCAAGCCGGCGGTGGGAAGTTGCTGAAACATCATGGCCCGGTTACTGGCGTAGCCGGTGTCCTCGCCCACCCACCAGGGTGACGAAGCGGACAGCGCCAGCAGATGCGGATACCAGTTGAGCAATGCCGACATAACCGGCATCACCTTGTCCGGCGAGGAAACTCCGACATGCACATGGACTCCCCAGATCAGCATCTGACGACCCCACCACTGAGTGCGCTTGATCAGCTCGGCGTACCTCGGTGCATCGGTCAGCTGCTGTGTCGACCAGCTCGCGAATGGGTGCGTACCCGCACCGAACAGCTCCATGCCTTGCTGCCCGACGATCGGCAGGACAGCGCGCAGCGTAGACCTAAGATCCTCCATCGCCTCCGCGGTGGAGTCGCAGATGCCGGTGACAATTTCAACCGTATTACGCAGTAGTTCCTTGTGGACACGCGGATTTTCGCCGATTTCGGCGAACACTGCGGTGGCTTCGTTACTCAGGTCGCGCGACTGCGCGTCGACCAGCGCGAACTCCCATTCGACTCCAAGCGTCGGACGGGGCGAGCTCGCGAAATTCACCCTGATAGCGGTACCCCTGTCCGAAAAGGAACTAACCGGAGCCGATCACACCGCAAGCCACCCGCTTGCCGGCATCGCCAGTCGACATCGTCGTCTGGTCGGGTCCGGGTGCGCCGTTGACCTGGTTGTAGCGGTCTGCCGGGATGTTGCCGAAATTGTCAGCGCCGGCGTGGATGACGATCGAGGTGCCCGCACCGCCAAGCAGGTCGGCTTTGGTGAACCCGTCGGTGGTGGTTTCCAGGAGCGCTCCACCGTCCTTGCGGACCTGCAGCGAGGTCAAGTCGCCACCTCCGTGCTGACCTTGGGCCATGAAGTGCCCGCCCGCGGACAGGAAGTCACCGGGCGCACCACCGGTCGGAGCGGCGGAGTTGGCTTCACACTTGCCCACCGAGTGGATGTGCACACCATGGAAGCCGGGGCTCAGCTGGCCGGTCCCGGTGGTCTCGATGGTGACCGTCACATAGCCCTGGTTGAACTCGAACTTCGCGGTGGCGATCTTGGTGCCGGTCGGTCCGTTCAACTGCGCGGTGAGGCTGTCGGTTCCGCCCTGTTTGCCCGTCGGCCCGGCGCTCGACGGCGCCGGTGAGCCGGTCCAGATCGGCGGCTGGGTGCCAGGAGAGGTCGAAGGCGGTTGGTTCGGCTTGCATGCGCTCATCAGCGCGGCTGAGGCGGCCAGTGGGATCAGTGCGGCGGCGGCAGCCAATTTGCGGCTGCGGGCGAGCTTGAGCATGGAGTAGAGCCTATCCCGGCGACGATGCGGGTCGGAACGACCCGCTGAGGAGCGGGATCAACCAGGCA